>MVZQ01000055.1 GCA_002068435.1 Euryarchaeota archaeon ADurb.BinA087 | reverse complement strand
CTCACGGTGCATCAAGTGCTACAGCTGCATCGAAGCATGCCCGATCTGCTACTGCGTCGAGTGCAGCACCAAGAAGCCATACCTCGTGACACCGGGCCAGGTCCCGCCCAACTTCATGTTCCACCTGATCCGGTATGCCCACATCGCCGATTCCTGTATCAACTGCGGGCAGTGCGAGGAGCTCTGCGCCATGGATATCCCGAACGCCCTCTTCATGCACGCCCAGCAGGTCGAGCTGGAGAAGATGTTCGGGCATGTTCCGGGCGTTGATATGTCGCTCCCGCTGCTTGCCCTCGTGGAGGAGCGGGAGGAGCGCGACCGGCTCTCCGCGACTGGCAGCGACCAGATCTTTGATATCTTCAAATAACAATCATCATTTCTTTTTTCTTCGATCAGTACGACTGTCCGGTCAATTTGCATGCTGGAGAGTTCTGCACGTTCTCGCTAAGAATAATATGTTGGAAGAAAAATTCTCATGCAATCGGAGGGGGGTCTGGTCTGATTTTTTTCGGGATGCAGGGGCTTTAGTCTCGGCAGAACGTATCTTTTTTTTCCCATCGTCCGAAGGGGAGTTCGCACATGCAACAGCAATTCGTAGGAAAAAAACATCTCATCCTTGCCTTTTTGGTTATCATGCTTATGGGTCAGGTGGTTGCGGGGGATCAGATCTATGTCAACCAGACCGGATGGTGGCGGGAGGGCGAGAACTTTACTCCTTCATTCTGGCCGATAGAACATGCAATTCTTAACGTCAGTACTTCTGGGAGCACGGTCACTATCGTTGAGCCGGGAGACTATCCCCATGCCATCACGTTCTGGAGCAGTGTCCAGGACGGGATAACGCTCGACCTGAACGGGACGACCCTGAACGGGACTGCCTTTGGAGTCCCGGCCATCCTCATAGAGGGAAAGAATGATATTACTATCCGGGGAGGGACGATTTACCGGTACACCAACGGGATCGTGACCACAGGGACATACGATAACCTCCGCCTCGAGAACCTGACGATATCCCGGTCATCCGAGCCGGCAATCCGGATGGATGGGGCCGCCACCAACGTCACCATTGACCGGGTCACTATTACCCAGTCCGGGATCTACGGGATCGAGAAGAATGCCGGGACCGTCAGGAACCTCACGGTCACAAACTCCCTCATCTCCCAGCCGGCAATCGGCGGTCCCACCCTGGACGCGGTCCGGTTCGAGGACATGGGATCTTACTCGTTCCGTGACATCGTCATCGACAACGTCACCGCGGTCAACATGACCGATCATGGGATCCGCATCCAGCAGATCTCCTCCCAGAGCGGGAATGTCACCATCCTCAACTCCACGGTCACCGGGACGGGTAACCACGGGTTCTTCATCGAGAGCCGCGGGACCATCCGGCTCGAAAATAACACCGCAACCGATTGTGGACAGAACCATTCGGGAGGCCGCGGCATGTACCTGGTAAACCCTGTCCCCGACTCCCTGATCACGTTCACCAACGATAACCGGATCTCCGGTTCCCGGAACGGGCTCCATCTCCAGAACTTCCGGGACGTCACCCTCCAGCCGGGGACCACTATCAGGGACAATCGCGGGCTGCCGTACCAGATCGTCGATTGCAACAACTTCACCCTTATGGATACTGTCATCGATAACACCGGCGGTGCGTTTAGCAACGGGATCGTGACCACAGGGACATACGATACCCTCCACCTCGAGAACCTGACGATATCCCAGTCATCCGAGCCGGCAATCCGGATGGATGGGGCCGCCACCAACGTCACCATTGACCGGGTCACTATTACCCAGTCCGGGATCTACGGGATCGAGAAGAATGCCGGGACCGTCAGGAACCTCACGGTCACAAACTCCCTCATCTCCCAGCCGGCAATCGGCGGTCCCACCCTGGACGCGGTCCGGTTCGAGGACATGGGATCTTACTCGTTCCGTGACATCGTCATCGACAACGTCACCGCGGTCAACATGACCGATCATGGGATCCGCATCCAGCAGATCTCCTCCCAGAGCGGGAATGTCACCATCCTCAACTCCACGGTCACCGGGACGGGTAACCACGGGTTCTTCATCGAGAGCCGCGGGACCATCCGGCTCGAAAATAACACCGTTGCCGATTGTGGATTCACTGGATCATACGGTTTATTCCTCGCTGGTATTGACAACCCGGAAGTCACCTACCTGAAGAATACGGTTCAGGGGAATAAGCAGGGCAATTATATTTCTGGCATAGAGGGAAACTTCAACGAATCCCGTTTTCAGAATCTTGCCGATGATTTGAACCTCGCTGGATCGAGTCATATTAACACCTACAACTCCACATTCGACAAGACCAAAGGCAATATCGCAGACACCTCCCTCCTCAATGTCTTCTGGTTCGTCGATCTGACAGTTCTCGACGAGGGTTTCAGCCCGGTTGAAGGGGCCTTTGTCCTGGTGAACAATTCCGCGGGATCAACCGTATATTCCGGGACAACGGACGCCTCGGGCAGGGTTCCCCGCTTTGCACTGAACGAGTATACCAGGAACAGCACGGCCGAAGTATTCCATACCCCCTTCCAGTTCCATGCCGAAAAAGCAGGAGCGACCAACGACACCGCCATCAATGTTGACAGGACCCTGATGGTCCCCCTTATTCTGAAGCAGCCTCTGCCTGCCCCTGTTGCATCATTCACCGCAAATCGCACCAGCGGAAATACACCGCTGGCTGTCCGGTTCAACGACACATCGCTCAACAACCCGACTGAGTGGAACTGGTCCTTTGGTGACGGCACCTGGTTCAACACGACAGAATTCACGTCCAGAAATGTAACCAAGGTCTACGACAATCCGGGCACCTATACGGTCCGGTTGACAGTCTCAAATGAGGGTGGATCGGATAGTACCCTGACAGGAACCGACATTACCGTTACCGAGCCTGTTCCTTCGTTCACCGTTATGACCCCCAACGGGGGTGAGCACTGGATACAGAGCTCCCTGCAGACCATTACCTGGAACTATACCTACCACCCCGGGAGTATGGTCATGATCGAGCTTCTCCGAGGAACGACCATCGACACGGTAATCTCTTCAGGTACATCGGTTGGGACCGAAGGTTCTGGTTCCTTCACCTGGAGGATCCCCTATAACCAGACCCTTGCATCTGATTACCTAATCCGGATTTCAAGCACCAGCAATCCCCTGTATACCGATACCAGCGAAGCTCCCTTCACCATCGCTGCCGGTGCACCCCTCACGGTCGTGTCACCAGACGGGGGTGAACAATGGAAACAGGGCTCAACCCAGACCCTCAGGTGGAACTATACCGGAGACCCAGGTTCATCGGTAAAGATTGAGGTGATCAAAGGAGGTGCAAACAGGGTTATTGTCCCAAGTACTCCCATCGGCTCAGAGGGATCCGGGTCGTTCAACTTCACCTTCCCCTTCAGTGCACCCCTTGGATCTGATTACCGTGTCCGGATCACCAGTACCAGCAATGCAACCTGCACTGATACCAGCGATGCCCCCTTCTCGATCATTCCTCCCCTCACCGTTCTCTCTCCCAACGGCGGCGAGGAATGGGAGCAGGGATCCACCCAGACGATAAGCTGGGATTATATCGGCAATCCCGGACCCTCCGTGAAGATTGAGGCCCTTCGTGGAGATACCGTCATTGCAGTAATCTCCCAGGATACACCGGTCGGGACAGGAGGCGTGGGCTCGCTGAACCTGAAGCTGCCGAAGAACGCACCGCTTGGCACGGAATACCGGATCCGGATCTCGAGCACCAGCAATCCCCTGTATACCGATTCCAGTGATGCCCGGTTCAAGGTCATTGCCAATGCCAGTTCGTCTCTCACCCTTGTATCTCCGAACGGTGGTGAATCATATCTGCAGGGGTCAACCCAGATCATCCAATGGGATTATACCGGAGATCCGGGTCCAGCGGTGAAGATCGAGGCCTTGCGTAATGAGACCGTTCTTGCAGTCATCACACCCGGTAGCCCCGTTGGGTCCGATGGATCAGGATCCTATAATCTGACGTTTCCCTATTCCACGCCAGCAGGTTCAGGATACCGGATCCGGATCACCAGCACCAGCAACCCCGCCTGGACCGACACGAGCGAGGCCCCGTTCACCGTAAGTCCGGCAATCACGGTCCTCTCGCCCGATGGAGGAGAGGAATGGGAGCAGGGATCGATGCATCCCATCATATGGACGTATTCCGGAAATCCTGGACCGGCGGTGAAGATAGAGGCGTTGCGAGGGGATACGATCCTTGCGGTGGTCACCCCAGGCACCCCCATCGATCCCGGCATGTTCAACCTGACCTTCCCGGCAAACACCCCACTCGGGAACGATTACCGGATACGTGTTACCAGCACCACCTATTCTGCCTGCACTGACATGAGCAATGGTTTCTTTGCTATCAGTGCTTCAGGGGGATAAGGAGTAATACCGGATGAACGGAGCAGGTTCGACAGAAGAGATCCTTCCTATTTTCTCTTCAATGCCGCAGGTTCTGTTCAGTTTCTTCTCTTTTTTTCCCGCAGCAATCTCCCACTCTGGAAGAAGGGAATTATCAATGGTCATGACACGCCTGATTCTGCGCGCAGTTCGCAGTCGCAGTCAACATCCCTTGTAAGTGGGTCAGCAGCCCTGGAACGCATTGTCAGGGGAGTTCTCTTCTGGAGGTGGCCTTTTTCCAGGTGCCATAATCTGACCTCCTCCTGACCAGAAATGGGTTTGCTCCGTCAGGGTGACAATTGCTTCCGTCTGATCATTCCGGCTTCTCCTTCCGGTGAACGAAGAGGTAGTACCCGCATCCGATGAGAAGGGCGATGATGATGCTCATCAGCACGGGATTGTACAGGACCCGTGAGAGCCCGCCCCGCTCACGGACATCGATCGTGACGCTCATCGGGTCGGAGATCCGGTTTGCATCGAGGCTGTCGCGATACCGAATCTCGGTGTCAAGACCGTACTCTTTGACTGTCGCGGCTTTATCCACCCCGATTGTATACCGGGCGACGGCCGTATCACCTGGTGCAAGGTCACCGAGGAATGAAGTGCCGTCATTTGCGTCAAAGGGGTCCGCGGCGCTGATCCTGGCCTGTGCACTGTATGCAGTAATCGGCCCGGTATTTTCGTAGCCGATCTCGATGGTCTTCTTGTCGCCACGGTACATCCAGACCGGGGTCCCGATGACCGAAAACTGCGCCTTCCCCACCACCAGGATCCCGATGCTCACATCAGGAGAGAGGCGGGTGGCGTTGGAGGCGTCCTGGTATTCAACCGCGACGACCAGGGGATACTGCTCGGGCCCTGCCTTCTCATCGACCGCCACCTTGAAGCGGGCGGTCGCGACCCCCCCCGGAGGTAAGTCACCGACATACACCCTCCCGTCAAGGGGGATCAGGGGGCTCCCCTCTTCGTGGAAGATCCGTGCGATCGTGTTGTTCCCCCGAAGAGTGCCGGTATTCCGCAGGGTAAGGGTGATATACCCGTCACCGCCTGCATTCAGGTCAGGCGCGGTGATCTCATCCACCGCGATGATCACCTCGTCCTTCACGTTGAAGGGGAGATCGATCTGCATGGTCCTGGTCGCATACTGGAAGGAGACACTCCCCTCTCCGATCAGGGCCTCGGAGACAAGGGTGGTGTAGTTCACGAGCAGGGGAAGATGGTAGGTCCCGCCACGGGCGTCATCGAGCACCTTGACTGCGAAAGGGGAGAAGGCCGATCTCCCCGATGCGATGTCGCCGACCATCTGGGTACCGGTCTTTACCATGACCGGGGCATCGCCCGGGAGAAGGGTGAGGGTGACCATCCGGGCAGTGCTTGGGGGTTCCCCGGAGGATCCCGCTCCCGGCTGGATGATCTTGACCTCGTCGATGCCGGTGTTCCTGAGATGGATGACGAGGGTCTTTTCCGAACCGGGTGAGAAGTCATTGGTGCCATCGATGACCGCTGATAGGTCAGGGGTCCCGGAGAGGAAGGTGCTGCCTGCCGCTGCGCATATCCCCGGAATCAGGGCAGAAAGAATGAGGAAAAGGAGTGTCCGGCCCAAAATTCCCCTTGTTGTCATTATGATAACAACAATGTAGCACGTTTCTCGGATAAATATCTTGTCCGGTTCTCCGGATCCGGACAAACTCCATTATACCCGTGGAACAGAGCCATCCCAAATGAAGACGCCGGGGGTAGTTCATATAAACCGTCACTGACCGCTGCCTGGTCGGGCAGAAAGGAGGAGACGACCGGAGGCAGTCTGGGTTGAAAACCGCATCCGATGGTTTCATGAGGATGGTGTTTGATCCGGCGTCATGCTGATTTCCCTGGAAAAAGGAGGGGTTACAGCGGCCGGCCAAAGTCCTGTGTGGCGATGAAGCCGTACGGGCTGGCACCCTTGTCCGGGTCATAGACCACCCCGATCCCGATCTCGGTATACTTCGGGCTGATGAGGGTCTCGCGGTGCCCCCGGCTGTTCATCCAGAGATCCTGCACGAGGTGCCTGCCCACCTCATCAGGGTTGCTGGCAAGGGTGTATGATGACGAGGCAGCGATATTCTCTGCGGCAGACCGGTACGAATACCCGGCAGCATCCATCCGCTGGAACGGGGTGAGCCGGTCGGGATTGGTGTGGCTGAAGAAGTCCCGCTCTTTCATGTCAAGGCTGTGAGCCCGGGCGACCGTGGTCAGGAGCCCGTTCCGGACAAGGGGGGCGACCCCGGCAGCGACCCGTTCCTGGTTGGTATACCGGAGGATGGCATCCTCGACCTGTGCCTCCACGGACTGACCGGGCTGGGCAGTGATGATGATGACAGGGACAGGGGAACAGGCGATGTTATTGCCTTCATCTGCCTCGACAAGGATGTTGGCATGATCAAGGATGATCCCACAATAGTAGGTGCCGGCTGGCACTGTTGACGGGATGGAGAGGGTCCCGTTGATGGTGGCCGAGGATCCTCCGTTCAGGGAGGGAACCGGCACCAGACCGAGGTAGGTGTCGCCCGGGCTGATGGCCTGGTCGGACGAGAGATACACGGCTGCTCCCGTGGTCCGGGTAAACGAGGTGCCGTCGTTCCGGACGAGCATCCGGATATCAAGGATTCCGCCTGCGGTCCCGGTTCCCGCGCTCGTGACCGAGGCGGCCACGAGATCGGAGGAAAGGGTGATCGCAGGGGTCTCCGCAGGGGTCGGGGAAGATCCCGCATGAATGAGGATTGCCATGCTGCAGGCAGCATTGTTCTCCTCATTTGACTCCCGGATCCGGCTGTTCGCATCAGCACGGGCACAGAGAGCGCAGGTGCCTGTGGCCCCGTCAGGGATCCTGACCGAAGACGACACGGTCCGGGTGGCACCAGGGGCGATCGGTGAGACCATGACCTGTCCCGCAGAGGTGTCCCCGGGATCGGGGGTCCTGTCCCCCGAGAGAGAGAGGGAGAGCGATGAGGAGGAGGCCGATCCATTCCCCTGATTTTGAATGGTCACCGATACCCTTGCCTTGGTTCCCGGGGCAACCGAAGAGGGCACCGAGATCCCGGTGATGACAAGATCGGGCTCTGGGGAAGGGGTACGTTCATTCCCGGGGAGGGTGGTGGGGAGCAGGGAGGGGTTCCTGGTGGGAACGGTCCCTGGTGTCCCGGGTACGGGTGTCGGGAGCAGGGAGGGTTTTTTGGTGGGAACGGTCCCTGGTGTCCCGGGTACGGGTGTCGGGAGCAGGGAGGGGTTCCTGGTGGGAACGGTCCCTGGTGTCCCGGGTATAATGGTGGGGAGCAGGGAGGGATTCCTGGTGGGAATGGTTGCCGGCGTCCCGGTGACAGATGTCGGGAGGGTGACGGGAAGAGAGGAGGGGGATCCGACCATGAGGCTGCTTGCGCCGATGTTGTTCGTCTCATCCTCTTCGCGGACCTGGTCGGTGCAATCTGCCTTCACGAGGATATAGCAGGGACCCCCGGCACGGGAAGGGATTGAGGCAGAGAGCGTGACACTCTTCCCGTTCCCGGGTCTGAGGGAGGCCCCCTGAGCCCGTCCAAGGGAGATATCCGAGGCATCATACACCATGTCCTCTGAAAGAAAGAAACAGGCAGTGAAGAGGGGACCGGTACCATCCCCGATATTTTTCACCGTGGCCTGGAGGGAGACCCGTCCTCCCGCAACTGCCTCGGAAGGAACTAAGACCCCTTCCACCACCAGGTCGGGATTCCCGATCTCTGCCGCTGCAGCGGCACCGATCCCGGCCGTGATGATGATGAACAGGGTGATCGCGATCGCAGAGGTCGTGTGCATGCTTGCTTAGAGCGTACTGTTCCTGCCCCTCATTAATTGACCAGAACCGGCATGTTCAATCCTTCCCGCCCGCTGTTCACCCGTATCCCGTGATGTCATAGTTGATGGCAGTGGATTGTGCAATGCATTCGTTGCCGGATGCCAGTCCGTCATCCACCATCCGCTTCAGGAGGGCGGGGTACACGGCACCCACGAGTTCGAGGAATGGTTTTCCGGAACAGAACATCTTGAAGGTCGGGGTGCTCCGGATCCCGTACCGCTCTGCGGTCCACTGGGCGGTCGAGATATCAAGGCGGGCGAAGGACACCACCCCTTCGTACTCGCTGGCATACTGCCTGAAGGAGGGCTCCATCGTGTGGCAGAACGGGCAGGTAGGGCTGTAAAACATGACGAGCACCGGCCGGTCCGATCGCTCCACCACCTGTTCCCAGTTCAGGTCGGTAAGTTCAATCAGCAATTCGCCGTCCACGGAAATGTCACTCCAGCTCCAGTATCAGAAGGGACGTCTGATATAGTTTGCCCAGGTCCGGGATGGAGGCACCTCTCCGCATCCTTCCGCAGGCCGACCGACTGGCTTTTCGGGGCAGCGCCCGGGGAATTCCCCGTAGACCGGGCGCTTATGGCGGTACAGGATCGGGATGGCGACCGGAATGTACCTGATCCTGCGATCATCACGTGTTTCTGATCTCCGTCCCCGCAGCGTGAATGCTCCCTGCCGGGATCCGGCAGGTCAGGATGCCCCGGGGGTCCCGGTACCTGGCATCAGCGATGCTGCCATCGCAAGGACCGGTCCTGCGATCAGGCCAGCCCAGAAGACGAGCCCGAAAAATCCGAGGATCAGCATCACCACCCGTTCCCGGTACGAAGGGGAGGGTCCGGACGCTGCCGCGATCCGGACAAGGAGCAGCCCGAGGATGACCGGGACGGCGGCAAAGAAGACGGTGAGGAGCATGGATGGCACAGGCCCGGTCAATCGTCCGGCCAGCACCATCTGGATGAGCACGAGGATCCCGCTCCCGATGAATGCAGATCCCGCAATGGCGGGCAGCCATGCCCAGGGCCAGGGGGGAGCAGGGTTGCGTCTCCGGAACCACCATGCACCGGCCAGGACAGCAGCGAGGATCGGCAGGAGGTTTGCGAGGAGGCTCTGGCCCTGCCACACGCGGATGGAGAGGATCGAGACCGGGATCAGCACCCATTCGGCAGGACTGAACTCCTCGGCAAAGCCGGTCGCAAGGAGGTACCTGCCCTCCGCCCCGGCTACGGCGATGGTGTAGGTCCCGGAAGCGGGTGCAGGGATGGAGAGCGAGGCCCCTTCGTACAGTGCCATAGGGGTGAACGGCTCGTAGGCGGGGGGTTGTCGGGTATCCAGGACAGGGACCACGATGCTCCCGTATCCCTCCGGGATGCTGATATCGGCGAGCGGGAGATCCATGGTGGTGATCCCGGGGCCGATCAGGGCGAAGGGGGGAGCAGTACCCGGGTCGGGTGAGGAGGTCGAGATACGGAGTTCGGTCCCTGCTTCGGCGCTGATCAGGTAGCGGTCTGTTTCCCCGGGTTTGCCCAGGAGCCCATACCAGGCATAAGACTTCTCCGCGTCCGGGACGACCACCACATCACCGGTGCTGATCCGGGGAGCATGGGCACCGGACGGGATGACCAGGAGGAGGGCGACCAACAGGATGACTGCAGGGATCCTCATATGCATGGTCCGATCACAGTCATGAGAGACGATAGAGATTGCCATCCCGGCACCCGGGATGGCCATCCTGCTTCGGGCTGAACGCTCCTCACCCGGAAGCCTGGTCCTGACCCTGCTTTCCCATGAAGAGGGCGATGATCCCCCCGATGATAACGAGGAGGATGCCGATCGCGATGATATCCGGGGTGAGCTGGAGAAAGAGGAAGACGCTTGTCAGGATCCCAAGGAGCGGGAGGACCGGCATCCGCCCGATCCTGCCGGGGACGAGAAACGGCCTCTTCTGGTCCGGGGACCGGTAGCGGAGGAGGATCACGGAGAGGTTGATGATCATGAACGTGACAAAGATAGTGAAGTTCGTGACGTTGGCCACAAACCCGATGTCCCCGGCAAAGAGGAAGAGGACGGCCCCGATCGCCGCGACAAGGATCGCAAGGTAGGGGGTCCTCCGGGTCACATGGACGCGGGCGAGCGGTCCGGGAAGGCTTCCTGACCGGGCCATTCCATAGCTGATCCGGGATGCGGCAAGGAGCATCAGAAGCACCGTGTTTGCGGTGGCAAACAGGGCGATGACCGAGAGGACATCTGCCCCCCACGGTCCCCATGCCGCTGTCGCAACCTCTGCAAACGGCGCTTCGGACCCGGCAAGCCCTTCCCACCCGACCACGCTGACAGCAGCGATGCAGACGAGGATGTAGAGGAGGGTGCAGACGGCAAGGGCGATCATCAGGGCTTTTGGCACGGTCTTCTCCGGTTCACGGGTCTCTTCCGAGAACTTGACCATCTCCTCGAACCCCTGGTAGGCAAAGAAGACGAGCGCGGCAGCGGTAAAGACCCCGGTGATCCCAAACGGCATCTCGAGGTAGTTGACGCTCCCGAGCCGGGGGAGGCCGGCAATGATGATCAGGATGAGACCGCCCGCTTCGATCAGGGTGAAGAGCCCGGCAACCGCTGCACTCTCCTTTATCCCTGCGATCAGGATGAGGGTAAGGAGCGCGATCAGGCCGATGGCGGCAATGACCCGGCCTGTCCCGAACAGACCGGCGAAGTACCCGCCGAATCCGAGGGCAACGGTGGCTGCGCCGATGATCCCTGAGAAGATGATCAGCCAGCCGACGATAAACGCGATGTACCCGCCGACTGCGGCCGTCGTGTATTCATACTCGGCACCGGCTTTCGGGAACATAGAGGAGAGCTCGGCATAGGAGAGGGCCGAAAAGAGGGCGACAATGGCCGAGATCGCAAAGGCAAGCCAGACGGCGTTTCCTGCACCGGCTGCTGCGGTCCCGATCAGGGCGTAGATCCCGGCACCGAGGATGATCCCGATCCCCGAGAGGGTGATCTCGGCAAGCCCGAGCGAACGGGAGAGCCGGATCTCCTCCGGCTGACTGGTCGCCATGGATCAATGGTGGGCAGCGAGGGGACATAGACTATTCGGGTGATCCGGACGGGGATGCTCCCCCAGCGGACCTGGTGCCCGGCTCTCATGCCTGCAGGAACGGATCGCGCTCACGGGATCCCGGGGGATACGAACGTCGGTTTCCCCGGGCGGATCCTGCCGTATCCTGGAACGGGGATGAATCGATCGACGCTTTCGCAGGATCAGAAAAAATTACATGATTCCTTCAAGGGACACATGCATACGAGATGAAAATGCCGGAGGCATTTTCATATAAAAAAGAGATGATTAGTAGCGGGGCTTCCTGTGCTTCGGGAGACAGTCCCTGCAGTATACCGGCCTTCCCTGGGTGGGGGTGAACGGAACCTCGCATTCTTTTCCACAATCTGAACATACCGTCTTGGTCATGGTCCGCGGTCCGGACGATGACGGGCCGCCATACTTCCTCTGATTATTCATTCCTACTCATGCAGTGATAATTCTCTGCAATGTGGTGTTTGTAGGGGGTAATATTAATAGGTGTGGATAGCACTGCCCCACGGTTCACCCAATCTCCTGGAGCATCCGGCCGTTCCGGAAGATCGAGATCTTTCCCCCGCTCTGGGAGACCACGATCCCGATCGCCTTTGTGACGAGCGTGATCCCGGCAACCGATGAATGCCGGGTGCCAAGCCCCTTTGCGATGCCGACAGCGCTCGTGTCGACCGTGATGTACCGGGCGGCTGCCTCGATCAGCCCGTCACCCCGGATCACAAACGCCCCGTCCAGCTGGGCCAGCTCCTTGATATTCTCGCGGATATCGTGGTTCGTAACCATCCGGTCCTCGATCCGGTGCCCGGCAAACGGGTTGAGGATCAGCTGCCTGGACTTGGAGAGGACGTTTTCAGTATCTCCGATCACAAACGCGGTGCCGACCTTCTTTCCCTC
Organism: Euryarchaeota archaeon ADurb.BinA087; assembly: GCA_002068435.1. Lineage (GTDB taxonomy): Archaea > Halobacteriota > Methanomicrobia > Methanomicrobiales > Methanospirillaceae > UBA9949. The sequence continues at coordinate 142 of MVZQ01000055.1, read as the reverse complement.
CCGTCCCTCTTTGGCGATCTCGAGGCAGATGTTGAAGACCGTCTCGAACACGTTATCGGTCACGTCTGAGTCCGCGATCACCCGGTCCTTCCAGAGGGCGGTGCTGATCCGGCTCCGGTCCCGGTGCTCGTGGTCGGTGATG
>MVZQ01000054.1 GCA_002068435.1 Euryarchaeota archaeon ADurb.BinA087 | reverse complement strand
CATCAAAAACGAAGCAACAATCAAAAAAGTAGGGGCAGAAGTGCATGAGATGGCACAACGCTTCCCTCTTTATCCCGAATGATATGATCCTTGATGGTAAGAAAATCCAGGAAAAACGGCTCGAGATCCTGAAGGAGCAGATCGATGAGTCCGGATTCACTCCCCGGCTCGCCACGGTTATCGTTGGGAATGACCCTGCATCCGAACTGTACGTCAGGATGAAACACCGGGCATGCGAACAGGTCCATATCGGTTCAGTGGGCATCTCTCTCCCAGAGAGCGCGGGGACAAAAGAGGTGATCAGGGAAGTCCAGGTGCTCAACAGGGATCCGGAAATATCAGGGATTCTGGTCCAGCTCCCACTCCCTTCCCACATCGACACCATGCAGGTGATCGAGGCTGTCCTGCCGGAGAAGGATGTGGATGGATTTCACCCGGTGAACCTCGGACGTCTCTTTGCCGGAAATCCGGTATATTCACCCTGTACCCCACAGGGGATCATGACACTCCTCAACGAATACCAGATTACAACGGAAGGCATGCATGCAGTGGTCATGGGGAGATCAATCGAGGTAGGTCGACCAATGGCAGCACTCCTCCTTTCAGCGAATGCCACCGTTACCATCACCCATTCGAAAACCCAAAACCTGCCACTTATCACACGGGAGGCAGATCTCCTCGTGGTTGCTATTGGAAAACCACGTTATGTCGGGCCGTCAATGGTGAAAGAGGGATCGGTCGTGATCGATGTCGGCACCAACAGGGTCGACGGCGTTCTCTGCGGTGACGTTGACTTTGACCGGGTCAAAGACCACACCTCCGCCATCACGCCTGTCCCGGGCGGTGTCGGGCCGATGACCATTGCATCCCTGATGGAGAACACCTTCCTCGCGGCAAAGCGGTCTCTATGTACCGGTGCGTGGTAAAGGGTATTCCGATCGGGCAGGGGTTCCCGGTCCGGTTGATGGGAGTCATCAACTGCAGCCCCGAGTCATTTTTTCATGGATCCTATGTCATGCCTGGATCCATCCTGAAACGCGCCGATGAGATGGTCTCCCTCGGTGCGGATATCATTGACATAGGCGCGAGAAGCACTGCGCCAATGTCTCCCCCCATAAGTGTGGCAACTGAAGCTGAACGGCTTTCTGCTGCACTCGCTGAGCTCGATGGGACCGGTATCCCGGTTTCAGTGGATACCATGCATTGTGCGGTGCTCGAAGGTGCTCTCTCCCATGATATCCATGCTGCCAATGATATCTCCGGGTTCTCTGACCCCGACTATTCCCGCCTCGTTGCAGATGCCGGACTGCCGGCTCTCCTTATGGCATCAGAAAAAATCCCGGGTGATGCGACAAGTTTCAGGGAGACGCTTGCAAACTTATCACGAATCGTCAATCGATGTGCAGATGCCGGGGTATCCTCTTATATCCTCGATCCAGGAATAGGGCTCTGGACCTCCTCGCGGAGCACAGCCCTGGACTGGGAAATCTGCCGGCACTTTGAGCAGTGCTCCCAGTTCGGCAGACCGCTCCTGGCAGCGGTCTCGCGGAAGACCTTTCTCGGAGAGCCGGATGGTCGCCCGCCCGAGATGCGCCTCCCAGCGTCCCTCGGGATCACGGCCATGCTCATCCAGAAAGGGGCAAATCTTATCAGAACCCATGACGTCAGGGAAACCGCTGACGTGATACAGATGGCAGCACGAATGGTGGGCAGGGCATGACCAGTTTTCTGACAGTGGGAATAAAGACAAGGATCATCTGCGAGGGTGATAACCTGGCGGAAGCACTCGTTGAGGGGATCACTCAGTCGGAAGCAGGATACCTGGCAGAAGGTGACATCATTGTGGTAGCAGAGAGTGCCGTTGCCACAAGCGAGGGAAGGATCGTCCGGCTGGATTCGGTAATTCCCGGGCATGATTCTCTTGTCCTCGGAGCGAAATATGGCATCGATCCCCGGCTTGCTGAAGTGGTGAGAACCGAGAGTGATGAGATCATCGGAGGAATCCCGGGACACCTGCTCTGCATGAAGGGCGGTACCCTTCTTCCCAATGCCGGTGTCGATGCGTCCAATGCCCCACCCGGTTGTGTCGTGCTGCTCCCCAGAGATCCGGACAGGAGTGCCCATGATATCAGGGACGAACTGGAGAGCCGTACAGGGGTGCGGACAGGGGTCATCATTGCAGACTCCCGGACCCATGCGATGCGATCAGGGTGCAGCGGGGTAGCTATCGCTTGTTCGGGTATCCCTTCGGTGATCGATGCACGGGGAGAGCCAGACCTCTTTGGAAGACCCCTTGAAGTCACAAAGAAGGCACTTGCTGACAATATCGCCTCTGCGGCCGAGATCGTGATGGGAGAGGCCGCAGAGTCAACACCTGCAGCCCTTATACGGGGACTGGGTATCCCAATCGGTGATCAGGAAGGGATTGATTCGATTGCCGCCGAAAACTGTCTCTTTATGGGCCTGCTTGCCGGTCTGAAGGGTAAATAACGGGGCCCCGGGACAGGAAGAAGGGAAGTGCTCGATCCGACCTTTTTTTTAAATGGTATCCCACCATTTCTGAAAATCAGGGAGATTTATGGGGATTCGCCGCAGGGAGTGTCAGCATCTGTTTCTCGTTAAGAGCTATTGTCACTGTCCCAGAGCATCGAAGGGCGATGCGGGAAGACAGAGAAGAAGTGAGGAGAGCCCCGCTCATTTACGTTCCGGAGGTGTCCCTCACTACCCTGACCCTTCCCTTGTCAGCGGAGAGGACGAAGCCGAGCTCGTGCAGGTACCGGCTGCTCATTCCCTTTCCATGGATGAGGAGCTCCACGAGGTCCTCACGCTCATCGATATCAGTATGGATGAGAAAAGAGTCCACCACCTCGCAGGAGAGCCCACATTCTTCTGCAATGCGGAGATGTTTTTCAAAGCTCATCCCATAATAGCTGACCCGGAAGCGGTCAGCAGAGGAGAGGTAAATGGCATTTGTACCTCCTCCCGTCCCTGGCACGATGGCCATGTCCGCCTTTGTGGTAATCAGTCTCCTTATGGCAGGACCTGAAGCAAGGGCGACGTCAGCCATGATGATCAGAAGGGATCCGGAATTCTTCTCCAGGTACGTATTGATCGACTCGTTCAACCCGCCAGGGTCGACAATCACTGGCAGACCATTGAAAGAGAAGGGTTCCGTTCCGAGCAGAAACGGTTCGCATCCTGCTTCCCGTGCCGCCACCACGACATCACACATCATCATCTGGGCAAATTTTTCCCTCTCGGGGAGTTCAAGAACGCAGGAGAGCCGGGTCTTGGGATTCCTTGGTTTGAAAGGGATCAGAGCAGGGACTGACATTTCACTACAACACTACGTGCGGGCTGGATAAATAAATCTCGCATCAAGGAAAAGACGCTCCCTATCGGCCTTCCTGATGCTATTTTTATGAGAAAACGTTGATACGGTTCCTCTCAATTTTTTAATATGAAAATGCCTCCGGCATTTTCATCTCGTTTGCATGTGTCCCTCGAAGGAATCATGTAATTTTTTCAGAATTTTTTTTCCTGGCTTGTTCCAACACCATGGCCACTCATGTGCCGGAGGAATTTTTATCCCGAAACACCCAGATCAACTACCATATCACATGGCTCCTCACCTTCTGACCTACACACGAAACGTCTTTCTCCCGCTCACCACGGTCTGCCATAACCGGTGCGGATACTGCATCTTCCGGACACCGGTCCGGGAGGGATGCATTATGAGCCAGGGCGAGGTGGAATCAATCCTTGCTGCTGGAGCGTCCGCAGGGTGCACCGAGGCTCTCTTCACGTTCGGCGAACGCCCTGGTTTGGAACGGGGGTTCACGGAACAGATCTTGCGATATGGCTATTCTGATATACTCGATTATTGCTACGATCTGTGCCTGCTGAGTATTGAGCACGGTCTTCTTCCCCATACGAATGCCGGTATCATGACGAAGGATGAGATGGAGCGGTTCCGCGAGGTGAATGCCAGTATGGGCCTCATGCTGGAGACGACGGCTGATCTGCCGGCCCATGCCAACTCCCCAGGAAAAAATCCCGCCACCCGGATACAGATGATCGAAGAGGCCGGAAGCCTGAAGATCCCGTTCACAACCGGGCTTCTCCTTGGCATCGGCGAGACAATGGAAGACAGGGAAGAGTCCCTGATGGTGATCAGGGACCTTCACCGGAGCTATGGTCACATACAGGAAGTAATTCTCCAGAACTTCTGTGCGAAAGAAGGAACGGTGATGGAGCGATCCAGCAGTATCGGCCCGGAAGAGATGTGCCTCGTCATAAGAATGGCAAAGGATATCCTCCCTTCGAGCATAGCGGTCCAGATCCCGCCAAATCTTGCCGATGCACAACATCTTATCAGGTGTGGCGTGGATGACCTCGGAGGAATCTCCCCGGTAACCATCGACTTCGTCAATCCCGAGCACCCCTGGCCTGCACTTGACCATCTGAAAGATATTGCCGGGGCATCGATCTTAAAAGAGCGTCTCTGCATCTATCCGGGATTTATTAAAAAGGGATGGTACCACCCGCGGCTGGAACCCCTTATTAGGAGACTGGAACAACATATAGAATGCGAGCGTGCAGCGTGAAACAGGGTATCCCGGTCTATTCAGGAAAAGCAAAGTCATTGTATCGCACCGATAAGGACGGTGAGCTCCTTGTCGCGTTCAGGGATGACATCACCGCGTTTGATGGAGGAAAGAAAGATGTCCTTTCAGAGAAAGGGAGTCTGAACGCACAGGTATCAGCACGACTCTTCTCCCTGCTTGAGGAACACCGTATCCCCACCCACTTTATCCGGCTTCTTGACAATGCAACCATGTGTGTCCGTGAACTTGAGATGATCCCGCTTGAGGTGATTGTCCGAAATATTGCGGCGGGTTCAATGGTCAGAAATTACCCAATCAGGGAAGGGACCCCCCTTGATCCCCCCGTCATCGTGATCGATTATAAGGACGATTCCCGCCATGATCCCATGCTCAACGATGACCTCATTATCGCGATGAAACTCCTTTCGAAGGAGGAGCTTGGGCGGATAAAAGAGCTCGCGCTCAAGGCGAATATCATCCTCTCCCGGTTCTTTGAGGCCAGGGGAATCATCCTTGTTGATTTTAAGCTGGAATTCGGGAAATACAGGGGTGAGATCCTTGTCGGGGACGAGATCAGCATGGATTCGATGCGCCTCTGGGATGCGAACACAAAGGGATCCCTTGACAAAGATGTGTACCGGTTTGAAAAAGGTGATGTCCTTGCTGTCTATCGGCAGGTGACTGAAAAAGTTCTGAAGAAAGGAGAAAACCCATGATATTTCTCGCAAAGATCACAATTGGCCTGAAAGAAGGCATGCTTGACCCGGAAGCACTTGCCATCCGGCATGCTCTCGGAAACCTTGGATTTGCTACCGAGGAACTCCGGACAAAAAAATTATTTCTGGTCCGATTTGATGCCGCTGATGCCAGAGAAGCGGAAGAGAAAGCAAAGGGTATGTGCGAGCGGCTGCTCGCAAATCCCGTCATACACCATTTCGAGGTAGAGGTCCACCGATGAGGTTTGCCGTCATCCAGTTCGGGGGCAGCAACTGTGATCGCGACGCCCACTACGTCCTCTCAGACATCTGCGGAGTGGACTGTGACCTTGTGTGGTACAAGGATCGCCTCTCCAGGTCATATGATGCAGTGATACTGCCGGGAGGCTTCTCTTATGGTGATTATCTGCGGGCCGGGGCCATCGCTGCCCGGACCCCCGTCATGAAGGAAGTGATTGCGCATGCTGATGAGGGGGGCCTGGTCCTTGGCATCTGCAACGGGGCTCAGATTCTTGCCGAGAGCGGGCTCGTCCCAGGAGTATTCACCATCAATGCATACCCTAAGTTCATCTGCAGGAGTGTCCACCTCAGGGTCGAGGCAACAGACTCACCGTTTACCTCACTCTACAAGAGCGGTGACGTGCTGCGAATCCCCATCGCTCACAAGGAGGGAAGGTATGTGATTCCTGAGGATCAGCTAGCCGAGCTAAACGCGAGGGGACAGATCGCATTCAGATTCTGCGATGAGTCTGGAAATCTCACCCCCGATAGCAACCCTAACGGGGCTGTTGAGCATATCACCGGCATTCTTAACAAGAACCGTAATGTCCTTGCCATGATGCCACATCCTGAAAGGGCTTCAGAGGAGATCCTCTCTTCGGATGACGGAAAGAAGGTCTTTTTATCAATGATCTCCCATATCGAGCATGCGAAAGGAGTGACCTGCTGATGACAGAAGAAGGGGATCAGGAGGAGCAAACGATCCTTACATGGGCCAGGAATTATGCAAAGAAACATCACTGGGTTCTTAATCCTGATGAGAAAAAACTCGGCATTGTGATCAGGGGTCTTGCCCGGAACAAGCAGAAGTATGGGGAGCAGTACTGCCCCTGCAGGCTCAGGTCAGGGGACAAGGAGAAAGATGCAGCGATCATCTGCCCCTGCATCTATCATGAGGAAGAGGTGGAGAAGGACGGAAGCTGCCACTGCAGGCTGTATTTCCGGAAAGATGCACTTTCCGAGTGAATTTTATTTTCCATTGAAATGAGTGGACAATCAATATCGTCCGTTCTAGCCACAGGTTAGACCAGATTTCTGGCGAAGGAAGGAGGTCCCTGCGTCATTGTTCAGTGACACTATTGGAACCAGCATTGACGTATTAAGGGATTTACTCGAACGATTCGGAATAAAAATAGTGAGTGGTTTAATATTTCCCTCTTCTTTTTTTTAAGCCGAACAGGATATGGTAGACCGCATAAAGGCCGATAATAATCGCAACGACATAGGCCAGGGCAGCGAGATAAAAGACGAAAGAAGGTATACTGACATTGGCAACGGAGAGGACCAGTGAGGAGCCGACAACCACTCCTGCGATGATGAGTCCTACCAGGAGTGTGTCAGCCGTACGGTCAAGTGATTGCTGTAGGAGGAGGATATCAGTATCAACGAGGTCGATTTTAACAGTCCCGGTTGAGAACTGCCGGAGGGTTTTATTGAGTACCCGGGGCATTTCGAGCATCCCGTCAACTGTTTCGATGAATGAGTGGCCTGCACGGTAGAGATACTGGTCGATAAAATTCTCCCGCTTTGATATTTTCCCGATATATGGTTCGGCCTTCTCCCAGAAATTGAACTTTGGGTCGAGCGTGATGCCAAGGTCAAGCGCCATGATGATCACCTTGAGCATGAGCATCAAATTCTGGGGCATCATGATGTGGTGTCTCCTGAGGGTATCGGTAAGACCCTGGGTCATTTGCTCGAAACTGTATTGCCCGATCGATGCTCCCTCCGCATCCAGCATGGCCCGGTAGAGATCTTCCTTGAGCTCGTCACGCCTCCGCTCATCGATAGAGACCCCGAGGTGCTCAAAGGCTTTCATCATCAGCTCGGGATCCAGCTGGATCATCGCAACGAAGAGGTGAATAAAATAGAAGCGGCGTTCAGGATAGATAATCCCGACAATCCCGAAGTCAAGGAAGTTGATTGTCCCATCCTTTGAGACGAGAAGATTACCTGGGTGGGGGTCGCCGTGAAAGAACCCGTCCTCGAAAATCTGCTTCAGGTAGGCATAAAATCCCCGATCAGCAATTTCCTTTGGATTAATCCCCAGTGCCCGGATCTCGTCGACATGGTCGATCCGCACTCCCTCGATATATTCCATGACAAGGAGGTGCCGTGTGCTCTGCTCCCAGAAAATTTGAGGGACTTTGATCTTTATCTGGTCCCGCATATTGAACCGGAGGCGGTCAGCATTCCTGCCATCATGAATAAAATCAAGTTCCTTGCGGATCTGTGAAGCAAAATCAGCGACAATACCCTTCAGGTTGTATACCGCGTATTGCGGGTAATAATATTCTACCCGGGGGGCAAAGGACTCAAGAATAAGGATATCGGTCTCTATAATGTCCTTTATACCAGGACGCTGTACTTTGAGGACAACGGGGGTTCCATCTTTTAGCTTTGCCCGATGCACCTGTGCAATGGAGGCAGATGCCAGGGGGGTTTCTTCAATTTCAAGGAAGCAATCCTTATGGTTTGGGCACTCCCTCTCAATCACTTCCCTGATCTCGCTGAATGGCAGAGGTGCACTATGGTCCTGGAGGACTTTCAACTCCCCAATCATCTCTGGTGGAAGAAGGTCTTGCCTGGTCGAGAGGATCTGGCCAAGTTTTACGTAGGTGGGGCCTAGCTCCTCGATTGCCATCCGCATCCTCTGGTAGACCGAGGTGACAGATTCGATGTCACACTCCCTGCACCTCCTGAACCGGTAGGTCCCGGGAAAGAGTTTCTGGACAAAAGAGCCGAACTGATACTTGAAAAGGATATCAGCGATCTGCCAGTATCTCCTGAATCTTGTCACCATCCGGTTCACGTCACCTGTATTGAATAGTATAATGGAAAGATATTAGTCCCTTTCTCTTAATGCGTGCATATCCGGGCCAATGAGAAAATAGTATCCGGTGCCCTGTTGGCAGGGAGAAGGGGGATTTTCTCTTTACCGGTGGGTGAAATATGCGACGATCCGGTCGCCTGCGGTATCATCGATCCGGGCGAATCCCACCCTTTCAAACTGAACCACAGATCCTGCCTCCCTCACCACACCCGGCTCGCAGACCCCCTCAACGTCACCTTCCGGCTTGCGGAGCACACAGGGTAATGCGCAATCAGCGGGCAACCACTGGATGATAGGAGCCTTCGCTTCCCGGGCTTCCGATAATTGATCCCCGGCATAGGTGAGCAGGTATCCCTGTTCATCGCACGATACCTTGACATTGAAGAGATCTTTTAAGCGTATCATTGCCGGTATTTTCTCAAGCTCCTGCCGCGGGAGCAGAACGGTTCCCGTGAACGGCAGAATCCTGGTTCCCCTCTCAGGTTCGTTCGGGTGGAGGAGAGCCCGGGCAACATGACGCGGTGCATCCCTGATATCAGCCCCAACAGGGTGGGGAACAAAGAAATACCGGTTTGCAACAGGATCTACGATCGTCCGGTTCTGGGCATAGAGGTTGTCCCAGGAAAATGAGATGTCTGTCTCCCCTATTCCTATATCGAGGACTGCCTGACGGACCGCTTCAGGGGAGATCCCCCTCCGGGCCAGTGCCCTGAGTGTGCCGAGCCGGATGTCGTCCCACCCCTCATATTCACCCGATGCAATTCCCTGTCTCATCTGGGATGTGGAGAGAACAACCCCCTCGATCCCCATCCTCCCATAGTGACGGTATACCGGGACATCCCACCCAAAATAATCGAAAATATATCTTTGTCGCCGTGTGTTAGCAATATGATCCTTGCCTCGAATCACATGCGTTACACCAAGGAGATGGTCATCCACTGCAACAGTGAAGTTCATCAGAGGATAGACCACCGCATCGATTCTGGGATGAAGTGGCTGGTGAAGGATGCGGAACGCCGGAAAATCCCGCATTGCCGGATCCGGATGGTCGAGGTCGGTCCGGACTCTCACAGAAGCTTCTCCTTCGTAGAACTCCCCCGCCAGCATCTTATCAAAGAGCGTAAGATTCTCCTCAACTGAGAGCGAACGGCAGGGACAGGCAGTCTTCTTCTGTTTCAGCTGCCTGAACTGCTCGTTTTCACAGGTACAGACATAGGCTCCCCCGCACTCGATCAGTTCCTTTCCGTACCGGTAATAGCGATCAAAACGATCGCTCTGGTAAACGACCTCATGGACGGTGATCCCAAGCCAGTCGATATCCCTGATCACCATCCCATACGCTTCCGGATCAACCCTCTTGGGATCGGTATCTTCGATCCGGAGGATGTATTTTCCGCCATATCGTTTTACATACGCATCGTTGAGAACGGCAGCTCGTGCATGCCCCAGGTGCAGCGGCCCGCTGGGATTCGGAGCAAAGCGCATCACGACACCTTGTTCTGCCTTCTCTAGACCGGGGAGCTCCTTTACCTGTACTTTGGGCCGGGACAAATCTTTTGCAACATCAGGGGCCAGAGCACGGAGCTGCTGCTCCCGTTCGGCGGGTGAGAGTGCAGCAACCTGAGAGAGCACCTCATCCAGGAGTGCAGAGATTTCCCTCGCCCTTGAGCGTAACTCGGGATGCTTCCCCATGACCATCCCGATCACAGTCCCCGGCTTGGGAAGACCTGCATGTTTTACCGCATTCTGGAGAGCAAATACAAACAGGATATTCCGGAGTTGGTCTTCCATGCTCAATAACTCCGGGCAAGGAAATAGTCGGCCAGATCTGAGAGGAGTTGTCTCTCTTCCGAATCGGGGAGGATGCTGATACGTTTCTTCCCGTTTTTGATAAGGTCACGTGCTGTTATCCTGACCTCTTCAAGAACCCCAAGTGATTCGAGTTTTTTTATGACGGAATCTATCTCGTCAGGGGAGAGGTCGCGGCGGAATTCTGACAGGTCAAACCCTTTCTCCAGGGCTTTCATCGCAATAAGGGTCTTTTTCCCTTCCCGGAGATCTGAAGCCCGGTCCTTTCCACTCACTTCCGGGGGTGCAACAAGATCGATGATATCATCCTGGATCTGGAAGGCCATCCCGATACCAAGCCCGAAGTGGTATAAAGCATCGACATGCGAAGGATTTCCACCGGCCAGGATTCCACCTATTCCTGCTGATGCTGCATAGAGGACCCCGGTCTTCTTCTCCACCATCTTCATGTACTCCCCTTCCAGCACATCGTCCCTTGATTCGAATGCCATATCCATATGCTGGCCTTCACAGATCTGGACGCAGGTCCGGCCAAGCATTGAGATAGCACGTACTTTGGCATTGTCAGGCGCGTCAGTCATGGCAATAAATTCAAAGGCGCTTGCAAAGAGCACATCCCCGGCCAGAATTGCGGTCGGCATATTCCATTTTGTATGGACCGTGGGGACACCTCTGCGTACCACATCCCCGTCCATGATATCATCGTGGATGAGAGTGAAACTATGGGTGAGCTCAAGAGCGAGGGCGGCGGGCATCAGGTCGATTGAACTCCCTTTCCGGATGGCATCGGCAGAAAGAATGAGCATGACCGGACGCAATCGTTTGCCTCCAGCCATGAGGAGATGGGAACTTGCCTCCCCGAGTTCCCCGCATGTCTCTCCAAAATAGCGGTAGATGAGCTTGTCGACGTGTGTCGCAGTGTCCTCAAGATAATTCTTCAGATCCATCGTGATAGCCCTTCCTTGATCAGACCAGTTTTACCCGCATTCCATTCGACATGATATGCACATCGTTATGGAGGGTATATCCCATCTCCTCAGTGAATTCGGCGTAACCGGATGTCATCCTGATATGTCCGTGTGCCGGGATGACATGCTGGGGGTTTAACATATGAACAAATTCGTAATGGTCCTCCCGGTACGCGTGGCCGCTGACATGGAGATCGGGAAAGATACGTGCCCCTGCCATGTTCAGGTGCGCTTCTATCATGTACCGCTGGCCTACGTTCATCGGATTTGGGATTATCTTTGCCGAGAAGATTACTTTGTCACCCTTCTCGATCTTGTAAGGGGTATCACCCAGGGCAACCCGGGTAAGAATTGAGCCGGGTTCCCCCTGGTGACCGGTGATAATCGGGAGGAATTTCTCCTTACCCATCTTGACCATCCGCCTGAGAGTCCGGTCGACTGTGCGCCGGTTGCCAAACATACTCATCGTCTCTGGAAATGCCACCAGTTTCATCTGTTCGGCCGTGGAACTGTACCGTTCCATGGACCGGCCGAGGAGTACCGGTTTCCTCCCTATCTCATGTGCACATTCGGCGATGGTCTTTACCCTGGCGATATGCGATGAGAACGTGCTGACGATAATCGCGTTCTTGTCATCCTCGTAGCTCGTAATCGTATCACGGACAAGGTCCCGGGCGATGCGTTCGCTCGGTGCCCTCCCTCTGTTATCAATGTATGTACTCTCCGTGATGAGGGCAAGCACCCCCTCCTTTCCGATCTGTCTCAGTCGGGCGAAATCCGGCGGATCCCCAATGACAGGAGTCCGGTCCAGCTTGTAATCACATGCGTAGACGATGGCTCCTTTCGGCGTGTGCAAAACAACGGTAGCAGTATCGATGATACTATGCTGCATCCTCACAAACTCGAGGGTGAGGTGCTGGGACAGGGTATACTTCTGCCCGTGTTTCAGGGCAAAAAGCTTGTTGTTCACCCCGAATTTCTGTTCACCTGCTATCTGCTGCCTTATCAGCTCAACCGTATAAGGGGTCCCGATGATCGGGGCATTGTACCGGTGGGCCAGCTTCGGAATTGCCCCGATGTGATCCAAGTGGCCATGAGAGCAGACGATCGCCTTAACGCTCCCTTCGACCGTATTCATCATCGTGTCATCAGGAATTGCCTTCATCTGGATAAGATCCAGGGAATGCAGGTTCTCCACTTCAGCCTCTTCGTGAATCATCACCTGGTCAAGGCGAAGGCCCATATCTAAAATGACAATCTCTTTGCCGCAG
>MVZQ01000053.1 GCA_002068435.1 Euryarchaeota archaeon ADurb.BinA087 | reverse complement strand
GATTGAGCAGCGGATACCACGGAGGTTCACCCATCTGATCCTCTACCAGCATACCACGATCGATCCCCTCCAGGTTCTGATCGCACAGGAGATCACGTCAATTACTGATGTCATGCGAAAAGGTAGCGGGAATATTCTCGCAAATATCAGGGAATGTCACATGGAAGCTGAACATCTTGTCGGGCAGGTGATAGATGATCTGACAGGTTCGCCTTTTACCGGTATACTTGACATCGGACCCCCGAACAGCCCTGCGCTGGGCGTCCAGGTCAGCCCCCAGTATATGGGAATTGTGGCATTGGGTGGCACCAATCCGATGGCAGCCATCAGGGAAGCAGGAATTGACGTGACGATTCATGCAATAAAAGGGCTGCTTGATATTGGTACCATGTCAGAAATACTCGATTATTGACCTTTTATTGCCCCCAGTTCAGAAAAAAATTCCAGTACATAGTAAAAAACCGGACGAATCCCATGGATTCTGAATAGAGCGCGGTGAATCCCTCATCCTTTGAACCCATCACCACCATTGCTTTTTTCTTATCGACAATAAAAACACACCCGGCCTGCCAGTTTGTCACCGGTTCTTTCTGAATCTCCATTGGGGGGGCTTTGACCAGTACCTTAACCTGCCCTGGAACAGGTCCGGACCAGCCATCGGTGATTATCTCAATCTTCACCTCTTTTTTGAGAGAGAGCAATCTCTCAACCAGTTCTCCCTTGAGATGGTCCCAGTAAAAGATGATGCGAACACTCTCATCGGCAGCCTGGAGCATCTCCAGTAACCGGAGCCGAATGTGATCACCACCATGGATGCTCCAGATCAACTCCTGATCCCCTCTCTCTCTCCTTGCCGATTGGGAATAGATCCGGTTCAGGTTCTTTTTGGCTCTGGCAGCATCGTGCTCAACCGAGCGGAGAAGACTTTCGATCGCATCATCCGGGCGTTCGGGATTAAATCGTCTGGGTGAGGTGTTTGAGACTGATACCAGTTGTTTCTGGGAAAGGCGTTCCAGCACGGGGTAGACCGATGCGCGGGGAACTCCCGAGAGCTCGTGTATCTCGGTTGCCGTGGCCTCTGAAGCCTGGAGAAGGGCGATATATACCAGCGCTTCATATTTTGTAAGCCCCAGGGATTTGAGCGATTCTGCTAATGCCACCGCTTGAGCAGCCGGTTCAGCCATTAAATACATATAAATAGGTTCCGTTATTAAATGTTGTTATCATAATAACAACAAGTGAAATATTATGAAAATCGCTCGTTTGGCAATTCTAGTCGTTTTTATTGCTCTAATCTCCTCTCCGGCAATGGCCGGAACAAAGTATTTGTCTGGCGGACCTGACATCACAGCAGCTATCGCCGGGACAAACGAGTTCTCACCAGGGCAGGATGCAGTCTTTAAAGTAAATGTTGAAAACAGGGGGCTCATCGACATCAAGTTTGTTCAGTCCGGGATTGTTGAGAGGGATGACCTGCCCAATACCGCAAAGCTGGTACGGGCAATCCTTCTTCCTGGCGATGCACCACTGACTATCAAATCAGATCCCCAGCTTGTAGGGGATATAGGAGGGGGAAAAAGTGTGCAGGTCACGTTTTTGGCAAAGGTAGATGAAAATGCACCAGCGGGCGCATATATTCTCCCCCTCGTCCTTGAATATACGTATCTGAGAAATGCCGAACAGTACGGGCAGGACAGTATTACCTATACGTATAAGGAAGTGAACGAGACTATCGACCTCCCCATCACAATAAAACCCGAAGCATTTGTTGCGGTAGAATCCTTCAGTGCCGAGCATCTGAATGCTGGAAATGAGGGATATCTGGTGATGCATCTGAAGAATATCGGCCATGTAAACGCATCATCAGCTATTGTCAAGATTGCCCGAAACGGCAACAGCCCCATAATTCCGACCGACAGTAGTATCTTTATTGGCGATTTTCCTATCAATGGAACGGTTGACCCGAGATTTAAAGTCTCAATATCAAGCGAGGCAGGCGGCCAGAGTTATCCGCTGGATGTCTTCATTGTTTATAAAGACGAGTCGGGATCCCCAATGACGTCAAAGATGACAACCATTGGGATACCGGTCCATGGTAAGATCAGCTTCGTGGTAACAGGAAATCCCAGACCCATTATAGCCGGAGAAAAACAGGTAATTGAGGTGATCTATCAGAACACGGGATCGGGGATAGCATACAATGCCCAGTCGCGTATCAGTGCGGTGGATCCGTTCACCAGTAACGACGATACCGCGTTCCTTGGTGATCTTGCCCCCGGGGCATCCGGAACTGCCCGGTATGAGATGAGCGTTGATAATTCAGCAACCCCGAAAGAGTACGGTCTCGATTCTGAAATACGATACAAAGATGCCCTTGGAAACAGTCAGATCTCCGATACTATGAAAGTGGAAGTAACCGTTGAAGAGACCTCCCCTGTTATGACGATCATGCTCATTTTGGTAGTGATCGTGGCTCTAATAGCGGCAGGTTATTATTTCTTGATAGTAAAAAAGAAGAATTAATGCTTGGCTGGTCCGGCCCGCTGCCTGAACCTGAAATAAGAGATATTGAGGATATGCGGCAGGTACTGGCCACTCCTTCCTGCAAGGAGACCGGCCCTCTCTATTTTATGTACCGCGATCTTGCCCTGAATGACTGTGACAGACAGTGGCTGCACTCACACCACCTGAGATATGACATTACCGCGATTGTCTCACGCGATATCTGCGGTGAGAGGGTGAAGACCAAAGGGCATTATCATCCCTTATCCCCCTCGGGGATGGGGTATCCTGAGGTCTATGAAGTCCTCCTTGGTCATGCACATTACCTTCTCCAGAAGAGAGATCTTTCAAACGTAATACTCGTGGACGCCCGGGAGAATGATATCATAATTGTGCCTCCCGGATATGGCCATGTCACCATCAATGCGGGAAACAATGACCTCATCATGGCCAATATTGTCTCTACTGGTTTCGAGAGCCAGTATCTGGAGTATGAGCTGATGGGGGGTGCCGCGTTTTATGAACTTACCGATGGCAGGTTCATACAAAATCCGGCATACCCCTCTGTCCCTGAGCTCCAGGTCGTGGAGGCAGGACAGCTAACGAAGGTGCACTTTTCCAAGGATGGTCTTTACGAGATGATCGGGACCGACACTCTCGATTTCCTGAATAATCCCGAGCTAGGTATGGATCTCTTCAATGAAGTGTTAAGAGGTTAGGTGGATTCCCCCGCTTGTGGCTGCTCCTTTTCACAAGAGAAAGCACCTTTTCTTCAACTGGGTTGGTGCTCACCCAGCTGTTCTTTTCGAGCGCTTTCAACGCCGTGTCTATCTCCTGATAGGTAAGCCCGATCTCAGCTTCATCACTCTGGCCTGCCCAGAGGCCTGCGGAGGGAGTTTTGTTGATGATTGGTTCAGGAATCCCAAGTTCATGCGCATACTTGAAAATTTCTGTTTTGTACAGATGGAGAATCGGCTGGAAATCAGCTGCGTTATCTCCAAATTTGGTGCAGTATCCGAGTAAGTATTCGGTCTTGTTCGATGTACCGCACACCAGGCGGTGCTTCATGTTTGCATGGTAGTAGAGTATCACCATCCTGGTTCTTGCCATGATGTTACCGAGAAGATACGGATCTTCCACATACCCGGGTATTTGGCGGTATGATGAGAGGACAGGCTCGATGCTCATCACTTGATGATGTATGCCAAGGCTCCTGCAAAGGTCAGCTGCATCGTGGATATCCTCATCTCTTGTTATCGAAGTGGTGAGGGTGTAGCCAAATACCCGTTCACCTCCGACTGCCCTGCAGCACATTACCGCAGCTACAGCAGAATCAATCCCTCCCGAGATACCGATAACGATACCCGTGGCACCACTACTCCAGATAACGTAGCGGATCATCTGCTCGATCTTACCCAGAAAACACCCATGATCAGTATCCATCGTTGGCTCCTAAATGATCCATATCATCCCTTTGATATCAGTGGGATTTCCCAGCGTGATGATGGCATCCCCCTGCATGAGCATGTCATGCGGTTGCGGTTTGACTACCGATCTCGACTCTCCCTCAATACCAATGATGTGTACACCTGTCTTCCTCTCAATCCCCCAATATTGTTTCCTATACCGGCTCTCACCGATTTTCTTACGACAATCTGGCCGTCCGGGAGGTTCAGGATGACATGCACGATCGCCGAAAGAACCACCCGCCCTGAGGGAGTTTTCTCGGTGGAGCTGACAGAAATATCGTGATCAAATAAGGCATAAGGAGGAGGGAAATAACCATGAAAATCAGGAGGATCCTTGTGATCATGACGATAACGGCAAAAACGATTGTCAGTTCATTGCTGAACGGGAGGAGATCCCCGTAGCCACCGTGGTTACCGTCTCAAGAAAAAAAGCAGGGAATTCGGCCAGCTTATAGGTTTTCCTTCGAGAACAGGATACGCATAATGAAAAATTGAGGTGAATGCGATAATCTGGATGGCAAACAGGAAGAAGAAGAGAGCAATTTTTACCCTGCGGGATGCATGAAAGAGTTTCCAGAGCATCCCCCTCATGCTATCCGACATTGTGCTCATTCTAAAGCATCCTGCACGGCCGGTATTCTGAAAGATCGGACTCCCCACGGACAGGACAGATATCCGCATGCGTTCCTGGCATAAATCCATATGAGACCAACTGTTCACTCAGGTTTACGATTGCATATTTCGTGGACGGATGTCGCCAGGTGTAGTCGTTCAGGAGCGAATGAACATCGTTTATCAGGGCATTATGGGAATGAGGACACTGCCTGATCTCAAATCCTTCTACATGGAGGTAAGCATATAATGCAACCTCCCTTGCAGGGATAGGGAGGAAGGGGCGAATTATTGGCACGATTTCGGCAAGAGTATCTGCCGGTTTTAAAAGTCGTTCAGGATCCCCCCTGAATACGTTCACCAGCACATTCTGAGCTTCATCATCCAGGTTAATTGCGAGTGCCAGCTTTGTCATGTCATGGTCATGTGCTATCCGATTGAGGCACTTGCCTCGCAACACCCTGCAAAATGTGCAGGAAAAACGGTCTCCTTTCTCCATGACCACTTTATCAATTGTCTTCCCGAACACTTCCTCAAAGGAACCGGTAATCAATTCGACGCCAATGGCATCTGCAATGTTTGCAGCGACATGACAGTCGCGGTTTCCTTTGGTTCCCTCATCGATGAATATGGCAGAGAGTCTGACATCCCTCCGCGTTCCCAGAATTTTTTTCAGGAAGTAGAGGAGGGCACTGCTATTTTTTCCTCCGGACAATGCCACGGCTATCCTGTCTTTCGGCTTGATCCAGCGATGATTCCTGATAGCACGTTTTGCTTTCGACTCAAAATCGGCAATGAAATGGGCTTTACAAAGATGAAGTCCTGAATATCGCTGGTAAATGATTGCAGGATGACGGCATTTGCTGCAGAGCATGAGAGGGTATCAGATCAACCTTTATCACCAGTATAGATAAATTTGTGTTGATTACATGGCAATTTCAGCCGACCGGATCAGGGAACTCCATAAATATGAGATCCGCATCCTGCTCATCCTTGAGCGGCTGATGCGCCGCTACCGCTGGGTCCCGTTTGACATCATCAAGAAAACAATAGGCCTTTCTGAGTCGGAGGTGAATTACCGCATGGGCAGGTTGATGGAGTGGGGTTTTGTTCGGTTCGATACCGTCCCCTATGAGGGATATTCACTGATATTCCAGGGATACGACGCACTGGCATTGATCTCCCTCACAAAAAAGAGCATTATCCAGGCCCTCGGGTGTATGATTGGGGAAGGGAAAGAGGCGGTGATCTACGAAGGTCTGGGGCTTTCCCCCCTTGCCCTCAAATTCCATCATGTCGGCCAGCGATCCTTTCAGTCTGCCAGGGTAACCCGGGACTATATCCCTGAAGAAGGAAATTGCCCCTGGCTCCTTGCCTCACGCCTCTCCGCAGAACGGGAGTACGAAGCTCTCCGTACCCTCCATCCGGATGTCAGTGTCCCCCTTCCTGTCGATATCAACCGGCATACCGTTGTGATGGAATTTATACCAGGAGCCACGCTCAACCGGTGTTCACTGGAAGATCCCAGGGATGTTCTGGTTGAGATCATTGAAAACGTGGGAAAAGCATACGAATTGGGCGTCATCCATTCAGATCTCTCTGAATACAATGTGATGCACGATGGCTCCCGCTGCTACCTAATCGATTGGCCACAGTGGGTTAGTACTGATCATACCAATGCGGAAGAGCTTCTGAAACGGGATCTTGAGAATATTATCCGGTATTTCAGCAGGAGATATCGTGTCGAGATCCCTTCCATCGAAGCGTACCAGATGGTGACAGGATGAGAGTGTTTGGTATCGATATTATAAAAGGCTCCGTCCGCTCAAAATCACGTCGTCCAATGTATGCCCTGATACGGGTGGAGGACGGAGATATCATCGGAGAGGGTGAAGTTACCGGTTTCCGGCTCTTCAGGATACTCTCTGAAGAGAAACCGGATATTCTTGCAGTGGACAGCCTGCAGGAGATAGCGGCTGATCAGCATGATCTTTTTACCTTTCTCCAGGCTCTTCCGCCGTCAGTTCGCCTCGTCCAGGTAACAGGCGGGGAACGCAAGGAGAGCCTGGGGAAGGTTGCTAGCAGGTTTAATATCAGTTTCAACCGTTTTGATCCTTTCGATGAAGCACGGACCATCGCAAGAGTTGCCGGGCTGGGTGCCGGGGCGGAGGTGGTTGCATTTGAGAACACCAGTGAGATCATCGTAAGCAGGCACCGATCGCCTGGGAAAGGGGGATGGAGCCAGAATCGTTATGTCCGAAAGATCCATGGATCGGTACAGCAGAAAGCACGTGAGATTGAGATGGCACTTGTTGCAGCAGGGCTCCGTTACAGGAAGAAAGAGACACGGGCATTTGGCGGTAACAGCCGGGTGGCGTTTGATGTGGCGGCTTCCCGGGATCAGGTGCCTGTCTCCACCTACCGTGGGGCTGATGTGCAGGTTCGGATCAGTGGCAAGAGGCTAGACCGGATTACGTTCAGACCCCTTTCAGGAAAACCCCGCTACCTGATTGTGGGAATAGATCCCGGGACCACAACGGCAATTGCGACGCTTGACCTGGACGGGAATCTTCTGGCTCTCTCAAGTTCTCGCCAGATGGCCATGTCGGATGTGATCGAGGCGATTTATCGTGTCGGAAAACCCCTTGTCATTGCATCTGATGTCCACGAGATGCCATTTTCTGTCGAGAAGGTCCGGAGAGCGTTCAACGGGATCGCCTATTCTCCCCGCCAGGATATGAGCGTGGAGACTAAGCATGAGTTGACTGCTCCCTTCCCCTATCAGAATGATCATGAACGGGATGCCCTTGCTGCGGCAGTGGAGGCATTCCGGAGTTATCGAAACAAGTTCCAGAACCTTATCAGAAGGGTCCCCCCTGGAAATGACCTGGATGAAGTGAAGGCCGGGATAGTGAGGGGGCAGTCTCTGGAACAGGTGCTCTCGGAGATGAAAGGCAGGCCGATCCGGCCCATTGTTGAGGCTCCGAAGATGGAGATCGATCCCAGAACCGATGAACGGATACGGATTCTGGATGGCACGGTGAAGCGGCTGAAAGGCGTTGTAAAGGACCTCCAGCAAGACCTCCAGAAGAAAGATCATGAGATCATACGTCTCCAGGGGAGGATCAAGAAAATCCGGTCGCAACAGGATCACGTATTCCGGCGAGATGCAGAAATTGTAAAGCGCGATGCAATTATTACAAGCCTTAAAAAGAGGATCCGCCATGAGGAGCGGAACAGCGAAAAGTTGCGGAAACGATTGAAAAAGATCCGTGATCACGATGAGGCCGGTCCCGGAGAGAAGGAGGTCATGCTCAAACTCCTGCCTTCCCTGACCCGTGAAGGGATACGAGCTCTCTCTGAAGAACTGGGGATAAAGGAAGGCGATCTTATCTATGTACCGAGGATCGATTCCTGGGGTAAGAACGCAGCGAGGGAACTCGCTGGCTCAGGAATCGGTGGGCTTTTAGCAAGATTGCCACGTTCCTCCCGGTTTGATCCCCAGCTGGAAGCGATATTCAGGGATGTGTCCATTCCTCTCCTCTCGGCCGAGATGACGGGTGTTCAGACGAAAGGGGGGATGGTCACCGTACCTCGGGACAGGCTGGATGCGGCAATCAGGGCATGGGATGATCAGCAGAGAGCGTATGAACGGGAGAAGAAGAAAACACTCCTCGAGGATATTTACCGCGAATACCGGACAGAACGGGGAAAGGAGATGAAGAAGGTTGGATGAAAGGGTCTTGAAGGAGATTGTCCGCGAGATCATTGGAACAGAACAGACCCTTGATGACTGTGCCGTGTTTTCTTTCGGGGGCATGTTCCTTGTTGCAACAACTGATATGCTGCATGAAACCACCGACTTCCCTGGTGGGATGACGGACTGGCAGGTTGGGTGGATGAGCGTTGCCGTTACCTTAAGCGACATTGCAGCTATGGGCGCTCAGCCATCGATAGTCCTCCTGGCAATTGGCCTTGATAATGGTGATCGCCTCCGGGAGATCCTTTGCGGTGCAAAGGCCTGTTGTGATTCCTTCGGAGCAGAACTTTCCGGGGGTGACCTTGATGCACATCAGGAACTCACCATCGTCAGCTCAGGAATCGGGTTCGTGGAAGAAGGAGCTGTCATTCGCCGAAGAGGGGCTGTTCCCGGAGATCTTATATGCATCACCGGCCCTCTTGGCCGGGCTCAGGCTGCGCTTGAAGGATACAGCAGGTATTCTCAAAATCTTCTGGAGCCGATTCCTCGCGTAGCTGAAGGAAAAAGGCTCGCAACAGCCGGGGTCTCTTCCATGATGGATATCAGTGATGGACTGGTGCTCTCGCTGTACGATCTTCTCGATGCGAACCCATACGGGTACTCGATCGATTCTTTCCTTCTTCCGATCCCTGAAGGGATACCTCCTGAGAAAAGTCGCGAGTATGCCCTTTTTGGTGGCGGCGATTTTGAGCTGCTGTTTACCTGTTCCCCAGACTACTATCCAGTTTCTGGTGTTGACAGTATCATTGTGGGGGAGGTAATCAAAGAGCATGAGGTGCTGGTGGATAGAACCGTGGCTCCCTGCAGGGGGTATCAGCATCGGTGGAAATGAAAAATTACGAAAGAGATACGACCATCTCGTGATGGCTGGGGAAAGTATATAATTTTTCACAGGATACTTAGTTTTACTACAGGTAGATACTATGAAGAGAAGAAATTTTGTCATCCTGGCAGCAATTGTGCTGGGGATGTTTGTAGCTGCTCCCGTATCAGCATATTATTCAATATCGGTTACTGCAGGAGCCCCTGACTCAGGGAACTTGATGTCTCCAACTGTGAAATCGTTGTTAAGCCAGTACCAGTCTCCCAGGTCGCTGTTTGGTACGAGCTCCAGTGATCTCGCGGCAAACGCAATGAAAAACGCAGCACAGCCATCAAAAGGCTCTGTGTCAGCATATAGTAGTGGAATTTCCGAGAACCAGTATTCAAAGGTCAACTTCAACAACCGTGTTTCTGTCGATGGATTAATCTATAACTTCAATTATGAAGCACGCTTTGATTCAAGTATGTTCAGATAATCAGAATATTTTTTTGTGGTTGATTGGTATACTAAAATCAATTTTAATCGCCATTCCGCTCTTTTGATAAAGCCCGGTCCTATTCGTTAAACTTTTAGAACACTACGAACATTATCTCGAAAGAGATGAGCATATCATGTTTTTTGATCCAAAGGAGGGAAATCCAACGATTGGCCGATCTGACCAGCCTTTATAACCGTGGAATATATTGGGGAGGATTCAATGAATTCTCAATATGTAAACATAATGTTTTCCCTTATCTAGTCATGCAACAATCATGAGTTCCTTTGTGTCTCTTGCCTTTTACAAGCCTACCCCCCGTGTCAGGAAGTCCGGGAAAAACCTAACTGATTTTCATTCTTTCATCAGACAGGAGGCTTTCGCCCGATATTTTGAGGGGTGTATCAAGGTAACAATGAAAAGGCTGTCATACCGATAGTGACTTTATGTGCTGGTTACAATCCTGGTTCTTCAATCGCTGTGCAATCTGTCAGAACAAGAACCCGGGAGACACGTTCAGATAAGATCACGTTCAGACATTCATCGGATGTGCAGATGAGGTATTGGATCTCTCTCACGTTTTGAATTGCAAAGAATGACTGATTCAGACAAGAAAGCAGATGGAATCCCGGGCTGCAATTTAATGTTAATTGTACCCATAAGGATGACTGGTCAAGAACGGAGGTATCCTTGATGCCCTGATAACCTTTCCTGGACCGGGCAAATCGAACGGTGACCAATCAACCGAGAAAAAATGTCAATAACAAGATAATTTTATTCGACTTTTTCAAATCCATGCCCTTTTATCCTCCGGTTCGCTCAATCTAGTAAACACAGGGCTTTTTTTATTTTACCTCACTTCGTATAACTGCCCAGGTATCTATGGTTGCTGCTATGCATAGTAAAGCTCTACTACCCCTGGTATTGGACAATCATTCCTGAATTTAGATCGCTGAAAAGCCCTTGTATGATTGAGTGGGGTCAATTGGTCGGATGAAACTGTAAAAACAAGAAAATAAAAAATTTCCATCCTGGGATAATCCCAGGATTTGATGTTAAAGATGTAAGGTTATGCTCTCTTCGTTCCAGAGATCCAGTTCATGTTCTTGTCGAACAGCATGATGTATCCATCAAGACTGGTTCTCTCTTCGAACTCAACCTTTGCGTACATCTTCTCATCGCCGCCACGGCCTTCCATGATCAATCCCTTCATGTAGGCACTGGCCTGTCCGATGGATGGGCTGTCGCCGAGCATGTCAACACGGATGGTGTGGTATTCCTCTACCGGGGTGTCAGCGCTTGCGACAACGAACCGGTCACCAGAGGTGGTTCCCACGTTGGCAACAGACATGTCAATGGAGCTGCCAGTGTCGACGACATTACAGAATGCCGGGATATAGCTGCTGACGGTCGGTGCGAAGACACAGATCATCTTCTCAGAGGTGTTCTGGGCACGGCCGGTTCCGTCAAGGAAGATGCTCTCATCTGATGAGACGCGGGCGCCATCGATGCCAACGAAGTTGATCTGTTTCTCGGCTTCAACGTTCCACTGGTTGGTGAGCCTGGCCTTGGTCTCTACCAGAGTGGTCTTGTCGTAGTAAACGTTCCCAACACCGTTGGACTGGGTATCCTCTTCATAGGTCTTGGCGTAGTACGTTCCCTTGTCGAGAGTTGGTACTTCGGTAATTGGGTCTGCAGAGGTCTGCACCCAGTCAAGATCAGTCATTGAGTCAAAGTTACCCTGTGCCTGAATACTGGTGAGTATGGTAATCCCCTGGGTTTCAAAAGTTGCATTGACCCCAGCGTCAGCCATAGCAAAGCCAGTCATTCCGACAAGCATTGCGAGGGCAATGACCATAATTCCAAATTTTTTCATAATATCCTCCTACATTTCATGCTGATACTATCAGCATCAACCCAACTTTTTGGAATTAAGAATATAAGAATCTTTCTTTACTGAACGGTTAAATAAATGACGAGATTAGTTAATATAACCTGCTTCCAAGGAATAGTTATCTCTTTGTACTCCAACAAATTGTAAGACTTTTATCACCCCTGCCTGAATTATATTTAATCCAAATCGGAATGGATATTTTTTAATTTCCTCTCATAGCGAATGGTGGAATACACGAAGTGAGGTAAAATTGGAATGCCCCGCTCTCTGCAACTGGCGAGTTTGGTTCTCTCGGTCCATTATACAAAAAAAAGGCCAAGGGCTTATCAAGACAGCACTACGTTCCGGGGCGTCAATTGATGAATCAATATTTGAAGATGCAGCATTTACCCCTCATGAGCTATTCCTGCGATGTTGCAAAACCTAGAACAATTTTTTCATGGAATGAAGGTAAGATATCTGCGATGGGTGAAATTCTGCATGATAATCAAAGGATCCCGTTCATTGAATGCTATCCCGGGAAGAGAGGAATGACCAAGGTCATGGAGAAATCCCCGTCCTTAGCAAAACAAGCCACAAAGGCCGATCGAACGTAAATTACTCATTTATATATATGAATCGAATTGAGGTAGCAAAAAAAATTTCTAGGAATAATTCCTAGGTAATTTTTTCTCTAAGATCAGGCTCTCTTGACACCAGAGACCCAGTTCATGTTCTTGTCGAACAGCATGATGTATCCATCAAGACTGGTTCTCTCTTCGAACTCAACCTTTGCGTACATCTTCTCATCGCCGCCACGGCCTTCCATGATCAATCCCTTCATGTAGGCACTGGCCTGTCCGATGGATGGGGAGTCACCGAGCATGTCAACACGGATGGTGTGGTATTCCTCAACAGGGGTATCAGCGCTTGCAACAATGAACCGGTTTCCGGTGGTAGTTCCCACGTTGGCAACGGACATATCGATAGAG
>MVZQ01000052.1 GCA_002068435.1 Euryarchaeota archaeon ADurb.BinA087 | reverse complement strand
GTTCTCCTCCCTCCCGTGGCTGTACCATGATGGTATCCCCGGTATCCAGTCGGGATGCCCACCGGATCCCTCGTCGCACGCTCAGATTCGTCCCGCTCCGGAATTTATAAGTTGTAAAAAGGAGAACCGGTCTCTTTTCCGCCACCATGGGTTTCCCTCCTGTGCTATGATGCTTCTTTTGTAGCGCAGATAATAATGATAGTGTTATGCGCTCGGTCCGGGTGCCATCGAGGGGTGGAAAACAGAAGGGGCCCGGTCATACGCGAACTGCTGTCGGAGAGGAAGATTCCAGGAGGTTCGTTCATGAGAGTGTTCTATCAGTACTGCACTGGCAGTCTTACCCGGGCAGGATTCCCTTGCCGACTCCCCCCATTCAGGGCTTTCTGGGATTGATCCTGATACTTGTTGCACATTTGGAACATCTGATGCGAACGGGCCTTTTTAACGTCTCGGTGAGTGCACGTTTTGTGCCTATGTACGTCCGTTCCCAGCCGCACCGGGGGCATGGTACCCGAATGCTTGTCACCATATCGGCCACCTCTTATTGTCTCTTTGGATCGACCCCCGCTGGTTGCTGAGCAGGGATCAGGTTCCCATCATCTTTGCAGCATAAATCCTGAGGCAGCAGGAGGGGTGAAAGTGGATGGCGGAGATAGCACCGGGCACAGATCCTTACAACCGACATACAGACAACCTTTCCCTTAAAAATCGCGTACTATTTTGTTCAGAATTATGAATAAGATGTTCACGATTCTTGGACTTTTTTATAATGTGTTTCAGAGCACACTGCATGCCACTCTTTGAGAGGATCGCCTCAAAAATTCCTGTATACCTGTTTCCTGTCTTCAATCTCAAGAACCTGGATGACAAGAACAATGTCATGGATTAACAGGATAGCCCTGTACCGCGTACCAATACGGAACGTGTATATCGGATGGCCTGGGTTCGTTCCCTTCAGTTTCTTGATCTGGGAGTAGGGATGATCCGAGAGGCCATGAAGGGCCCGGATGATTCGTTGGGCAATCGTCCGTTCAAGCTTGTGCAGGTCTTTTCGAGCCCGGGAAGTGTATTCTATACGATAGCTCATTCCACTCCGAACTCAGCCATGATTTCTGCTTCAGAATGGAGCCGGCGGTGCCTGATATCCTTGAGGGCTTCTTCAAGCCCTTTGATCGCTTCATCATTCAGAGGATCCTGGTCAACCGCAAGGGTCACCAGCCGCTCGATGACATCGTTGTACGATTCCCTGGGGTGTTGTTTCAATGCCCGGAGTTTCTCTTTCAGGTCCTCCCTGATGTAAATGGTGGATGCAGCTTGCATAGTGCCCCCTATAGGTATCTATCGATATCAATATGTCGATCGATTATGTCGCCCTTCATTATTGGAGGTGAGAACCAGGTGTAAAAAAGAGAGCCTCCCTCCTTTCACCCCCCCCGCACGAAGGATCAGATACTGACGGTGAAACCATAATAAGAGAAAAATGAGACTCCGATTGCATTTTGAGGAACAGATCGAGCTTAAATACCTGCAGGAAGCAGAGGAGGCTGCCAACCTCAACCGGTTCGTAAAGAGGACCGGGCCTGACCATTACCAGGTGAGGTGTGATCTTTGCTCCTTCGCAGAAATATACCTCATCCTTGCGGAAGAGCGGACCGCGGGAGAACGCTCAAGAATCTCCCATATATTCGATGAGGAGGGCATCGCCACGGCAGGTGATGGACTCCTGCCTGAAACCAAGATACTTCTGGAACATGTCATTCAGGATCCCGCTGCAAAGCCTTTGCGGGAGGTGTTGAAAGCAGTCGACGGCCTGAAACCGGAAGAGATCGCGGGAGGAACCCGCATCGGCGGTGTTCCTCCGGGGTGGCGTGCGACGAGAAGATATCCCCGGTGTTTCATGACGAAAATTCCCGCACCCATCGCCATGTTTAACAAAAGAAATCGCAAGATACAACGTATGAATGATGCCGCCATCTCAATGGTCGCCCTGGTATCCCTGGTCCTGACCGCACTCCTGTTTGCCGGCTGCACTGACCTGGATACCGCTCCGGAACTCCCGCCAGCCGAAGGACTGCCCCGGGGACCTTCCCCGGAAAGCCAGAAAGGCGTCGTGGATGCAAGCAACCAGTTTGCACTCGACCTCTACACCCGGCTGGCAGAAGACCCGGCAAACAAGGGGGAAAATATCTTCTTCTCACCGTTCAGCATCTCATCGGCTCTTGCGATAACCTACGAGGGCGCCCGGGGAGATACAGCACGCGAGATCCGGGAGGTCTTCCATTTCCCCGGGGACTCCGCCATGATGAGGACGGGATATGCATCGGTCATTGCAGGGATCAACCGGGGATCGTCCGCATACGAACTCCGGACCGCAAACGCCCTCTGGGCAGAACAGACCTATCCCTTCCTCCCGGAGTATATCATCCTCGCCGACCGGACGTACGGGGCGAAGGTGACCACCCTTGACTTTATCACAAAACCAGACGAGTCGCGGCTCTCCATCAACCGGTGGATCGGGGACCAGACCAATGACAAGATCAAAGACCTGCTGCCCGGCGGATCCATCACCCCGGAAACCCGCCTCGTGATCACAAATGCGGTCTATTTCAGGGGGACCTGGGTGAAGCAGTTCGATGAGAAGAAGACCACGGTGGAAGACTTCATGACCGGGTCGGGTGAGATTGTCCGGGTCCCGATGATGCAGCGGACCGACAGGAATGCCACCTATGGGTATTGGGAGAACGGAAATCTCCAGGTGCTCCGCATGCCCTACGAGTCCGATACCGGGAAAGAGCTCTCCATGGCCGTCTTCCTGCCAAGGGAGGAGGATCCCGGCGCCCTCGAACAGTCGCTCTCAGCGAGCATCCTCTCCGAGCTGGAGCAGAATCTGACGACCAGGCAGGTCATGGTCTCTTTCCCGAAGTTTACCATGGAGACCAGGTACGCACTGCCCGGGATAGTATCTGCAATGGGCATGCAGACCGCCTTTACCAACAGGGCTGACCTGTCAGGGATGGATGGGACAACAGACCTCTTCATCACCGATATTATCCACCAGGCATTCATCGAAGTGAACGAAGAAGGCACCGAGGCAGCAGCTGCGACCGCGGTCATCGGGGGGGCCGGGGCGGCATCCGTGGAAGCGCCGGTCCCGGTATTCCGTGCCGATCACCCCTTCCTCTTTATCATCCGGGACGACGAGACGGGGCTCATCCTGTTCATAGGCCGGGTAGAGCACCCGGCCAGCCCCTGATGTTCCGGAGCTGGGTGCGGGCTGCCAGGAGAGCGAAGGCAGGCGGTACTGCCGGATAAAACCCCCGGGGTACCGGGCCATTAAGAAATTTTTTTTAAAAAAAAGAGGGTTGTTCCGGATCGGTGATCACCTGACGTGCGGGAGGACATCGGCCCAAATCTTAAGACTGGGGGCCTCATCAGGAGGGATATGACTGCCTTTTTCAATCGCCATACTCCCGTTGGCAATCGCGAGATGATTATACCCCATCCGCTTCATCTCCTCGATCTTCCTGATGAAATCTTCCTCGGTATGGAAGATCGATATCACCCCGCTCAGGAAGGCCTTCGCCATAGCCCCTCCACTGATGGTCCCTGCATCCTGCTGCAGGTCCTCGGGACGTACCACCTGGTCCGGGTCGTAGACGTAGGAGAAATGCCCGACGCGTTCGATGGTGTTCGGGTCCCTGCCCGACTCCCTGGCGGCAGTCTCGAGGGCAGGGAAGAGCTCATCCTTGATATACTGGGGGTTGTTCGCAAGGGTGATCAGATGGTCGCCGAGGCGTCCCGCAAGGTTCGCCGCCCGTAATCCAATCGCACTGACATACAAGGGAACCTTCTCTTTTGGCCGGGTTAACAAGACCGCGTTCCTGAGCGTGTAATACTTTCCAGTGAAGCTGATGGGCGTATCACTCGTCCACAGCCGGTTCATGACCGTGAGTGCCTCTTCGAGCATCTCAAGCCGGGTATTGTTGGAAGGCCATTCGCCACCGTAGACCGCCATCTCGTTCGGCGGTTCGCCCGTACCCACGCCGAGTCCGACGCGTCCCGGATACATCGCTTCCATGGTAGCGAACGCCTGTGCAACGATGGCCGGGTGGTACCGCATGATGGGGGCGGTGACGCCGGTACAGAACGGCACTCGCTCCGTTGCCTGGAGAGCCGAACTCATGACGGTCCAGGCGAAGTTGCATTCAATCCCCCCCGGCATCGCTATCAGGTGATCTTCAACCCATAACGAGTCAAATCCCATTTTTTCGGCTGCTACTGCCTGCCGGAGACACTCGGTGGGTGTCCAGGCATCCGTTATCGTGAAGTAACCAATTTTTGTTCTCATCGTACTCTTTGCCTCATCCCATTGTCTTCATCCAACGTTCGTTTCGCAGTCCGCATTTTACCTGACGTGCGGGAGGACGTCCTTCCATATACTGAGAGTCGCAGCCTCGTCCAATGCCGGGCGGGGGCCTTTTGCGATCGCCATTTTCTGGTCGCCGACCGCAAGATGCGTATACCCCATCCGCTTCATCTCCTCGATCCTCTTGATAAAATCTTCCGCGCTATGGAAGATCGAGATCATCTTGCTTGAGAAGGCCTTCGCCATGGCACCTCCACTGATAGTACCTGCATCCTGCTGCAGGTGCTCAGGGAGGACCACCTGGTCCGGGTCGTAGACGTATGTAAAATGTCCAACCCGTTCCATGGTGCTCGGATCCCTGCCCGACTCCCTGGCGGCTGCCTCGAGGGCCGGCCAGAGCTCCTCGCTGAGGTACTGGGGATTGTTTGCTAGGCTGATCAGGTGGTCGCCGAGGCGTCCCGCCAGGTTCGCCGCACGTGATCCAATCGCGCTGACATACACGGGAACCTTCTCTTTTGGCCTGGTCAACAGGACCGCGTTCTTGAGCGTGTAATACTTCCCAGCGGAGCTGATGGGCGTATCACTCGTCCACAGCCGGTTCATGACCATGAGTGCCTCTTCAAGCATCTCAAGCCGGGTATTGTTGGACGGCCACTCGCCGCCGTAGACCGCCATCTCGTTTGGCGGTTCGCCCGTACCCACGCCGAGTCCGACGCGTCCCGGATACATCGCTCCCATGGTAGCGAACGCCTGTGCAACGATCGCCGGGTGGTACCGCATGATGGGGGCGGTGACGCCGGTGATGAAGGGGACCTTCTTCGTCGCCTGGAGCGCTGAACTCATAACGGTCCAGGCGAAGCTGCATTCGATCCCCCCAGGCATCGCTATCAGGTGATCTTCAACCCATATCGTGTCAAATCCGATTCTTTCGGCTGCTACTGCCTGCTGTAGACACTCGGCTGGTGTCCAGGCATCGCCGATCGCATAATACCCAATTTTTGTTTTCATCCTGTTCCCTCATCCCATTGTCTTCATCCAACGTTCGTTTCGCATCGGACGCCAGTACGTCTTATCTGACGTGCGGAAGGACGTCCTTCCATATCCTGAGTCCCGCAGCTTCGTCCAGGGAGGGAAGGGTCCCCTTCACGATCCCCATTCTCTGGTCGGCGATCGCAAGATGCGTATACCCCATCCGCTCCATTGCTTCGATCTTCCTGATGAAATCTTCCGGAGTATGGAAGATCGATATGAATTCGCTCGAAAAGGCCTTTGCCATGGCGCCTCCCTGGATGGTTCCAGCGTCCTGCTGGAGGTTTTCAAGCGTGACTACCTGCTCCGGGTCGTAGACGTAAGCGAAATGCCCGACGCGTTCCATGGGCTTTGGGTCCCTGCCCGATGCCCTGGCACCAGCCTCGAAGGCCGGCACTAGCTCATCCCTGATATACTGGGGGTTGTTTGCAAGCGTGATCAGGTGGTCACCGAGGCGTCCCGCGAGATCTGCTGCACGTGGTCCGATTGCGCTGACATACATGGGGACCTTCTCCTTCGGCCTCGTGAGCAGGACCGCGTTCTTGAGGGTGTAATACTTCCCGGCATGGCTGATAGGGGCATCGCTCGTCCACAGCCGGTTCATTACCGTGAGGGCTTCCTCGAGCATCTCGAGCCGGGCGTTATTCGAGGGCCATTCGCCGTCGTAGACCGCCATCTCGTTTGGCGACTCACCCGTGCCCACGCCAAGACCCACGCGTCCCGGGTACATCGCTGCCATGGTGGCGAAGGCCTGTGCAACGATGGCCGGGTGGTACCGCATGATAGGAGCGGTGACGCCAGTGATGAAGGGGACCTTTTTTGTCGCCTGGAGCGCCGAGCTCATCACCGTCCAGGCGAAGCTGCATTCCTTCCCCCCTGGCATCGCAATCAGGTGATCTTCGACCCACAACGAGTCAAATCCGATCTTCTCAGCCTCTATTGACTGCCGTAAACACCCGGCCGGGGTCATGGCATCGGTTACTGCAAAATATCCGATTTTGATTCTCATTCTCTCTCCTCAGCTTCCCTCTTCTCCTTCGAGTGGGAAGAGGTGATCATAGGATGCATACACCACAAACTCATAAAACAATTCCGTTTCTCACGGTGAAAAAATCAAGCAGAATTACCGGGCACTCATGAAATTAAATACGCTTTTATCCATACAGCAGGAATAGTTGGACGATCACCATGTTTCGACTGCAAAAAGACTCCACCTATCTGATGCCTGCCCATTTCGGGGGCAATCCGTTCGATACGTCCTACCGGGCACGTCAGAAGGCAACGATGCTGGCGATGACCTTTGAAACCGAGCGTGCCGAACTCGAACGCTACATCCCGGAAGAACTCGAACTCCTGGCACCCGAAGTGCAGGTCGCCTTCAACCAGTTGACCGAGATCAACTGGCTTGCCGGCGGGCAT
The DNA here is from genome assembly GCA_002068435.1 of Euryarchaeota archaeon ADurb.BinA087. GTDB lineage: Archaea > Halobacteriota > Methanomicrobia > Methanomicrobiales > Methanospirillaceae > UBA9949. Next base: position 5,742 of record MVZQ01000052.1, on the reverse strand, counting down.
TACAACCTGCTGAACGTATCCGCACCCGTCCGGTTCAATGGAAAAAAAGACCATGTTGATTCCGCATACCCTCTCGTTATCTGGGAGAACAGGACCGCCCCCATCCTCACCGGGCGGGAACAGACCGGCGTGCCGAAGATCTTTGCGGACATCGAGGACCTGCATGTCTTCCGCCCTCATTATGCCACATCGATAAGTTACGAAGGGAATACCTTCCTCTCGATGCAGTTCGAAGCGGAACGTCAGATGACCGGAAACGAGCTGGAACAGGCGAAACGCCAGTTCAGGCAGCTGGATCTCATCGGCTGGCGGTACATTCCGAAGGTCGGTGCCCCGGGAGCAGACCTCTCGCAGTTCATCTATTTCCCCCAGTGGATTGAGGTGGAGAATGTCTCTGAAGGGAAGGGCACCCTGGAGTGGACCGAGCTCTCCGTGATGCAGAACCCCCGGCAATACCAGATCATCAAAGCCCTCGCAGCACTCCCCGTGAAGAAAATGGCCCGGTCCGCCATGGTCGAGGGGGAGGTCGTCCTTGACACCTCCCAGGCACGGGTACTCGCATGAACAAACCACCACGAAACGACTATTTCAAAGACCAGATCTGTTTCGTGACCGGGGCAAACTCCGGGATCGGTTTTGCTCTGAGTGAAGAACTCCTGAAGAGGGGAGCCACCGTCTACCTGGCAGGCCGCGACCTAAAAAAAGTATCGGATGCCGCTGGACGGCTCCCGGCGTTTGAAGACAGGGTGCACCCCCTGCAGGTGGACGTTACCAGCCGGATGCAGGTGAGGAAGGCGATCGAACAGACTGCTGCCGAGGAAGGCAGGCTGGACCTGCTCTTCAACAATGCCGGGATCCTCCAAATGGCATTGTTCGAGACAACAACCCCCGAAGAATGGAACCTCATCGTTGATACCAACCTGTGGAGCGTGATTTACGGCACTCATGCAGCAGTACCGATCATGCTCAGGCAGGGATCCGGGCACATCGTGAATACCTCATCTGTCGGTGGAATTATCCCGTACCCGATGCAGGCACTCTACAACACCACGAAATTTGCGGTTACCGGTTTTACGGAGAGCCTCAGATTCGAATATGCGGAAAAAGGGCTGCACTTCTCTACGGTCTGTCCCGGTCCTGTCGCAACCCCCATCTACGGGAAACGGCTGGGGAAGCCGGATCCTTTGATGAAAGTACCCGGCGATGCAATTCCGCCAGGAACTGCTGCACCCTTCATCCTTGACAGGGTTGCCGAACGGATGGGGATCATCATCGTCCCCGAAGGATTTCATGATCAGCTCTGGAGAGGCTATGTGCACGGCGATGAGAGAACAGAGGAGATGCTTGCAGCCCATGCCCATAACCGCAGGGTCGCATTGGAACGGGGCGATCCCGCAGCGGCGGCAGCAGCACCGATGCACCGGTAAGATGCGGGGGGGATCTCTCTCCCATGACATTCCCATTCCCCTCAAAATTCTCGGGAACCATCGATATCTTTAACTAGACCGGTAAAAGAAGATGTTTTCCTATGAAATGGATTGTTTTTGGTCTTCTCCTTCTAGGTATCACGATAGGTGCAGGGTGCATCTCGTCCAATTCGTCATCAAGTTCTCTGGTGACTACCCCGGCTACCCAGGTCGAGCCGAATCTTGTCGGGAACTGGACGGGAACTTTTACCGGCTACATCGATACCTCGGGATACCAGGTCTTCCAGGAGCCCATGAGGATGACCGTTGTAGAACAAAATGGTCGCCTCTTTAAAGGACACGTCTCCTTCCCGATGAACGGGACTATGGTTACCAAAGACATTGCCGGAGCGCTGAGTCTCGACGGGAGGAACTTTAACACTGTTGAGTATCCCAGTGGCTTCAGTGATGGGGTGATTATCTCTGCTGACGAAATCGAAATGATCTACATGGATACAACCGATCCGTCTAAAATTGCGATTGATACGTTAAAACGGTCAAAGTAGGGCAGAGGAAGGGAACACCCCCTTCCCTATTCCCTCCAGACCCCTGTTTTCCAATGAGGGAGGATACCGGACGAAGCAGGCAGATCGAAAAATTCCCCAATACATCCTCCCATTCTATGAATTTTTTTCAAGGGACGTGCCTGAATGCCCTCTTTCACGCAGCCCAAAAAAACTTCGCTGTTTTTCGAGGCGAACCCGGGAGGGGCTGGTATGGATAGCTTTCATGAGGTAAAGGGACGTTCTCGTTGTTTCTTTTCTAAAACGAAAGAAGAGGTGAGATACCATGAATCGAATGGCGCTGATTGCACTCAATCTCTGCCTGTTGTTGATTGCGACGGTCGCCCCTTTCCCTTCCAAAAACCATGAGACCTCCCGATTGAGATCCCCTGATTTCACCGAACTGGTCTCCTTTCGCGACAACAAAAGAGAGAGGATCCCTCTTCACGATGCGGTTGTTGCACCCTGCTGGAGCTTCTGGGTGATTGAGACCGTGATCAGCGAGAGGAGCCCCATGATAATAACGAGGAGAGGCAGGACGAAGGCATAGAGCACCATCCCGAGCAGGTTCGGGAGGAGGACGGGTGCAATCGTGTTGATGCCGAACACGATCGTCACGATCCCGGTGACCATGAGGACGAGGAACAGCCGCCTGATGATTGGCGGGAGCGGAACCGGCTGGGAAGGAGGGTGCCGTATCCCGTACAGCGTCGGTGCGATGATCTGTGTTCCGAGGAGCAGCACTCCCGTGACAATGTTCTGGATGCCGAGGAGCGGCTGGATGATCCCGGCAAGGATCCCTGGGACGATGCAGGAGAAGATCCCTGCAGCGGCACAGAGGAGCCCGAATGCTACCACCAGCCACGACCGGGTCACCTGGCTTCCGACGAACTGGCCCAGCGCAAGCAGCTGGAGGGAGGTCAATAGCAGGAGCAGCCCGATCTGCCCATCCGCATTGAACGCGGGGAATATCCCTATGATCAAAAAGAGGGTGAGTACTCCGACAAGGATGGTAAGACACCCCTGGTAGGTGTTGAAGGTATTTCCCACCGTCAGGGAGGCCTCTTTTAAGAGGCAGAATACGCTCGTTGATGGAACGGTTGCGGGAGCTGCCTTCGCGTCACCGGAAGGGTACTGCTTGTGTACCATATGGATGCACCAGGCAAGGAAGAAGAGGGACAAGCCAAAGATGAGACAGAGCACTGCGGTCAGCGGATTGGGTACGATGCCGGGGAGCAGCGTGATGATGCCCAATACCAGCTCGATGCCGTATACCAGGACACAGGCGATCGTCAGCTGCTGCAGGATACCGGGGACCTTCATCCAGAGCCGGGCCTTATCCCTCGCCGTGAACAATTGCAGCAGCCCCAGGGCTCCGGTGAAAAGGACGATCAGGCCGGCAAGGAGACGGATCTCGAGGCTCAGGTACCCGGGAAAGAAGATGGCGATGGTACCAAGGATCGCGGTGATGAGCCCGATGATCACGACAACCCATGAGCGGAGGAAGTCGCCGAAGGGCGTCTTTCCCATCGTGATGATCTGCATTGAGACGAGGACCACGAAGAGCCCGTACATGCTGTCCTCGCTGTACGGGAGCATCCCCTTATCGATCAGGAAAAGGAGCGCCCCGAAGAGGAGAAAGAATACCCCCCGACGATAAGCAGGACCACCTCGATCGAGAGATCGATCTCCGTTCTCTTCGTGATATAGGGTTGGAGCTGAGCAGGAGAGTCCTCTGAGGTATTCCCGTTGCTCATCCACATCCACCGCCCGAAAGGGGAGTACCTGGCCAGGGCCAGCCGGACCAATCCGGATTCCTCTCGTCATTGCATCTGGTTACCGTCATCATTTCCATCCTCCCTCGCATCAATCAGATAAAACGCCCCTCTTTTTCGAACCGGATCCGGTGGTCATGGGCGTGTTTCAGCAGGAACTCCTCAACCTTCTTGTCCCCGAGGATATATCCCCCGTAGATGAGGTGATTGGGTTCATACGGAACAATAATCCGCCCGTCGCCTTCCGCAACATGGTCAAGGATGTACGATGCCGCCTTGTCAACGGGATATGCTTCCGGGGGAATGGGTGCTCCCTGCCCCTTGCTGTCGACAATCTTCGAAAAGACCGGGGTTGCGATATCCCCGGGACAGATCACCGAGACCCGGATCCCTTTCTCTGCATACTCGTACCGCAGGCTTTCTGACAGCCCGACGACAGCATATTTCGTCGTATCGTAGATCACCTGCATCGGGTAGGGCACGAGGCCGGCCAGGGACGAGGTGTTCACGATATGGCCGGATCCCTGCCTGAGCATGATCGGAATGGCAGCCTGCACCCCATAGATAACGCTCCACAGGTTGGTATCGATCATGGCTCTCCAGTCGTCAAGCGTGCCGGTCTCAAACAACATGGGTTTGAAGATCCCGGCATTGTTGAACAGCATATCCAGCCGGCCTGCTTCTTTTGCGGTGCGTTCAATTGCCTTCTGCACCTGCTCCTGTTTCGTAACGTCAACGATGAGCGTCCGGACACGGTCCCTGAACGCGGAGAGTTGACCCGCAGCTTCCGCAACCTTCTTCTGGTCGCGGCCTGCCAGGTAGACCGTCCCTCCTCTCTTCAACAGTTCTTCACAGAGGGCATACCCGATACCCGAATTCCCCCCGGTCACGATACTGATCTTGTCCTGGTAATAGCCGTTGTTATCCATATCTTCCTCCTTCCCTTCTCCTGACCACTTCTCTTTATCCTGACTTCGTCACCGATAGACTACTCTCCATGCGATCGAGACAGCGCCCGACTTCAATCAACACCCTTCACCCCACCAGACGCAGGGCCGGATCCCCGGGACAGGAATCCATGGCCCTTCGCCCGTTCCAACGGTGGGGCAGGGCGAATCATAACCACGTCAGTTTGATTTCCGGAAGGTATTAATGATGATGATCCAATTGCTGATCAAAGAGGCTTACTATCATGAATCCGTCCGATGATTCCGGATCGAACACCTGTTCTGAAGGGGACAGCCCTTCTCCAACGGGGGGCGTTCACTATTCCAGCGATGTCAGTCGCCGATGGGAGAAGATTCACAATGATGTGAAACAGCTCCCCCTGATCGGGGGGGTCCGGGGAACGAGGATCGAAGCCGTGTACGAGAAAACAAAAACACCGCCAAGAATCCACCCCGATCACCCCTTACCGGTCGTTGGGTTTTCCTGCATGACACGGGAGCCGACTGATGAAGAGATCCCTGGCCTGATCGATGCGGCAATCGCACAGGTGCTGGGACCACAGGGTCTCCTGGCGATCATCAGGCCGGGGGACAGGGTGGTGATCAAGGTCAATATCGTCGGTCCTAGCCAGGGCCTGCCAGGGGAAAAGGGGCGCGGGATCATTTCAGACCCGCGTATTGTGCGATACGTCGCCGGAAAAGTCCGGGAGATCATCGGATTTGAGGGAACTGCGGACCTGAAGGTCATCGATGCGATATTCACTCCTGAAAAGGATCCCTCGGATAAGAGTAATCCCCAGAGTTTTTACCATGCCCGGCTCCAGCGGAGTGAGGGGAAAGCCGTCCATGAGAACGATGTCGGCTACGATTACGATGCCGACGGGATACTCGATGGAGGTTCCGGTGCAGAGCTTGTCAACCTCGATGCAGTGCCGATGTCGGAGCGGTTCCTGACCGTCATCGACGAACCAATCAGGGGGAGGAGCGAGGTGTGGTTTCCCAAGTTCCTCCGGACAAAAGAACAGGCCCGGGGAGAGGCAGACTATTGCGA
>MVZQ01000051.1 GCA_002068435.1 Euryarchaeota archaeon ADurb.BinA087 | reverse complement strand
GCGGGCCATGCATGACCTCACCCAGGATGCCCTTGCACAGCAGCTTGGGGTCACCCGCCAGACTATCCTTGCCATCGAAAAGGGCAAGTATGATCCCTCCCTTGATCTTGCTTTCAAAATAGCCCGCTACTTCAACGTGAGTATCGAAGAAGTATTCGCCTATGCAGAGACTCCATAACTTTTCAATACATCGGTATCGTGTCTCCCATCCGCCGATGTATGTCATCGAGCATCTGTCAAGGATTGTTCTCTTCTAGTAAATTTTATATAACACAATGTAAAATGTACTATACGTTTTGGCCAGGCGGGATCTATCATTGCGTGATCCTGGTGTGTCGAAGAAGTGGCAGAGAAACAACCTTGATCCCCGGCTCAACAGATTTCCTCAGAAATCCCCGCGAGATATCGGATCAATGAACCTCTGAATCTGGAAGGATTGTGCCACCTTTCCCTCCATGTTCCGGAATGGACAGATATCCGATCCTCTCTAAAAACGCCGCTCTTATGATAACCCCCAACCACGCATACGAGGCAGAACCATTATGATGAAAGGGAAAAGAACCGCTACTAAAAGATATCTGACTCTCTCTCTCCTAGTAATACTTATCACGCTGGGAAGCATCTGCACTCTTGTCTCGGCTGCAGATTCTACGACTGAGACATCGTCAGAAGCATATGTCGCAATCACGAATGTCACCCTTGATCCCTCGATCCTGATGCAGTATGACCAGGGGACCCTGGCGGTACGGATAACCAATTCAGGATCATCCCCGGTGAAGATCAACCGTGTTGAGCTACTCTCCGAAGAACTCGATGTAGTCAACTACCAGACCTACGATAAAGTGGGAGTCCTCGGGGCGTCTAACTCCCTCTTCTTCACGTTCCTGATCGAGGCTGACGTCAAGGATGGGACCTATTTCCCGATATTCTATGTTGACTTCACCGATTCGGGGAGTATGCGCTACCCTATCGCGGTAAAAGTTGACAATACTGCCCTTATGGTCTCGGTTGTCAAATCGCCGGACACCTTTACCTCCGGCGAGGAGGACAAAATCACCCTCTCGATAAGCAATCCTCGTGATAATGAGGTGAATAGCGTGAAGGTCGTCCCGGGCGGGGACGGAATCAGCCCTTCGCAAAGTGCCGTATTTGTCGGGACTCTCAAACCTGACGAAGAAAGACAGGTCACATTCGGGATCACCCCCGAGAAGGCTACCATACTCGCCCTGGATGTCCTCTACCGGAACGGGCCAAACCAGCATAACGAGACCATCACCCTGCCGGTGACGCTTGGAAACAGGAAGGTTGCTGCCGAACTCGTGGTGAACAACATAGAAGTGACAGGAGGAGGGGCGAGCCTGACCATCTCCGGTGACGTCACCAATGCCGGACTGAAAGATGCAAAATCAGTGACAGTAACGGTTGGAGACCCTGCCCGGGCAATTGATCCTGACCCGGTCTATGTGGTGGGGGCTCTTGAGCCGGATGACTTTTCCAGTTTTGAGATCACCTGTATGGCCCCGGGACTGTCCCAGATCCCCCTTGTCGTATCGTACAGGGATGAGGAAGGAGAGACTTACAAAGAGACGTTCGATGTTTCGGCACATATCTTCGGGAACTCAACCACAGGGGGGTCAGCAGCCGGGGGCTCCCAAGGTCCCCCTTCCTTGCAGGGTCGCCCAAGTGGGGGAGGAATAGGGATGATGGGATTTGGCAGTGGAATCAGTAAGATCCCGGTCATCCCGATCCTCATTGTCATTATCGCTATCATCGGTGTTCTTGTTGCATGGCGAAGGGGATACCTGGAAAAGATCCGGGAACGGTTCAGCAAATGATCCCTGTAGTGATGTGAATGGATGACCAGCCGTTGATCGAGGTACGGGATGTCACCAAGGTATACCCGCTGAAATCCGGCGATGTTACTGCCCTCGACAGTATCTCACTCTCGATCCAGAAGGGGGATTTCGTGGCTATCATGGGCCCTTCCGGGTCAGGAAAATCCACCCTCCTGAACCAGCTCGGATGTCTTGATCGCCCTACTTCTGGCGATCTGCTGATTGCAGGGAGGAATACCCGTGAGATGGATGATCATGAACTCACAGGACTCCGCTTGAACACCATCGGGTACATCTTCCAGAAGTTCAACCTTATCCCACTCCTTTCTGCTTACGAGAACGTCGAATATCCCTATTTGATGAAACATCGGCAGGAGGATGAAAATGGTCACATATCCCGGTTACTCAGCAAGGTCGGGATTGACGCCGCACTTGCCCAACACAAACCCCCGGAACTCTCGGGGGGTCAGCAACAGCGGGTTGCCATAGCACGGGCCCTTGTCAACGACCCCCAGATCCTTCTCTGCGATGAACCGACCGGCAACCTGGACTCAATAACCGGGGGACAGATCATGAAGATGATACGGACGCTGAATGAACAGGGACGGACCGTCCTGATGGTAACCCATGATCCGACCGTTGCCGCATGTGCAAGAAGGAACGTCATCATAAAGGACGGCAGGATCACATGAGGGGCAAGGACATCATTTTCCGGCTTGCCGTTCGGAGTATCCGGCTCCACTTTCTCAGATCCACGCTGGCTGTTCTCGGGATCGTTATCGGGGTCGTAGCCATTGCCACAATGGGGATGATGGGGGCGAACATGACGCTCTCGGTTACCGAACAGCTCTCGGAAATGGGAAATGTTCTGGTTGTCACCGAATCCCGGGAAGGTGGTGGGGGCGGGATGTCCGGGCCAGGGGGGCCAAGTGGAGGATCTGATGATGATGATTTCATTCCCGAGGAGCAGTTCAAGGATATTGAGAGGATAGCTTCGAAATATGGGACGGTATATGCCCTCTATTCTGAATCCGATACCATCGAAGTAGGAGATGAGGAGCGGAGGGCAACCATTTATGGTCTTGACCAGGATGTCATCCCGGAGATACTGACTCTTGCCTCGGGAGCATTCCCCAAGAGCACCAGCTCCGTTCTTATCGGCCCTTCCCTTGCCGGACGCCTCGACCTGACACTCGGAAGTAAGATTGATATCGGCGATTCTGACGAAGGCGCCACCACCACAGTACGAGTGGTCGGCATCATCGAGGAGAGGGGAATGTCCATGGACCTGAACACCGATTCGGCCATTATCGGGAGCGAGAAGCTGTTTACTGGAATCTATGGTGGAGAAGGGGAGTACCGCCAGGTCAATATCATCCTTGATGATATCAATGAAGCCGGGAATGTCAGCGATGAGATCGAGGAGCAAATGAACAAGAAAGAGGAGCAGGTCTCGGTCCAGGACAGCAGCCGCATGCTCGAGAATATAACCGAGACGCTTGGAACGATGACCACCTTTGTGATGGCTATTGCCGGGATCTCCCTGCTCGTCGCAGCAGTCTCCATCTTCAACGTGATGATGATGTCGGTCACCGAGCGGATCAGGGAGATAGGGATTCTTCGGAGCATTGGGACCCAGAAGGGCGAGGTGCGGAAGATGTTCATCTACGAATCTGCCATTCTCGGGGGTCTTGGGGCCGTGATCGGGGCTGTGGCAAGTCTTTCTATCGGATGGGTCGTGGTCCTTGCAATGGTCGGCAGCACCGACTATTTCTTTGCGCCTGCAAGCCTGATGTATGTCCCGTTTGGTATGGCAATCGGGTTCGTTACGTGTGTCATGTCAGGAGTCTATCCGGCATGGAGTGCCTCGAATCTCGACCCGATAGAAGCGCTCCGTGCTGAGTGATTCAGAATGGATAAAAAAAAGATCAGGGGTTGATATTCTGGAACGGAACGAGTTCATCTTTCACTGTGTACGTCATCCCATCGGTGTAAGTAACATTCACGACAGCCCTGTCGTCCCGGGTGGTGCCGGCAAACTTCAGTGTTGTTCCGATTCCTGGGGACTGGGCAATCTCAGTCTCGATTCCTCCATCAGATCGTATGACCGTCGCCTGCATGCTGACAACATAAGACTGGCCGCCGCCACCGGCAAAGACCACCGAGATCCAGGGATCAGTTGCAACGGTGTTCTTGGAGATCTGGATGAAGACCTGCTGGTAAGGAGGAACGACATCGGTTGGTTCCGGCCGGAGATCAGGGAGCACAGCTGGAGTTGCAGTCGGAATAGTCGTGTCTGGCGTGGCATCAGGTTCCACGGGGTTTGTACAGCCTGCGATGACAAGAAGTGCCATGCAGAAGACGGCAAGGATTGGTATCACCTGTTTCATACAGGATCCCATGGAAGACTACCAATAAATGTTTTCTGAACCGCTTTGTTCAATGCATTACCTCTTTTCGGATTGGCGGACTTTAATTTCACTTTCACCCCCAGCCCGGTTGGTCTATCAGGTACTTCATCGTAGTACTGTGAAGATGGGAATATTCCGGTTTGAGAATAAGTATGCAGCACCTTCCCGGCAGCAGAGGGACCATTACATGAAAGGAGAGGCTGAAGAGCACCATTTCGGCCCGGAGGGGGCGGTCACCCTTATCCTCTATAAGCATGCAGCGTATCTCAAGGACGATATCGATGGGACCAGGATCCTTTATACCGGAGACCGAGACAAGAGCAGGTCGGTGGAGGATGCGGCCGCGATGGTGGAATACCACCTGAACAGGGCAGATTCAAAAGAGTCCTTTCACCATGGCGAAAGAGACTGAATAGATCTTTGACGGCCATTCCTTTGCGAATCCGGAATGCATGAAATAATGAAGTGTTCACCATCCATCCATCGGAATGGTCAGGATATCCTTTTGGTTTCTGTAATGGCGGTGGTAGGTTTTATAAAAACACACATGCTTCAATCGGTGAACGGGCATACAGAAGGAGAATGCCGGAGGCATTTTCATATAATAAATGGAATCGTGATGTATAGTATACCTATCAGAAGAACAAACAGGATGAGATGCAATGACCGCCCCCCTTTCCAGGGTCTATCCCATCAAAATACCCTTTTCATTACTTACTCCATTGGGTCCTGTCCAGCGCTTCGTCTTCTCGTTTCTGATCGCTACAGGAAAGTCACTGGTTCTGATCGACGCCGGGGTCTCTGGGTCCGAGGAGAGAATATTCAGGAAGATCCAGGAAATTGGCAGAAAACCGGAAGCGATAAGATTGCTGATCCTGACACATTCCCATCCGGATCATATCGGGGGAGCAAGATCAATCCAGGAGGCGACGGGATGCATGGTTGCTGCCCATCCGTTCGAACAACGATGGATTGAAGATACGCAATGCCAGGAACGGGAGCGGCCGGTTCCCGGTTTTTCAGGACTTGTCGGTGGTCCGGTTACGGTCACCAGGCTCATCCATGATGGCGAATTGATCGGACTTGGTGAGGGGCGGGCTCTCGAAGTTCTGCATACCCCAGGCCATTCAGCAGGATCAATTTCACTCCTGTTACATCCGGAAATGGTGGTGTTTTCCGGGGATACTATTCCCGTTCCGGATACTGTTCCGATCTATGACGATCCGAAAGAGACCCTCTTGTCAATACAGCGTCTGATGAATATCGACCAAGTATCATATCTCCTCCCATCATGGGATGAGCCGCATGAGGGTAAAGAAGCCTACCGGGTGATGCAGGAAGGGTATGCCTGGGTAGAGCGGGTATCAAAAGCGGTCAGGGATATGAGTGAGGCTTATCCCGGGATTGAACCCTTACGCCTCACCCAAATCGTAGTGAAGGAGCTCGGATTGCCACCGGACGCAGCAAACCCTATGGTGACGCGGACGATCATTGGATTATTGCCAGAAGGTTTGAAAGATTTTCGGAAGATCCGCTCGTAACACCCGCATGAAACAGTCGGACAACTATGAAACTGATTAGGAGTGGGGAATTCTGTTTCCTGATTGTGGGCATATAATACAAATTTTGAGAGGAGAGGAAACTGCTATCTCTCTGTGGGTGAATCCGGACCCTGTATGACCGTTACACGGCTGGGGAATCTTGCTCTTGGCTGTATCGCACTCCTTATCATCATATGCGGTGCGGTGGTTATGAACAATCCTTCGCCATCTCCCCTCACGAGCGGGATCCGGTTTGCAGGGCTCGCGGGTTTCGTGCTGCTCGTTGTAGCCGCCATCATGACCCCATGGTCCCGAGAGATCTACCATACCTTCGGAACATCATTTACCCGATTCCATCACATTTTTGCTCTTGGCGGGCTCCTTGCGATCACGCTTCATCCTTCCTTTCTTGCAATCCGCCTTCTCACCGCAGCAATATTCGTTCCCCGCTTCGGGTCGGGTCTGACCAGTCTTGCAAACATCGGCAGGCTTTCCCTTATCCTCATCTACCTATCCGTTGCAGTACTATTCCTTCGTCGTTACCTCCCGAAGTATTGGAGAGTGTTTCATGCCTTGATTTGGGGTGCTCTCGCGCTCGGGATCATACATGGAACGCTCATCGGCACTGATATGAAGAATCCCGTGTTGTTCGTCCTCATCAACGGCCTTGCAATTGTGGCAATAGGGGCCTTTTTCGTGAAGAGGCTGAAGGGAAGGGCGGTCCCAGTATGATTCCGGAGAAGGAGGAAGAATTACCAGAACAGGGTTTTCCCTGTCAGCGGGTTTTCCGGCAGGAGAAAAAATGAACGTTCCGGTTCAGGTTACAATGAACAGGCCGTCCATATCGGGGTGCGGATCGCAATGGAAGTAATACGTGCCAGGGGTGGCAGGTGCAGTAAAGGTATAGGTAATCGTTCGGGGACCGCTGATGATCTCTCCCTTGTAGATGGTCGTTGCGAGCGAGCGAGAGGTGTAAAATGCCACATTGTGGCCAACCCGGTCCTCGTTCCGGAACTCCACGATAACCCGGGTTCCCGCAGGGACCGTTATCGATGAACGGTCGAATGCGAAGTGCTTTGCTGTGATGTTCACCCTCTCTCCGGGTACCCCTGGAGCGGTTGTGGGGGTCACCATCTCACCCGATGGAGCAGAACCAGGCGTCAGAATGGTGGAGGGGATGCCGGTGGTCACAATCGTGGTGGGGATTTGCACGGTTGTGCCGGTGGAGGTGGGAACGGTTGTCGGGACCGTGGTCGGAATGAGAGTCACTTCCCCACCTGGCTGGTCGGTGCATCCAGCCGAAAAAATGGTAATTCCGATGAGGCATGCCATGAACATGGTGCATGTTCTGTTCATGAAGGGACTCTCTCTCCCCTATGGTACTTGAGGGTTGCTATAAATAACAGGATTTGAAAAAAAAGAATCAGATTAGGGCCGAGGTGATCCCGATAACCCCAGACTGGATGATCACTGCAGTAGCAACAATCACTCCGGCCATCATCAGCGCAACAGCAACGTTGCCCTTCTTCAGTTCTTCGAATTCATTGATCCCTTTTGTCAGGCGGTCAAGGATATTCAGGGCAAGATAAATCGTGGCAATGGCAAGGATGATCCCGAGGATCAGCTGGATGAAAGCTGCAATAAGCGACCACCAATCACCAGCGAGGGCATTGGTGATACCGACCGAGATTCCGGCAACTCCGGACTGGATCACGATGGCGATTGCAAAGAAGATGGCTGCAATGATGATTCCCACCGCAACATTTCCTTTCTTGAGTTCCTGGATCTCATCGATTCCTTTTGTGATCTTTGAGAAGGTTGAATAACCGATGTAAAGAGCGACTACTGCCAGAAGGATAGCTATGACCAGCTGGATCAGTCCGATAAAGGCGGTAACAATATCCATACTTTCTTCACCTCTTTATGGTTACAATGGTATAGCACTACTCAAAATAAAGATTTCCCCAAAATAATGGTTTTACGGGCAGGAAATTCCAAGCAGATTTTAAATAAAGGTATATAGGCGCTTCTTTCTATCTCCTCGCGGACTTTGCGTGAAACAAGCAGAGCAATGATTCTGGACAACCGATTCAGATCGAGCGCTATGGAACCTGCCCTTCCTGAGAAGAGGATCACCATTGCACGAAAGGTTGTGCCTGACTAGTAGGGAAGGGAAGTGGCTGCCGCCTTCCCTCGAAGGATTGATGTTTCCGGATCTAACGTTCCACTTCGAATGCTACTTTCACAACAGCTTTGTATTCGACAATGGTACTGTTCTCGACCGTTGCAGAACAGCGTCGCAACTCCATTCCCGTGATATTTCTCACGGTTTTTCCCGCTGCCTTTATGGCATTGGCTGCAGCATCTTCCCAGCTCTTTTGGGATGTGCCGATCAGTTCGATGACCTTCACTATCGGGGTTTCATTTATCTTTGGCATTTTTCTTGCTCCAATTCAACGATCGGTATCCCTTCTACATGAGGTTTACGCTCTCGCTCTGCTAAAAAAATGATCACTCGCTTATGTATAAACGTGCTCGTTTGTGGATTAGCCAGGGTTTTTGCTTGAAATCCAAAACAGGAGAGCAATGCAATAAAAAAATTACATGATTCCTTCGAGGGACACATGCATACGAGATGAAAATGCCGGAGGCATTTTCATATAAAAATGGGATGACAGGGACCCTGTAACAGGGCTCAGATCCCATCTACTTTTTCTTCATTCCCTCGATCATGTCGCCGATAAATACCCCAATGATGAAGACGATCACGTAAAGGACAATCTCGACGAAAATACCCCAGGCCTCCCCAAAGAAGGAACCTCCGGTGAACATCGAGATAAGACCGAAGATGATTCCGAGGATTATTCCGATGATCACTCCCCACTTGAGAAGTCCCCACTTGTCCTCTTTTCCGCTCCGCATGAAGCCGAAAGCTATACCGATGATTAAGACCAGTAAATAGTAGTACCACATACAAATTCTCCGGTTTAGAACCATTATCCATTGTTATTTACCATAAAGCTATGGGGTGCCTTGAGGGGCTTTATGCATTATTTGGACATTGTTTACATTTTTGGTTCAATATTATCTTTTCACAAACGGGGAAGGAGTAAAATTATTATACACTCAAATGAAAAATTTCTCCATGAAACTGTCTGACATTGAAGGTATTGGACCTGTAATTGAGGCAAAATTTGAAAAAATCGGGATCAAGACCGTTGAAGGACTGCTTGAAAAAGGTGCTTCTGCAAAGGGAAGGAAGGAGATTGCCGAGACGACCGGTATCGATTCCTCCAAGGTTCTGAAGTGGGTCAACCACGCTGATCTGTACCGCATTAAGGGTATCGGTTCAGAATACTCGGATCTCCTCGAGGCAGCCGGGGTGGACAGTGTACCTGAACTGGCTACCCGGAAACCGGACAACCTGGTGAAGAAACTTGAAGAGGCCAATGCTGCAAAGAAACTGGTTCGCCGGGTTCCTACCCTGAAAATGGTCGAGGGCTGGGTGGACCAGGCAAAGAGTTTACCGAAAGTTGTTACCCATTAATCCTGAAATCCATCCTCTCTTTTTTCAGAACCGGTAGTGATTTACTCTCGGCCAATTGGATCGCCATGGTGATTTCAATTACCAGAGATCCCCGCATTTTCCCGTGAGGTGGAATTTCCCTTCGATGATGAGCGTCTTGAGATGGTGACAGATACGGAGGGCATGCTCCCGGGATGACTGCCTGCAGGTGATGGGAACAGGCCTGCCTTCTACTGTAATAGTCCCTAGATTACCGGAAAAAGCATCTCCTATACATTCCCGGAGGCAGGTGCCACAATGGACACAGCGAAGGGGATCTATTCTCTCCCCGGGAATGATTGCCCGGGTAGGGCAGATGGCAGCAGCCTGGCAGGGTTCGCATTGGAGGCAGGCTTCCGGGGAATAGGTGATTACAAGGTCAGTATGATCCCATACTTCGCCGTAGTGTGATGAGGTGAAGGCCGTCCGGTCCTCTATATCAGCGACGGGTAGCGGAATGCCTGCATTGGTGATTCGGATACTATCGAGAATAGTGTCGTCAAGCACCGGGATTGCTGCGCCAATAGAGGTGATACATTCAGGTCCATCGGAGGTGACAAATCCTCCCATCATCTCCGGGGCCATCTCTTTCATGTCAGCAAATGCAGCAATGTTGGGGTGTTTTCGGGTACTCCTGGTCCCCGTTCCCATGATATACCCCATTCCGCCATTGAGGAGCACCCGGCTGCCAACACCGATCACCCTCCCTTGCGGATCGTTCTGGAGCGGATTGATATCTCCGCATCCGCTTACGGTAACCTCGCGGAACGGCCCTGAAATCCCCCGGACCGAGAAGATGGTCCTCTCCGTACCCTCCTTCCGGTTGACAAGTGCCTGGTAGTTCATAAATGCACTCCGTGTGGTTACGATCCGGGCAAGATCCATCTCAGCGAGTGTCACATTCCGAGAAATCTGACGTCCTCCCGTCTCAACCGTGATTTCCACTTCGCTCCCCTCTACCAGATCCCGGAAGAGATGGCCTCCCCCATAGGACTGGTTTGCCCTGGATGTCCCAAAAACCACAAGGTCGACGACACCGAGCCGTTCATTCGGACAGGGTCCGGGTATTGCTGGGACCCCGTTGAGCCAGGCCTTTTCTGCATGGTGAAAGGTACCGGGAGCCGAGACCGGGATGTGCACCAGGGCGAGTGTTCCTGACATGATGCCAAACGTCGCGGTAGTGACCACATCCACGTCAGCCACGGAGAGGTGCTCTCCGTCAGCGACCTGTCGCTTGAGTTCAGAAGCCGTGAGAACAGCAGCCTCCCCCCGTGATATCTTATGGTTGATTTCATCGATTGTCTTCATGGTGCCGGGATACCTCAAAGTGAGTCTCTCTCAGAACGTGTATTCTTTTTCATTTTCATGGAATTGATGAGGTTGTACCGGTTCCTTCCCGCAGTTCCAAACGTTGTGACCCTGATGGACTTTTTTTGGTTTCCTGACGGTACATGTGGGATCCCTCTCAAAGCTACCAAATCTGTATCGTTATGAACGTATCTGAAACAGTCTCCAGGATTTGGCAGGATGTTTCATTGTTTAACATTCAAAGAGAGAGGCATCATCAGAACTTTTTCAGAGCGAATGTCTGGACGATTGTAGGGGCGTTTTTTTTGGGAAGAAAAACGTTGTTCCGGAGTAAGAATCTATTTATCATCCCATGGTCTATGTGATAGATGCCAAGAACTGCAGTAATTCTTAGCCGTTACCTGTTCATTGTGTTGGTGGGGAATTTCTGCTGGTATATGAAAATCCGGGAGATCTATCGTTATGGTACGGTGGGCAAAGGACAGGGGATTGCAGGTGCGGATGATCGGAACCATGTTCCTGATCGCCCTGGTGTATTTCATCTTCATCGCGGTGCTGGCATATATCGGAATTGATTCTCTCCTGCTTCTCGTTATTGTGATGGGTGCAATGCTGCTCCAGTATTTTTTCTCTGACCGCATGGTCCTCCTCTCCATGGGTGCCCGAGTCGTCTCCGAACAGGAAGAGCCACGCCTCTATGAAACCCTCACCCGGCTCTGCTCCATTGCCGGGATTCCGCGTCCGAAGCTCGCGATCGTGAACAGTCCTGTTCCGAATGCTTTTGCCACCGGCAGGAATGCCAAAAATTCTGTCGTGGCTGTTACCACCGGGCTTCGCTCAACGCTCAACCAGGAAGAAATTGAAGCGGTCCTTGCCCATGAACTGAGCCATGTGAAGAACCGGGATGTCATGGTGATGACGCTCGCAAGCCTGATCTCTACTGCCGCGTTCTTCATCTTCAGGAATTCCATTTCGGCATCCAGGGTATCATCGGGAAGAGGGGGGAAGCAGAATCTCTGGTTCATTATCCCGGTCTTTGCGGCGGCCGTCTGGGTTATCAGCTATCTCCTGATCAAAGCACTCTCACGGTATCGCGAGTTCTCTGCTGACCGGGGCTCTGCAGTCCTGACGGGCCGGCCATCCCAGCTCGCATCTGCCCTGATGAAGATCAGTGGCATGATGGACCGGGTACCAAAAGATGATCTGCGAAAGGTGGAAGGGATGAATGCGTTCTTCATCATCCCTGCTCTCTCGGGATCATCAATCATGGCGCTGTTCGCGACACATCCGTCAGTTGAGCAGCGGATCGCAGCCCTTGATCGGATCGAAAAGGAGCTGGCCAGCCGTGGGGATTAGGGAAGCGCTGGAAGCATTGCTGGGAACCACGGCTCTCCCCAAGGCAAACCTCGATAAGTTATTTGCCATCTCGTCAGCCAGCGTAACGATGCAGAGCGAGTTTAACCTCGTTCCTGCCCCTCGTGCCGGCATTTGTTTCAAACCCATCGAGTCCTCCCAATATGACGAGGCAAGAGCGGAGATCGAGGATCTGCTCCAGTTCAGCTCCCGGGAAACAGGAAGCTCTTTCAAAGTAGTGACCGATGAGTACCGGTTTACCTGGGTGATCCTGGAGGATCCTGACTTTGACGATCTCGTTGGTGGGATCCACCTGGTAAGCCAGACGTTGATCGAGAAGGGATTCGGTGACTACCTTCTCTGTGCAATCTTCCGATTCGAGAAAGGAAAACCGGTCTTTTGGGTATATCATTTCAAGCTGGGACGATTTTATCCATTCATACCCCTTGACGGCAAGACCCGGGATAGTGCCATGGAATTCAGGATCCGGTCGCTGCTTGAAAAAGATCTTCCTATCGAAAAAGAGATGGCAAAGTGGTATCCTCTCTGGGGTATTCCGCTCTAAATTTTTCTGTTATTAAAATAGTGAACGGGAAGGGCTCTCCGGCTACCCTTCAAAGATCCCCGTGCCCTTGAAGACCTGCCGGGCCTCTTCGAGTGTCATATCTGATGGGGGAACGATGACATCGGACTCGACGATCTCCTTGTGATCGACAATATCCCCCTCCTTGACGATCTTTCCGATCAGCTCGGCGAGACTTTTCTTGTATGCCTTCTCATTTCCTTTCTGGACATGTTCGACAATCTTGTTGTCAATCTTGTTCAGCTCATCG
>MVZQ01000050.1 GCA_002068435.1 Euryarchaeota archaeon ADurb.BinA087 | reverse complement strand
CACCAAGTGGGGTATCGGATCAGGAGTCGGTCTCTTCATCATCGCTGGTATATCACAGGCCATCATCAATGGTCTGATCAGCTGGATACCGGTAACCGATCAGTATGCAGTGGGATTCTTCCCACGACTCGTACAGGTGATCATGGACGGCGCAGATTTCCTGCAATATATGGGCCCTGAGCTGCTGGCGTTCATCACCACGATTGCCATCTTCCTGATCGTCACCTACGTCGAATCCACCCGGATCGAGATCCCGCTTGCCCATGCACAGGTCCGGGGGGCACGAGCACGCTTCCCGGTAAAGCTGATCTATGCCAGTGTATTACCCATGATTCTCGTGAGAGTGCTGCAGGCAAACATCCAGATGATAGGGCTGTTCCTCTACAATATCGGAATCACGATATTTGGTACATTCTCGGGAGCGCAGGCGGTCAGTGGTCTGATGTATTATCTCGCACCGATCAACGGACCGAGCGACTGGATGTGGTGGAATCCGGCATATGGAATTACCAATGCACCATGGGAGATCCTTATTCGCCTCGGTATTGACATAACGTTCATGGTCGTTGGAGGTGCAATTTTCGCCCTGTTCTGGATCAAAACCGCAGGTCTCGATTCGAAAGATGTGGCCCGGCAGATCCAGATGTCAGGGATGTCGATCCCTGGCTACCGGAGAAATCCCCAGGTTCTTGAAAAATATCTCGACCGCTACATCCCACGGGTGACGGTAATCGGAGGGGTATTTATCGGGGTGCTTTCGGTCTTTGCTAACCTCTTTGGGGTGATCGGGGCAGTGAGCGGAACAGGGCTTCTCCTGACGGTGAGTATCACCTACCGGCTCTATGAGGAGATCGCCAGCCAGCAGATCATGGAGATGTATCCGTTTATGAGGACATTCTTTGGAAAGGAGTAAGTATGAAAGGGAGGAGCGTAATCGTTACGGGTGTTCCAGGGGTTGGTAAGACCACCGTAGTTACGGGGGCATTACAGATCCTGGATCAAGAGGGCATCATCTACAAGACCCTGAACTTCGGGACGTACATGTTCGATGTCGCCCAGAAGGAAGGTATCGTAAAAGACCGGGATGAGATGCGCCGGCTTGACAAGGATGTTCAGAAACGACTCCAGAAACGTGCTGCCCAGGAGATGGCAAAAGAGGAGGGAAATGTCCTGATCGATACGCATGCATCGGTGAAAACCCCGAAAGGCTATCTTGCAGGGCTCCCTGAATGGGTCCTTCGCGAGCTGATGCCGGATACCATCATCCTCGTTGAGACGGACGAGGATCAAATCCTGCTCCGGAGGATGACCGATGAGACAAGAACCCGTGACCTCGAAGGATCCTACAGTATCGGCGAGCACCAGCAGTTCAACCGGTCCATTGCCGCAGCATATTCGATGATGACCGGCTGTACCATCAAGTACATCACGAATGCTGATCACCTCCTCGAAAAAGCAGTCGAAGATATGGCAGCAATTCTGCGGTGAAGGGGACATGGCAAAGAGGAGTTACGGAGGGATTATCGCCCTTGTCGTGGCGATGGTGCTGATATTCTCCTACAGTATTCCCTGGGTCAGGGATACCGTTGGCGGAGCGATTGATGTACCATTCGGCCCTCTTGCAGAGAGTCTCCCGTTTTACATCTTCATCGTGGTCCTTTCTACCCTGACTGCAATCTACTCCTCTCTCATCCAGAAGTATACCATCGATTACGAGAAGATGCAGGATACCCAGGAGCGGATGAAAGCGTTCCAGAAGGAATACAGGGAAGCGCAGCTCTCCGGTGACGACAAAAGGATCAAGAAGCTCGATGCAAAACGGGACAAGATGATGAAGGATCAGCTAGAGATGTCCCAGCAGCAGTTCAAGCCGATGGCCTATATCCTCATTGTCTCTGTCCCCATATTCTTCTGGCTTCTCTATCGCCTGAATAATTTTGTGGATACTATCGGAATCACCATGCCGTTTTTCGGTCCTCACCACCTCTCTGATTTTATCCTTGGCCCTATCCCTGCATGGATCCTCTGGTATATGATCTGCTCCCTCACCATCAGCCAGGTGGTAAGAAAAGCCCTTAATATCGGGGGCATCTGATGCGGATCACAGTGAGTGGTCTTCCCGGGAGCGGGACCACATCACTGGCGAAACATATTGCAGGCGCCCTTCATGTTGACCTGATCTCTGCGGGTGAGGTGTTCAGGCAGATGGCGCGGGAACATGGGATGGAACTGGCTGAATTCGGAAGGCTTGCAGAGTCAGATCCTTCATTTGACTATCTTATCGATGAACGGCAGAAGGAGATTGCACTCGCTCACGATGATATTATTGTCGAAGGACGCCTCTCAGGATGGTTCGTTCCGGAAGCAGAACTGAAGATCTGGCTCTATGCTTCGCTTGAATGCAGGTTATGCCGTATCCAGACCCGGGATGTCATCGGAAATTCTGACGATGCAGCTCAATTGACGCGTGAAAGGGAATCATCGGAAGCGGTCCGGTACAGGATGTATTACGGTATTGACATAGCTGACCTGTCTCCTTATCACCTCGTGCTGAACTCTGAACGGTTCGCTGTAGAAGAGCTCGGGGAACTGGTCTGCTCGGCAATTGAAGTGGTAAGAAAACGGAACTGACGTTTTGGCAATCTGAACCCCATCTGCAATTTTTCTCAGGGGAGGCCAGGTAACCCAACGATATCCTATCGGTTTCATACCCTCTTGGGTGTATCTCTTATACAGGACTATCATGGTGCAGCGATATGACCCCCGAACAAGACCTGATTGCAGAGCCCTGTGGACAATGAACAGGTGTTAAGCCTGTGCCGTGGATGAATAAGATGGAATCTGAAATTTCCGTGCATGTCGTAAAAGAGTGGGATAGTGCTGTGCTGGTGGATCTCTACCGTGCCGGAGGATGGTGGATGCAGGACCATGATCCTGCCCATCTGCCTGCCCTGGTCAGGTCCAGTTTTGCCTTTGTTATTGCCATAGATGATGCAACTGGAAGATCGGTAGGGATGGGCAGGATCATATCAGATGGCGTTGCTGATGGGTATATTCAGGACCTTGTGGTCATTCCTGAATTTCGCGGAAAAGGCGTGGGCCGGAAAATTCTCCGGACTCTGCTTGCCTTCTGTTATGAAAGGAACATAACATGGATAGGTCTGATTGCTGAACCAGGTACTGAAGAGTTCTATACCTCAATCGGTTTCTCACGGATGAAAGATCACATACCGATGAGGTTCCGGGGGAGACTCTGAGTTACGCATGTTGTCCGCATCTGATTTTTCTCCGGTGAGACTGGAGGACCGGCCGCGGTTTGTCTCTCACTATCATCAGTTCCCCCAGGTACATTCTGACAATACCTTCTCCAACATGATCTGCTGGAATCCGTACGCCCATTACCGGTATGCCGCTTATCGGGATACCATCCTTATTTCAAGTACCATTGAGGGGAAGACCTCATTTCGTCCCCCTGTCGGGCCAAGGGATCCGGAGATTCTTGCTGATCTTTTAGAATTGTGTGTACATAGAGGGGATGAGGCACCCCTCTCACTCATCGATGAGACGCAAAGGGCATGGATCCTTTCAGAATACCCTGATCTGCCCCTGTACCCCGACCGTGATTACTTCGAATATGTCTACCGGACAGAGGATCTTGCCACCCTGCCCGGAAAGAATTACCTGTCAATACGGCGCCACCTGAACCGGTTCCGGAACAACTGTAAACCTGTTGTTGAGCCGCTGGATTCACAGAATCTAGATGAAGTGACAGATTTTCTCATCGAATGGTGCGAGTGGAAAAATTGTGAGAGCGAACCTTTTTTGGGGCACGAGAAGGAGGCACTGCTCTATGCGATTTCCCATATGGCAGAACTCGGCCTGGGGGGGCTCCTGATCAGGGTTGTCGGGAAAGTTGGCGCGATCTCCCTCTTTGAACCCCTCAACGAAGAGACCCTGGTGGTCCATTTTGAAAAGGGCCTGCCGGACTGTGAGGGAATATACAAGGCGATCAATGCGGAGACTGCCTCTTCCGTACAAGGGAAGTTTTGCTTCATCAACCGGGAGAGTGACATGGGGGTCCCCGGACTCCGTGAAGCGAAGACACGATATCACCCCCATCACATGGTTGAGGTCTGGTATGCTATCCGGGATGATCTTGAACGATTTTTGTAACCGTTCCCTTTTGTTCTTGTGCCAAGGGCATTGTTGAGGGAGTGTGAGCTGTTCTGCCATTGCCGGTAAGTACCCTCAAAAAAGGGGCTGTCAGCAATTATCTGACATTGAGTGAGAACGAATATATCGCCCCGTAATCCTGGAGAAGGCCGATGATGCCATCGGCAATGATATTTACTGCAATTGCGGCGACAAGCATTCCTAATATCTTTGCGAGAATTTCAGTCACCGTATTTCCAAGGAGTTTCTGTATCTGGAAGGAGAACCGGAGTACAATCCAGGTGGCAGCAAGGACGAGCCCAATAGCAAGTGCGGTGATCATTATGCCGTTTGCTTCCGAGAGGAGGAGTACGGTGGTGATCGTACCGGGGCCGCACAGGAGTGGCGTCCCAATGATCACCCCTGCAGCTGTGGGGGTATGCTCCTTCGTCTTCCCGATATCAATCCCGAGCGCCATCTGAAGACCGAGGAGAAACAGAAGGATTCCCCCGGCAACCTGAAAGCTTGCGAGCGTGATCCCCAGGGTATCAAAGATAAAAAAGTTGAAGAAAAGGAACAGGTACATCAAAAATCCTGCAACCGCAACGGCAATCAGGGCCTGCCGGTTGATTTCAGATGAACTTTGCCCCTGGGTCATTGAGGTGAAAATCGGGACCGAGAGCAGTGGATCGAGGATGACAAAGAGGGCTGAGAAGGAGTATATGAGTGCCCCTGGGAGGTCTGCCATATCTCAGCAGTATACTCTTTCCTTTGGAATAAAGGGATTGGTACCAGGAGGTATTTTCCAGGAAAAGGAGTGCAAGAACATTTCTTTGCTTTCAGGAGGGGGAATTACTCTCCCGTTTGAAAGTGCTCCGGGTATGACCACTCCTGATAGATAGGGGGGTTGATGCCAGATTCTGGGGGGTGTCCGGCAAAACGAAGAAACCAGGGGGCATATCCGAGAGCATTATACAATCTGCATGGTGGAATAAAAACTTTCACCTATCGTTCCAGGGGGGCAGGGATGATGCCCCGGTGGTGGTTGTGCTGCGGTGCTAACTTCTCCTGTCTACCAGCCTCTTTGGCCTCCCCTTGATCCTTGAGAGTTCCAGCCCCCCCGGTTCCGTAAAGGAAAAGACCAGAGAGAAGGTGTCACCGGAGAGGCGCGAGAGGGCTGTCTTGTACCGGTAAAAAGATCTTTTAAAATTTGCCATCACGAGTTCTTTTTCAGGTGCGGTGATCACCCCTTTCGTCTCGAAACTGACCCTGAGGACGGTATCGGCCGTCTCCTCACTCTCATAAACAAAAGCCTCATATTCTCCGGAAAGGTACTCCATATTCTCTCTCTGGAAGACCCCGCGTTCGATATCGACCCGGTTTACCGGTGTTCCAAGGATCCAGACGGTCTCTGCCTCACGCTGGGGATTCATGATCTTCATATGGGTCCTGCCACAGGGGCAGGGATCCCTGGTGGTCACGACGGTCGTATCCTCTGTGTCGTAATTGATCAGCAGCGTTCCAGTCTTGCCCCCGACGGGAAGGAGTGTCGTCAGAACCGCTCTTCCGCATTCTCCGTCCTCTACAAAATCACCGAGTGTGGGATCATAGACATCGAGGTGGACGAGATCCTCAGGTACGTGGAGACCCTGCCGTATATGGCATTCTCCGCACATCGTCCCTTCCGTACTTCCATAGGTATTGAAAACATCACGGCCCCAGACCTCTGAGACGTAGGCTCTTGACTCATCGGCAAAGCTCTCTCCCCCGACAACAAGCCCTCTGACCGATGACTCTTCCGGTTTGATCCCCTCAGCTCTCATCCGTTCTGCAAGGCGAAGGAGCTTAAAGACACTCCCCACGATTCCGGTCGGACGATAGCTGTTGATGATTCTGGCTGGGAAATTGCATTTTCCAATGGGGATGATGGTGGCATGGATGTCGCGGGCAGCAAGCGTCATGGTGTTCGCACCGACGTTCATGCCGTATGACGCGCAAATTACGATCCTGTCTCCACGCGAGAAACCCTGGGAGATGAAACTCCTGGCGTATTTTTCCGCGTACCTGAGCCAGTCTTCCCATGTGAGAAAGAAACTCTTCGGGGTTCCTGATGTTCCTGATGTCTCATGGATGGTGAAGACATCGCTCCACTCCACGCTCCTGAACATGAACTCCTTTGTGACCGGGGGTTGGTTCTCGCGGATGGTCGATCCGGATATCAAGGGTAGTTTGATCAGATCCTCATGGGTTTCTACCGAGGCGGGATCAATCCGGTGCTTCCGGAACCATGCATGATAAAAGGGTGAATGTTCTGCAGCATAACGGATAGTGTACCGAACCCTTTCATCAATAAGAGCATTGAGGTCGTCGCGTGGGAGACACTCAACTTCTTCCCTGAAAAATCCACTCTCCACCATTTTCATACCATTACCTTTCATGCTAATCATATATGTTCGTGGACTCTGTCTGAACTATCAGTCGCTCATATTAACAAAAAATCTCGCTACCGCTCTCCACTCTGCGAAAATCCCCTCTTCTCCCAATAGCCACGGTAGGATGGATCATCAGACACCTCGATTCTCGTTACCCATTTGATCCATTTGTAACCCCATCGATCTTCCGCCACAAGCTGGAAGGGAAAACCTCTCTCCGCAGGAAGTGTAACGCCGTTCATGGAATATGCCAGGAGAATGTCGCGGTCCTCAATATAGTCAAGAGGGAGGGACGTTGAATAACCATCTGCTGCATAAAATATCACTGTGTGAGCGGCAGGATTCACTCCAGCCTCGTTGAGCAAATCTTTTACCCTCACCCCCTCCCAGAGTATTGTCACTTCCCATCCTTCAACACAGAAGAGGGTGACTTTTTTCTGGAAGGGAGGGTATTCTCTGATCACCTTTTCATAGGGAAGGAGAAGAGGGTGCGATACAAGCCCATTAATCTCCAGCAAATACGCTGACTGGTTGATGTACTGGGGGCCTTCGAGAGAATTTTCACGAAAATCGGTGATTGACGAGAGACGCTCCCCCTGATACTCCCTTATTTCCACTGAGGTCAGGGCGGTAACGTTTGCATCATCCCTTTCCGGGAGTAATTCAGGATTGAAAACACAACCTGAAAGGAGGGTAGTAAGTATCAGGATAAGTGCTATGATACCAGAAGGATTCATTCTCATTTGATCCCCCCTCTGTCATTGGGTTCTGATTCTCTTAAGGGTGCTTGACGTGGCATGTCAGGAACAATAACAGCGCTGTTCCAGAAAAAATAGATTTATCTGGTTGAGATGAGTTCCTAGAGTGAAGGAGAAGAAACATGCCACCAGTTGAACGTTACAAGTGCAGGGTCTGTGGATACATCTATTCGCCGCTGCGCGGAGAACCACATAACGGCATTCCTGCCGGTACCAAATTTGAAGATCTTCCCGAGTCATATATCTGCCCCATCTGCGGGATGCAGGGGAAGGGGAAGATTGGAAAATGGGGATTTGAGGAGTGGCTACCAACACGCTGGGTTTGTTCAGTCTGCGGGTATGTCTACGACCAGAAGAGGGGTGAGCCACACCGGGGAATAAAGGCAGGGACGGCCTTTGAGGATCTCCCTGAGGATTATATCTGTCCGGTCTGTGCCCTCGATCCAAAGATAAAAGTCCAGTTTGGAAAAGTCTTTAAAAATGGCTTCGAACCACTTGAGCTCTGAAGCCAGAGCACTTCATTTTTAGTATCTTTTCAGTCTCCATGGTCCGTTTCCGCCTCCTCGCTGACCGAGGGGTATGATCCCAGGTCATGCCATCTCCTTGTGAAAACTCGTCCTATTTCAGCTTCTTCAGTGCCTCCCGTGCGGTATGACGTACCTCGAGTTCCTCGTCGTCCAGCAGGGGTTCAAGATATTCCCTGTATCGTATCTCGCCGATCTTTCCCAGAGCTTCAGCTGCTGATTGTCTCACCCCTTTCTTTTTGTCGGTCAGGAGTGGGATGATCACCGGACCTGCCTTCGGATCACCAAGTTCCCCCAGTGCCCATGCAGCTCCCTGGCGTGTCCACCGGTCCGGGCTGTCGATGCACGGGATGAGTGGTTCAAATGCCCGGGGATCCCGCAGGGTTCCGAGTGCCCTGATAGCTACCCATACGACATCCGGGACCTGGTCTTGGAGGAGCAGTATAAGGGGTTCCACCGCACGCTCGTCACCCATGTTCCCCAGTGATTCCGCTGACCGGGCACGAAGGGTGGGATTGGGATCGGAAAGTTGTTTTATCAGGATGGAAAGGTTCTGTTCCTGCCGCTCCTCGCGGCGCTTCATTGCTTCTCTCACAGGATCCCGTCCGGTGCCATGCATTTGTCTACCCTCATCATGTGCTCTGTAGTTTCAGGTATGAATGTTTCTGTTTTTTCCCACGATGCCCCATGAAAATAGTGTGCTATTAATAGCATCAGGTCAATCTAACAGAATACACCTGGTAACAGTCGAGGGCAACCATGTCTCACCTGATCCTGCTTCCTACCGATTTCTCTGAATATTCCCGGATGACAGCCGATTTGGTGTCAGGTATTCCGGGTGAACATGAAATAATCCTGCTTCATGTGGCGGAGGGGGGCTCCGGATCGACACGGAGAATCATTGGTAATCACCACTCCTCATCGAATTCAATCGAGCAGAGCCTGGAGGCAGAAAAGGGGAGACTCGTGGCAAGGGGGATCCCTGTCCGCACCAGCATCCTCAAAGCGGACGGGCGGGACATTCCCGGATTAATTCTCTCGTACGCACGGAAAGAACAGGTGGATCTCATCATGCTGGGAGCCCGTGGGAAAGGATTTGTCGAAGGCCTGCTTCTTGGTTCAGTCTCGTCGAAAATTGTCCGTAATGCCACAACTGATGTCCTGATTACCCATCACCCGGGCCTGGCTCTTCCCTTTCAAAAATCACCAGAACCGAATACGAACCAAACCCCCCTGTTTTCCAGGGTTCTGTATCCGGTGGACTTTTCAAAACCCTGCCTCGAGAGGTTGTCCTCTCTCATGGCCCGGGGCTTCATCGATGAGATCGTTCTGCTCCATATTATCCCGAATGCAGAGAACAGGAAAGAGCTCGATCAGGCAATCAGTGGAGGGTATGTCCGCCTTCAGGAGCTTGGGAAGCGGTACCTGGACAGCAGCACAAGGATAAAGCTGCTTCTGCGGTTCGGAAAGCCTGCAGAGATGATATGCACGATGGCCCTTGAAGAGAAAGCTACCCTGGTTGCTCTGCCACGATTCGGGGCTTCGGATTTTACCAGGAGTCTCCCGATTGGAAGCACTGCCGAGGAAGTAGCAAAGAAGGCAAAACTACCGGTGTGTCTGCTCTATCCCGATATAACGCTGGAAGTGACGGCACGGGAGCTTGGGAAGGACGAATTCCCTCTTGCGGAAGAAGTATGGGTCCATTACCATCAGCAGGAAGCAGACCCCCGCTCTGATCGCATCTTCGGGGTATTCGTTGAAGGGATGCTGGTGGCGGTTGCCCGGTGCAGGCGCCAACCGGACGGGCTCGAAGTGGACGGTGTCTTCACGCTCGATGACTTCAGGGGAAGGGGATATGCCAGGGATGTCATGAAGTCATTGGTGTCAGCCTGTGGAAAGGAGACACTCTATATGCATTCCACTCTTGGCCTTGTGGAATTTTATCGTCAGTTTGGCTTCGAAAAGATACCGGAACATAACCTGCCGCCTACAATAAAGGCACGGTTCGATTTTGCGATGGGTGAGATGCAGGGATCCAATGTTCAGCCCATGATGAGAAGAGCGACCGATCAGTGAACCTTTTCCATTGCTCTATGCAGTATTTCACAATATAATGGGTATAGTACAATTTTTGCCGCCAATCTCTCTCATAAATCAGGTCGGAAAATATACCGTTGTTTGATTTTTCAAATCTATGCAAAAAAATGTGATACACAATTCAATACAAACAATGAAGTAATGTATGTGCTCGATATCGCCCTATCACATCTTTGGGGACGCCACAGTGGCGGGGGTGAGCCGAAGGTGCAATCCCCAGGAGCGTTTTGAAAGACATGAAACACTTTGAAGCTGGGATAAAAAATTGGTGGATGAAATGCCACTATATCCACTAAAATTGGCCTTGATTTAAAAAGGAGTGAATCCCTCGAAAAAAGGGATCAGATGAGTTTGAAGATAGGGTGCGTATCTGCCTTGACATCGATGCCGAGCGGCCGCACTGCTTCGAGGGTGACGATATCCATATAGGCCTGGGCCGTGATCATCGGCTCAACGTTCTCGATCGGACCGTACATGATAAGGTCGGCACCAAGCGTGCTCGCGACAAGGTTGCAGCCGATATCAGGAGCTGACCAGGCAGCCTGGATAACCCCGTCAAGGCCGCCCTTGTAGTGGTGCAGCAGCTGCTTGAGGTACACATCCTTGCCCTTCAGGGACTCCGCGAGTGCGGATGGATTCTTCTTCGATCCCTTCCAGCGCTTGAGCCATGTCCACGCAACGGTCATGTTGTGGTAGGCCCCACCAGTCGGATATCCGTGAATTGCCTTACACGCGAGGATCTCACGGTATGCACTTCCCGATCCAAGTCCGAGTGGTGTTGCGGCAGTATCCAGGATAGGCCGGGTGATACCACACTCTTCGGCGATCTGGATCATTCCTTTTGTCTGACCTGCAACGCCTCCTTCGACAAGTACTTTCTCCCTTCCTGCTACGGAGGGGTCGGCGGGGTTGAAGGCCAGCACAATGGCTGAGTTCACATCGCTGTTTTTGAGTGCTTCGATATTCTCGGGCATAATCGAACCATTGATAGAGTTGTAAATGGCCCGGTTTGCCACTCCGGTATCGGTTACGTACTTACAGGCATGTGCCAGGGCGGCTGGGACAGAGGAGTCCATAAGAAATGCAGTCTTGCTGTCAAGACTGCAGAACCAGTCGATGTAGCTCTCGAATGCTGCCGGGTATTCAGCGAGGATCTGGATAAAGTGCGGAATCCCCACGAGATCAGAGAGTTCCTGGCACCTGTTCCAGAGCGCTTCTGCTGCTGCTTTGTCTATCTTTCCGGTCTTGTCATCAAGCACGATCTCATGCTTGTTATAGAAGATTGAGCAAGCCAGTACAGTCGGGTATTCACCAGGCTGTCCTCCGATCTTGGTGCCGTTGAAGTCCCAGACTTGCTGCTCTTTTTCGAATCTGAACATGTTCTTTCACACCTCCATTATAGTAAGACGTTTAGTTTCGGGAGCAGTACCAGGAGCAGGACAAATACGGTGAGTCCTGCCACCAGACCATAGAGGATACCAATATCCCGACCGATTTTTCTTCCGACGCGCTGGGCGATCTCGGCATCTGCAAACTCGATCTGTTTCTCGACCTTGTCCAGACGCTTCTCGATCTCAAGGAACTGGGGATTTACCCCTGCCGCTGCGGTCTCGACCCCACCAGCAGCTTCTTTGACCTCGACAACCATCGGGTCAGCAGCGAACGCACCTGGGTCTCTTCCCTTGAGTTCGTCGATCTTGGCCCCGATAGTGCCGAGATCTTCGGACTCCATGATGTTGATCAGTTCACACTGCTCCTGGAATCGCTTGATAGCGTCATCGGCAAGGTTCTCGATGAATGGGATAGCCCCTTCAGCCCCGACGACCCTTCCATCCTTGACCCCGCCCTTGTGGAGCGCTGCCATGGTCTGCCCGGCGAGGTGACCCTTCACTTCGGTCCCGCAGAGCAGGAGGAAACGGATGTTCGGATTGGAGATGATATTCGCAATGACCTTCTCGAGACCGAGGTTCTCGGTCTTGCAGGACCCGCAGATAGCGGCTCCCTTGTCGCAGATCCCCTTCTCATCGAGGTGGGAACCGCAGGTCATGACGGCGACCGGGCTGTTGGCATCGCCCGCATGGAAGTCTCCCTGGACGATCGGCCACCCGCTTGCCGCTGATTTCTTGTCTGCCATTTTTCTCACCTCACATGAACAATGCAGGCACCACGATCAGGACCAGGGCAACGAACAGTCCAATAGCGAATCCAATCAAACCCATTTCGGATATGGCTGAATCAAACTTATTGGATCGGGCGATGAGCTGCGACTTGTAGCGCATGTTCTCTACCATCCTGTCGATGGCTACCATTCTGACGGGCCCTGCTGCCACTTTTGCATCTTCTTCTGCCATTTCATATCACCCCATAAGGACGAATCCGAGAATGGCAAATGACACGATCAGGCCGATCATGATGCCTTCAATCTTGCCTGAATAGACACCGGATGCGAACTTGTCGCGGTAACCAATGTCCGTCACCATACCCTCGATTATCTTCATCCTTGCATGGATCAGTGCCAGTTCACCAGACATGGGCTGGACAACCCCGCCTGTTTCCTCGGCACCGCCAGCAGCTTCCTTGACCTCGACAACCATCGGGTCAGCAGCGAACGCACCTGGGTCTCTTCCCTTGAGTTCGTCGATCTTGGCCCCGATAGTGCCGAGATCTTCGGACTCCATGATGTTGATCAGTTCACACTGCTCCTGGAATCGCTTGATAGCGTCATCGGCAAGGTTCTCGATGAATGGGATAGCCCCTTCAGCCCCGACGACCCTTCCATCCTTGACCCCGCCCTTGTGGAGCGCTGCCATGGTCTGCCCGGCGAGGTGACCCTTCACTTCGGTCCCGCAGAGCAGGAGGAAACGGATGTTCGGATTGGAGATGATATTCGCAATGACCTTCTCGAGACCGAGGTTCTCGGTCTTGCAGGACCCGCAGATAGCGGCTCCCTTGTCGCAGATCCCCTTC
>MVZQ01000049.1 GCA_002068435.1 Euryarchaeota archaeon ADurb.BinA087 | reverse complement strand
TCAATCAGGATTAAATATCTTGTTGCCGATTATTTTGTTAACGATATTTTCGGCAACGAAAATATGGGTGTGAGACTGTCATCTCGCGGGAGCGTTTTTTGCTCATGGCAAGAAGGAGAAAAGAAGCTGATGCATGCCCAGAACTCCGGATTTCAGAAAGGCCGGGGACATCGCCTCAGGGAGGGGAAGAGGACGAGCTGCCCGGCAATCCGTATGAAATACGGTATCCCGGGATTGTGGCTCTTGCCGATGAAAAAGGAACAGTGATCGAACTCATCGAATTTTTTGACTGCATCGGTGGTGCCATGTGGTCGAGGCACCACTATGTCGGGAGCCCGCTGGTCCGGTCTGCCCGGAGTGTCGGGGCATCGGTCCGATACCTCCTCAGGCCGGGAACCGCGTATCTGGATCTCCAGGGGTCGTCCTTCCCTGCCGGGATTTGTGGAGCAGAAATCGGCGATAACGAGATTGCCATCTCCTATATCGGGCTTGGCGGAGGAGGAGTGGGCGCTTCTGCCGGCCGATCATATGCAGGGGGCGTCATCCGGCACCAGACCGATCCTTCGGGAGGGGGCAGGAAGGCAGGTGCAACGATCTGGCTCCCCCGGATGCAGCGGGTCCTGATTGGAGTTGACGATACCGATACCCCGGATCAGGGGGCGAGCTGGACGCTTGCCCATAATATTGCCCGGGCAGTTGAAGATGAAACGGCACGGTACCTCTCGCATACCATCGTGCAGCTCTTCCCCGTTCCGTACCGGACCAAAAACTGTGTCAGTATCGTCTGCGAATTTGCCTCCGCCAATCCCGGCAGGCTGGTCGCCAGGTTCCACCACCTGCTCCGGAAGTATACACTCTCGGATGAAACAGGGATGGCTGCATTCACAGGATTTGATCCCTCCCCCCTCCTCCCCTTTGCCTGGATGGTGAAGAAGGGGGAGGTGCGGCGCGATCTCCTGCCCGAGATCGAGGGAGGGCATCTTGAACTGATCATGGAAGGGAGAGGAATTATTGGTGCGGTCGCTGCGATTCCGTTCTACACCCGTTTTGAGGAGGCACTCTCGTTATGGACTGGCCAGAGCTGAAGGCAAGGCTCCTTGCGGAAGGGACGGTCCGCCTCACAGGAAAACCTGCATTGCGGTACCGTTCATCATCCACTGCCGGTCCGGGTGCGGGAACGGGGGGTTCGGTGTTTTTCTCCTGCGGCAAAGGCCGGGTCAGGCTTGCTATTGATCAGAACAGCCCGCTCGAGATCGTTCATCTCGGATCCGGGAGAGCCATCCTGAAAGCCTGGCATCTTGATATAAGGGGGAATCTCGAGCCTGTTGCGCTCCACTGCCCCAGGCAGGCGTATATCACGGTCTCCGGGAGGTGTTTGTACCGATGCAGATACTGCGAGGTCCCGGCAATTGGCGCAGGAAGAAAGACCCCCGAAGAGATTGAAGCGATGGTGGAACAAGTACGGGACAGGAGTGATTCGATCGCCCTTACCAGCGGGGTCCTGGAGAGCATCGAGGAGGAAGAGGAGTATGTCATCCGGGTGACCGGGAGACTGCAGCGGTTCGGTCTCCCGATTGGAGTCTCAATCTTTCCCGGCAAAGGTACTGCAGAGCGGCTGCATGCTGCCGGGGTGGCTGAGGTGAAATTCAATGTGGAGGCGGCAACGGAGCAGTTATTCACGGACATGTGCCCCGGACTTTCGTACCGTTCCGTATGGGACGCCCTTGAGGATTCCGTACCATTGTTTGGGAGGAACCATGTATTCTCCAATCTTATCATCGGACTTGGGGAGACCGACAAAGAGGCAGAGTGCTGTATCGGGAACCTCTGTGAACTCGGGGTCGTCCCTGTCCTCCGGCCGCTCAATCCCGCCGGGGAGTTATCAGGGTTCCGCCGTCCCTCTGCTGAACGGCTCCTCCGCCTCTTTGCATTCCATACCGAGGCACTCTCCGCTGCAGGGCTTGATCCCTGTCGTGCTCTCACCATGTGCATCGAATGTACCGGGTGTGACCTGGTGCCGGGGAGGGACAGAGCGTAATGAAAGGATTTGAGGTGCTGGCTTCTGCCCTTTCCCGGAGTGCTTATCGCTGCTATGCGGTCCCGGGATACCCAGTCACGGAACTTTCCGCGATGGCAAAGGCCGAACCGGTGATTGCGGAGAAGGTTGCGCTCGAGTATGCCATCGGCGATTCGATCCGGGGGAAGAGGGCGGCCGTGATCATGAAGAACGTGGGACTGAACAACGGTGCCGATCTCCTTGTCCAGGCGACAACCCAGGGACTGGTCGGGGGAGTGGTGATTGTTGCTGGGGACGATCCCATGGCAGCAGGTTCCACGAACGCGATGGACTCCCGTTATTTTGGCGAGCTGGCACAGACCCCCGTGCTCGAGCCTGATCCGGAGGTCTGTTCTGAAAGTGTTGAAGAAGCATTCTCCGCATCAGAAGCGTTCTCCCGGATCGCCATCCTCCGGGTTACTCCGCAACTGGTGTTTGGCGAGGCCGTGGCGACTGCTGTTCCGCAGAGGCCCGGCGAAGGCAGGATTGCTGATCCCCGCCTTACCATGAAAGGAAGGGTGGATCAGGCGGACTCGCTCCTTCCCGGGATGTTTGCATGGTCGGCGAGGAGCCGGCTGAACAGGATGAACGGCGCTGTTGCCGGTGTCGGAGCTGCCAGTGGCGATTCGCGGATTGTGACGGTCTACCCCCCTCCTCCCGGACTGGCGGGATTCACCCGGATAAATGAGATCGGGAGACCTTTTGTTGCCGAACATCTGGCGGTTCTCCCCCCAGCAGCAATCCCTCCGCCACAAACCTCGGAGAGCAGGGGCTTTTACCGGACATTTTGTCGGAACTGCCCGTTTACCCCGGTGTTTGACATCATGAAGAGGAAAAGGATACAGGCGATCGCTGATGCAGGATGTTCGATCCTGGCGCTGAATCCTCCCTATCGCATCGCAAGCGCCAGTTATGGTCTTGGCAGTGCCATCGGGGTTGCTGCCCGGAGCACGCATGTTGCCCTGATAGGGGACTATGCACTCCTGCATTCGGGGCTTCAGAGCCTCATCGATGTGTATGAAAAGCGACTCGCCCTCCTCTGCATCGTGCTCGAGAACCGGTGCATGGGAATGACCGGGGGGCAGGAGGCTCCGTCCCCCTGTAAATATATCCAGTGGGCAGATCCCCTCGCAGTCAGGGCATCGGCCACAGAACAACTCGAAGAATTGATTACCATTCCGGAAGAGCCCGTAACCCTCGTTGTCCAGGGAACCTGCCCGGAAGGGAGACACCATGAAACCGTGGAATATTGAGATCTGTGATGTGACACTCAGGGACGGGGAACAGACCCCTGGTGTTTCATTCTCCTGTGAGGAGAAACAGGCAATCGCCTCAAAACTCGATGAGATCGGGGTGGAGGTAATCGAAGCCGGCTTCCCCGTTGTATCACCCTACGAGAAACAGTGTGTAAAGACGGTTGCAGGGATGGGGCTTGATGCCCGGATATGTTGCCTGGCACGGGCGCGTAAAGGGGATGTCGAGGCGGCAGTTGACTGTAATGTGGACATGGTGAGCATCTTCATTGCCACCTCCGATCGGCATATAAGGCACAAGTACCATAAGCCCAGGGAGGCCGTGCTCGAAGAGGCACTCCGGATGGTTGATTTTGCCAGGGACCACGGGCTCGCCGTTCGTTTTGCTGCCGAGGATGCTTCACGCACCGACCTGGAGTTCCTCCTCGAAGTATACCGGGGCGGTGCGGATCATGGTGCGGACCTTCTCAGTTTTGCTGATACCGTAGGCAGCCTGGTCCCCATGCAGATGTTCAGGGTAATGAGCACGCTGGTCTCCACGGTTGACCGGCCTTTTTGTGCCCACTGTCACAATGACATGGGTTGTGCCACGGCCAACACGGTCACGGCTGCAGAGGCGGGTGCTTTTCAGCTCCATACCACGGTCAACGGGATCGGGGAGCGGGCTGGGAATGCCGCGCTTGAAGAGGTGCTGGTGGCGCTCCGCATGAACGGGGGGGTGGATCGGTATGATCTCTCCCATCTGTGCGATATCTCAATGATGGTCCAGGCCTATTCAGGCATTTCCCTTCAGAAGACGAAAGCGGTGGTCGGGGAGCATGCCTTCTCTCATGAAAGTGGCATCCATATCGCCGCGATACTCGAAGATCCCCAGACCTATGAGTACTTCCTGCCGGACATGGTCGGGGGAGAACGGCGTTTCATCCTCGGGAAGCACACCGGCAAAAAAGCGCTCGAGCATGTCGTGGCAACGCTCGGATACTCGCTCTCAGAACAACAGATCTGCAAGGTGCTCGATGAAGTGAAGGAACTCGGGGAGAGTAAGTGCGGTATTACCCCTGATACTCTCACTGCCCTGATACGGCATGTAAGGAAGGAGCAGTAAGCGATGCCAACCCTGTCAGAGCGGATCCTCGCAGGAGGCGCGGGGGAGTATGTTGACCGCGAGGTGGACCGTGCCTATGTTCATGATGGCACGGGTGTATTGACCTATGAGACGTTCCGGGCACTTGGTGTCACTGAAGTGAGCCATCCTTCCCGGGCGTATGTCCTCTTTGACCATATCGTGCCGGCCAACAATTCCACCACCGCAGATCTCCAGCACGAACTGCGGCACTTTGCCCGCTCTTCGGGACTCCAGTTCTCTGATATCGGTGGCGGGATCTGCCATCAGCTGATGGGAGAGGGAATCGCGCTCCCCGGCGAGATCATTGCCGGTGCCGATTCACATACCTGCACCCTCGGAGCTTTTGGAGCATTTGCGACGGGGGTGGGAGCTACTGACATGGCGGCGATCTTCGCATCCGGGATGACCTGGTTCAGGATACCGGATACGATAGGGCTTTTCCTTTCAGGAACTCTGTCGGGCGGAGCCGAAGCAAAAGATCTTGCCCTCACGTACGTTGCCCGGCTCGGCATGGATGGGGCCACCTACCATGCCCTCGAATTCATTGGAGACGGAGTATCCTCCCTCTCTATGGACTCCCGCATGACGATCTGCAACCTCGCGGTTGAAACAGGGGCAAAAACCGGGGTGTTCTACGCCGATGAGGTGACCCGTGCGTACCTCCTGTCATACCACCACGAAACCGCGGTGCAGGATCCCCCTGACTGTGCATACTCCCAGGAGTATACGTTCGATCTCGAAGCGATCGAACCGGTGATTGCCGTCCCCCCCCGCGTGGATACCGTCAGGCCCGTCGATGAGATGACAGGGATCCCCCTCGACCAGGTTTTTGTCGGGACCTGCACAAACGGACGGTATGAGGATCTCTTCCGTTTTGCCTCGATAGTCCGCGGCAAAAAGGTGAAGATACGGACCATCATCGGCCCTGCCTCAAAAAACGTCCTTCGCAAGGCAGCCGAAACCGGCGTTTTGTCAGACCTCATCACCGCAGGCTGCACAGTGCTCCCGCCAGGATGCGGTCCCTGCCTTGGGGCTCACATGGGAGTGATCGGAGAGGGAGAAGTGTGCCTCTCGACCTCGAACCGGAATTTCAGGAACAGGATGGGGGTAGGAGGGGAGATCTATCTCTCTTCCGTGGCAACCGCTGCAGCATCAGCCCTGAAAGGGGAGATTACCGCCCCCGGAGGAGTGGTATGAAGATCGAAGGCCACGCGGTCTGTCTTCCGGCAGATATCGACACGGACCAGATCATTGCCGGACGGTATCTCCGGACGAAGGATCGTTCTATCTGGAAACGTCATGTCTTCGAGGATCTCGATCCGGATCTTGCTGAAAAGCTTCACGAGGCAGTAATTGTTGCCGGAAAGAACTTCGGATGCGGCTCCTCCCGTGAGCAGGCCCCGGTAGCCCTGAAGGAGGCAGGGGTCCGCGCCATCGTCGCCCCTTCCTTTGCACGGATCTTCTTCAGGAATGCCATCAATATCGGGCTTCCCCTTGCTGAGGCGGAGATACCATGCAGTGACGGGGATATGGTTGAGATCGATCTCACGGCGGGGCTGATCACCGTATCCGGGATCTCCCGGGATATCCGGCCCCTCTCCCCCCGGATGCTCCAGATGCTTGCAGCCGGAGGCCTCGTATCGCACTGGAGGCAGAAGCGATGATCTTCCCCCGCCAGTGCAAGGAGGTGGGGATTGCAGCAACACGCCCCTGTGGAGATCAGGTGTACTTCCTCTCCCGCTACCTGATCCATGATACCCCTTCCGGCCCGGAAATCCTCGAAGTGACAACGGACCCGGCAGGGAAAGGCCTGATGCGGGAGGTCGTAGAGACGCGGGTTCTCGCTGGCCCTGGTGAGACCTGGCTCTACCCGGACAAGGTACAGCTGCATAACCGGGCTCTGCTCGTGCGCCTCGCCTCAGATTCGGGTAAGCGGTGCACCATCTTCACCGGGATCGATGAACATACCACGTTTGTCTGTGATCCTGACCTCTCGCTCTTCCAGACCGTGGCCGTGTATGATGTCATCCCTCCCCGCCCAAGCCTTTCAGCCTGTATCAGGGATCTTGAAGAGGCGGGTCTCTTCTCCGGGCTCGATGTAACCTTCGAGCACACCCTCCGGGACATCTCGCAGGTGGATGCTGACATCTATCCCTGCCGGGCATCAGGGTTTGACCGGACCCTTGATGCCGACCTCCTCCTGGGAGGAGAGAAGGTGGCCGGGTGCCTGACTGCCACCCAGTTTCTTCGGGAGTGTTATGGTGAAGGGTTCGAGGTGACGGATATCTGCCCCCTTTCAATGGTCGCCGAAGAACCATTCATCGCACGGTGCTGCCGGAAAGAGAGAGAAGGAATCGGGACACATGGGGGGAAGTTCGGGGCAGTGGTCCATTGGGGGGCGTCCCCCTCTGAAATCTTATCAGCAGTCAGTGATCTCCTTGCCAGATGGAGGGCGGGAAGATGAGGGTTGCCATCATCGAAGGAGATGGGATTGGTCACGAAGTCATACCGCCGGCTCGTGAGGCGATTCATATCATCCGGCCGGACATCGAATTTTTCGAGGTGGAGGCCGGGTTTGACAGGTGGCAGCGGGGCGGAGAGGCAATAACGGAGGATGATATCGCGCTGCTTGCCACTGCCGATTCGATCCTGTTTGGGGCGGTTACCACCCCTCCCTCGCGTGATTACCGGAGCGTCATTGTCCGGATCCGGAAAGAGCTTGATCTCTATGCCAATGTCAGGCCTGTCTGGGGTGAGGGTTTTGACATCATCGTTGTCAGGGAGAATACCGAGGGACTGTATTCCGGTCTTGAAAAGATAGAGCATGACTCGGCATGCACGCTCCGCTGCATCACGAGAAAAGGAAGTGAACGGATAGCCCGGTATGCCTGCACCCTTGCCAGGAGACGCCACGATATCACGATCGGTCACAAAGCGAACATTCTCAAATCGGATGTATTCTTCCGGGACATCTGCCTTGAGGAAGCCCGGAAAGCCGCAATCCAGGTAAAGGAACGCTTCATTGACGCGCTTTGCCTCGATGTGCTTCAGCATCCGGATCGCTATGATGTGATCGTCACTACCAACATGTTCGGGGATATTCTGTCAGATGTGACCGCATATCTGGTAGGGGGGCTCGGTCTTCTGCCAAGCGGAAATATCGGTACCGATCACTCCCTTTTCGAACCGGTGCACGGGAGTGCACCGGACATTGCCGGAAGAAATATTGCAAACCCTGTCGCAGCATTCAGGAGTGCAGCCATGCTCCTACACCATATCGGAGAGCACGCATCCTGCGGGCTTGTTGAGCAGGCTATCAGGGCGACAATCGCCCGGGGGATAAAGACCAGGGACCTGGGAGGAACTGCAGGGACCTCTGAATTTGCCGGGGCTGTCCTTGCAGAACTCGAGGCGTTGGTGCCACGGTGCTAAAAAAAGCGGGTATCGCCCCCCCTCCCTGGCAGGACTGGATCCTGGTATATCCGTCTGCTCTCTTTCCCGGGGTATATCGATAGGGATTCTCACCTCCCCCGTTTTCTTTCCCTCCGGAATATTGAGGCGAAGAACTGCCGGCATATCGTCCAATGTGCGGCTTGTTTTTGATATCATCATCCCATATTCTTATCCTTTCTCCCCTGACGTGCCTGAATGGAGGTTTGTTTCCCCTTGAGACCAGGAACAGGTAAGGGAGGAACCCAAAAACGAAGTATCAACACACCCAACCCTAGGTGATAGAAGGAGACCGGTTGATGGTAACGATAGGAGTACATGTTTCAATCGCCGGGGGTATCTCAAAAGCTGTGGGACGGGCATCAGCCACAGGGTGTGATACCTTCCAGATATTTTCGAGGAATCCAAGAGGCTGGATGTTCAGGGATCTCGAACCTGCCGAGGTGGTCCTTTTCCGCCAGGAGCTCGGGAAAAGCAAACTAGCCCCTGCCGTTGACCACATGCCCTACCTCCCCAACCTGGCTACCATGAATCCGGATTTCGCGGAAAAATCAGGAAGTACGCTGGTTGCCGAGCTCTCACGGTGCGGGACGCTGGGGATCCCATACCTCGTTACCCACCTTGGACACTATGGGCCGGAAGGGAAGGATGCCGGGCAGCGGCGTGTCTCCACCATGATCAACGATGCCCTGGACAAGGTAGACAATCCGGTGCTTCTCCTCCTCGAAAATACAGCCGGTGAGAAGAACGGAATCGGGAGCCGTTTCGAAGATATCGCTACCGTCGTGGAAGGTATCAAAAAACCCTCCCGGATTGGCTTCTGCTTTGACACCTGCCATGCATTCGGGGCGGGGTACGACCTTCGTTCAGGTGAAGGACTTGAGGAGACCCTGAACCGGTTTGATGAGACACTCGGTCTGAAACACCTGCGGCTCATTCACCTGAACGATTCGAAAGGCGATCTCGGCTCGGGCCTCGACCGCCATGAACATATCGGTCTGGGCCGGATCGGTGAAGAGGGTTTTACACGGATCCTCTCCACTCCCCCCCTGCGAAATCTCCCCCTGATCTGTGAGACCCCGGTTGATGAGAGAAGGGATGACGTGGGGAATATCAAAAAGGTCCGTCACCTTGCAGGGTGAGGAATGGTGTTTCTGCGGTTGAGCTGGCGAAGGAGGGAGATCCGTTGGATAGGTGAAACCGCTCCCTGTTGATCTGAAAGCCGCTTCTCCCATCTCCCGGTATCTTTTATTCGCTCCTCTTCTCACTCCTGTTC
Source organism: Euryarchaeota archaeon ADurb.BinA087 (assembly GCA_002068435.1). GTDB lineage: Archaea > Halobacteriota > Methanomicrobia > Methanomicrobiales > Methanospirillaceae > UBA9949. The sequence goes on along the minus strand of MVZQ01000049.1, from coordinate 3,784 downwards.
GTGTCTTTTCACTCCTCTTAGTGGAAGATAAGTCCCCCGTGGAAGACAAGGTCCGGGCCTGCATTTCTCCCGGTGGGAGCCATTGATTTTGAAATCTTCAAATCATCATGAAGCATATCCGGAAACCAGAGGTCTGCCCTCTCACACCCTCTCCTTCCACGCCGGCATAAGATATAGCGGCATATGGTTTATTCCAGGGAAACGAGGCCGATTCCCGGTTTATAGAATATGAGAAAATTCGGGGCGGAATCGGGATTCACGGGTTTTAAAGTTGCAAATTTCCGGGGCAGTATGTTGTCACTCTTCATGGAAAAGGGAGGTGATCAATCTCTGTGTCTACTGCCGCCTCACCTGATCTGGTGAGCATATTATTACAACGGGGAGCGAATAACAATACCAATGAAAGCGAGGCTTGACGGGGTCTCTGTCCGTCTTGGAAGTGAAGGGCGCTCCCTGTACGACCAGAGCGGGTATGGAAGGCCTGACGGGAGTGGATTACGGCTGTCTCCTGAAGAGGCATGCTACCTCCTTTCAAGGAAACGGATTGAGATACCCGGGTATGACTTCGACCAGCTTTCTGCGCATTTTGCGAAAAATCCAGAATTTTTACGAACTTTTCTGGTATACCGTGATCTCCGTGAAAGGGGGTATGCGGTCCAGACCGGTCCCCAGGATTTCCGCGTCTTCAGGAGAGGCCACAAGCCGGGGAGCGGGCAGTCCCAGTATATGGTCCGGGTTCTTTCAGAGCGGGATGTCGTGGATTTCTCTCTCCTCATAAAGGAAACGACTTCATCAACCCACATGCGGAAACAGCACATCCTGGCTATTGTTGACGATGAAAGTGAACTGACGTATTATGAGATAAAAGTTCAGCACCTTCCGGCAGCTCTTCCCGAAGAACCCTTCCCGCCCCTGAAAGGGCTGCTGGTGGGAAAGTCGGCATTCGTTTGCCCTCGCGAGGAAGAACGAACACGTCTCGCATCATTTGGGATAGCCCTCGATGATGAACGCCTGATCCTCTCCCCCCTCGAGATCATCTACCTTGCCCGTGCGGGAGTCCTCACCCTCTGGAACGAAGAAGGACCAGTACGGCTGGACGATTTTCTCTCTCTCGTTGCCGATCAGGACAAGGAGCTTGAACAGAAAATGGTGGTCTATTCCAATTTACGGCAGGAGGGATTTATTCCGCGGACAGGGTACAAATTCGGGCATCATTTCAGGGTATATTCCGGATTAAAGCCACATTCCGAGATGCTGGTCCATGCCATTGCACCGGGGGACATGGTTCCGATGAGCAGTATCTCCCGATCAGTCCGCCTCGCCCACAGTGTGAAAAAGAAGATGTTGTTTGCGGCACAAGGTACTGCGGGAATCCAATACGTCGAATTTGCCCGGATCAAACTGTGAGCGTGGTGCATGGAAGAGATAAATCCCTGGTCAAGCCAGCCACTGGTGGATGTTGAGAAACTCTTTACCGATTTTGGCATCGAAACAATCGAAAATGTCCTGCCCATGATACCGGAAGTCCCCTCCTTCATGCGCAGGAGAATCGTGATAGGTCACCGCGATTACCAGCAGATTGCAGGATGTATCCGGGATAAAAGACCGTTCCATGTCCTCACCGGCTTCATGCCCTCCGGCCATCCCCATCTCGGCCATCTGATGGTGATGAAGGAGGTGGTCTGGCATGTGCAGCAGGGTGGCAGCGGATACGTGGCCATTGCAGACAGGGAGGCCCATGCCGTGCGGGACATATCCTGGGAGAAATGTGACGAATTCGGCAAGGAGTATCTCGCCTGCCTGTGCGCCCTCGGGTTCGAAGGTAAGACCTATTTCCAGAGCAGGAATAACCGGCTCAAAGATCTTGCATTCGAGGCCGCAACCAAGGTGAACTTCTCGGAGCTCACGGCTATTTATGGATTCGGGGCTGATACCGAGCTCGCCCATGCAGAGAGCGTCATCACCCAGGTTGCTGATATCCTCTTCCCCCAGGTGGACAGCAGCCCTGCCCCGACCGTGGTCCCGGTCGGGGTCGACCAGGACCCCCATATCCGCCTTGCACGGGGCATCGCTCACAAGATGCGCATGTTTACCATCGAAGAGCGCGAGGGATACATCAGTGTCCGTTCAAAGAATGCCCCTGAAACTGCGCTCAATGCAGTCAAATCGGCATTTCCCCATGCGAAAAAGTATGAAGGCCATGTCGATATCAAGGGGGGGACGTGCGCCGAAGTCGCTGCCCGGGTCCGTGAGATCGAACGGGCTCACGGGGGATTTGCTTTCTATACCCCCTCCTCAACGTACCATATCTTCATGCCGGGCCTGACCGGGGGGAAGATGTCCTCGAGCATCCCCGAAAGCACTATCTCGTTCCATGAGCCTGACCCGGTTGTCAGAAAGAAGGTGATGAATGGCATCACCGGGGGGAGGATGACTCTTGAGGAGCAGAAGCGTCTCGGTGGTGAACCCGACCGGTGCTCCCTGTACCTCCTCAACCTCTTCCACATGGTAACGGAAGACGCAGAACTGGCAGAAATAAGGCGCAAATGCCTGGGCGGGGAGATCACGTGCGGACAATGCAAGAAGGACACCGCTGAACGGGTGGTGGCGTTCCTGAAAGAGTTCAGGGAGAAGATCGACGCATGCGCAGACACGATCAGGGTGTGACATGGCTGAACTGACGCAGAATGAGAAACGCCTGCTGGCAGTACTTGGAAAAGAGGAGAGGACGTTTGCCACCCCTCTTGCCGGACTGCTGGGTGCCACCGCGGAGGCGGTCGTGCAATGGGCACATCTTGCACAGGAAAAAGGGCTGGTGGCGACCGAACGGATCGTCGCGAGGGAACTCGTCTATACCGATGAAGGGAAGCGGTATCTTGAGACCGGTTTGCCCGAGACACAACTCCTCCGCGAGATCAGGCAAGGATCAACGGTTGACGACCTCCGCAAACACGCTGCGTTCGCGATCGGGTTTGGGCAGCTCCGGAAGAAAGGCCTCATCAGGGTGACGGGATCTGCCGTGGAAACGATCCCGGGGGCCTCCACTGATGCAGATGAAGCAGCCCTGAAAAATCCCGCTCCTGATGATCCAAGGACAAAAGATCTGATCAAACGGGGTATCCTGGCGGAACATGAGACCGTGCAGCATAAGATTGCCATCACCCCTGAAGGACTGGCCCTGGTGCAGGCGGGGCTCGACCTTCGGGCAGAGACCGGGACCCTCACCCGTGACCAGATTGTATCAGGCACATGGAGGGACGTTAAATTCAGGCGCTATGATGTAAAGAAGCTGCCACGGCGGCTCTATCCCGGGAAGGTACACCCGTACCAGCGGATCATCGGTGAGATGCGTGAAATCCTTCTCACGATGGGGTTTGAGGAACTGTATGGGGAGATCGTCCAGCAATGCTACTGGAACTTCGATGCTCTCTTCCAGCCTCAGGACCACCCGGCACGGGAGATGCAGGACACCTTTTATTTGAGCGAGACCCTTCCCCTTCCCCATGGCTACGAAAAGGTGAAGGCCATGCATATCAATGGAGGCGGGACGTCATCGACCGGATGGGGAGGGACCTGGAAAGAAGAGAAGGCTCGGCAGTGCGTTCTCCGGACCCACACCACCTGCCTCTCGATCCAGCACCTCGCTGAGCACCGGGATCCGCCTGTCAAGGCATTCGCCGTGGGGCGTGTATACCGCCGCGAGACGATCGATACCACGCACCTTGCCGAGTTCGAACAACTCGAAGGGATCGTGATGGACGAGGACGTGACATTCGCAAACCTC
>MVZQ01000048.1 GCA_002068435.1 Euryarchaeota archaeon ADurb.BinA087 | reverse complement strand
GGAGTTTTCGGAGCGGACCTCGGTCGACGGGAAGATCTATCTCTTTGACAAGCAGATGAGCTGGAACTCCGGTCTTTCCCGGGTATAACTGCCTGATAACTCCCTCACGGGACTTTTTTATATGAAAATGCCTCCGGCATTTTCATCTCGTATGCATGTGTCCTTCGAAGGAATCATGTAGTTTTTTTATCGGTTTCCACGCGATTCCGGGCGCTTTCGTTTCCCGGCTGGGGATTTGCATGATAGAGAAGAATCAAAATTGAATCGATTGTAGTATACCTCTTCAGATAAGAACTACTCTGTCATCACTATTGCATTGCAATTATTTTTAATACATTATAAATAAGTCCACCCTGCGGGAGCCGTTTCCAAAAGGTCTGGGTTCCGTTATGCCGTTCCCAGTGCTGTCCGGAATCGTGTACACTGCCATCGTGATCACATCGCGGCTTCCGATACCAGGTGCGAATATCTGCGGGGATCAGGACCTTTCCCCTTTCAAGAACTCGATTGCCGGACATCCCGATCGGGGGGAACGAGAAAAAACTGGTTGAGAAGGTGGAAAGAATCATGAAGAAACGTCTCTTTTCTACAACACTACGAGTAGTGCTCGTATTCCTCTTCGTAGGTGTGGTGGTGGCACCATGCATTGTCGCGGCTGACGTGGCAGAGGGTAGGGTAGCAATTGAAAAAAGCCTGGGGGAAGTACAGTCGTATATCCAAAAAGAGAGCCTTCGCTGGACTGCCGGAGAGACCTCCCTGTCCAGGCTCACTCCTGAGGAGCGGCTGAACCTGCTGGGAGGCCAGAAAGAGATCCCCGGGGAGCGGGTCAAGACCCCGGAGCCGGCAGGGGGACTGGTTCCGTATCGGGATGGAGGAGCGCCCCCTGGATCGTTTGACTGGAGAGCGAATCCCGGGAACTTTGTGACCAATATCAAACTCCAGGGATGTAGCGATTGCTGGGCTTTTGCAGCGGCAGCAGCGCTTGAATCCAAGGTGAAGATCGTGAAAGGATCTGCCGGCTATCCAGTGGACCTGTCCGAACAGCAGATCAAATGTTACGGCCACGGGACCTGTACCGATTGGAATCTTGGTGGCACGTTTGATTTCCTGGTAGCCACTGGGACCCCTTACGAGGCCTGTTTCCCCTATGTCGGGGGCACCGTGGCAGGAGATCCTGAATGTGATTCGGCCCGGTGCATCTGCTGGGACCAGGCGAGTCTTACCAAGGTCATCAGTTATGATTTCAAGACCCTGGATCCCGGCTGGTCCAATACGATAAGCCGGGATGATCTGAAGACCGCCATCATGACAAATGGGCCCGTTGCGGTGCATATGAACGTGTACAATGACTTCCACAAGTTCTACACGGGCGGAGTCTACCAGCATACGGCAAGTTCGGGGCCCATTGTAGGGGGACACTTCATTGCCATCATCGGGTGGGACGATACCGACCAGGCCTGGATCGGCAAGAACAGCTGGGGGACCGGCTGGGGTGAGGATACCTACGGGAGATCAGGTGAGGCAGGGTACTTCCGGATGGCATACACGGAGCCTACGGCAGACTTCGGATATAATGTCATGATCATCAACACCATCTCCGGACCTGCTGCCAACACGGCTCCGGCTGCTGATGTCCACGGCACGTATGCAGGGCTTGAAATGGTACCCGTTACGCTGACCTGCTCCGGATCTGACACCGCTGACGACTGTATCATCGCCAAGGCCCTGGACCTGGATGACGATGGGACCTACGAGACTGATGCAATGAGCGGCAGCGTCTCCCACACGTGGCAGGATGATTTCTTCGGCCAGGTCGGTCTCATGGTCAGGGACAGCTTCGGGGTGGAGGATATGGATTCCACATCGGTCACGATTGCCAATCAGAACCCCACTGCTTATGCAGGAAGTGATCAGACCGTCGATGAAGGTGCGGGGGTCTCCTTCAGCGGGACTGCAAGCGATCCCAGCCCGGCTGACACGCTCACCTACACCTGGAATTTTGGTGATGGCAGCCCGGTGGCGACCGGAAGCCTGACGCCGAGCCATGAGTACTGCGATGACGGAGTATACACGGTCACCCTGACGGTCCAGGATGATAACGGAGGCCTGGCGTTCGATACGATGACCGTGACCGTGAACAATGTTGCACCTGTCGCCGATGCCGGGCCGGATGTGACAGTGAATGAAGGGCAGGAGGTATCGTTCAGCGCATCGGCCACCGACCCGGGATGCGATACCTTCACGTATCACTGGGACTTTGGCGATGGAGTAAACTCTGCTGATGTGCAGGACGTACCGTTCATCTATTGCGACAATGGCGTCTATACCGTGACGCTGACGGTCACCGATGATGACGGAGCCTCGGATACCGACACAGCAATCATTACCGTGAATAATGTTGCCCCGGCAGCCAATGCCGGGCCGGACCAGGCTGTCGACGAGGGCGAATTGGTCTCGTTCAGCGGATCAGCATCCGATGCCGGGTGGTGTGATACCCTGACCTATTCCTGGGACTTCGGTGATGGCAGCCCAGCGGTGACGGGTACCCTGACACCTGAACATACCTATTGTGATGATGGTGCCTATACGGTGACGTTGACGGTCACTGATGATGACGGAGGGGTAGGAACCGATACGCTCACGGTAACGGTGAACAACGTTGCCCCCACCGTCACGAAGGGGGCCATGGACCAGCCGAATCCGCAGTTTATCCTGCCCTATCAGGAACTGACGTTCCACGGCACCTTCAGTGACCCCGGCTGGTGCGATACGCACACGGCGAACTGGGAATTCGGGGATGGTCAGACCTCAGCAGGAACTCTGACTGAAGAAGAAGATGATCCCCCCTCTGTCACCGGGACGGTGGAAGTCTCCCATGCATATGGTGCCCCTGGTGATTATTCTGTCACCGTAACGGTTACGGACGATGATGGCGGTGCGACAACCGCGGCCGCATGGTCCGTCCATGTCTCCGATGTGGCAGAGGCGAAGCATGACCTTGCAGACTATATCCAGGGCCTCCCTGCCACGGCGTTCAAGGGCAAGGCAGACCAGCGGAAGAACGCCCTTGCCAACATGTTCTCTGCTCTGGATGAAATGATCGCAGACGAGGAATGGAATGGCTTTGTCTCCTCGCTCCAGAATAATGTCCGGGAGAAGGCCGACGGGCTGATCGATGGAAAAACGGGTGATGACTGGATCACCACGTATGATGCACAGTATCATGTCTGCATGAAGATCGATGATATTGTGGCGTACGTAGAGACCTTCCCGTGAGAGAAGGAATCACCTCTCTTTTTTGTGTCCATTGCCACTATCCGTCCGGGAAATAGATCAGAGCTTATTTTATACCACGTTATTCAACCAGGAACTATCTCTTGATATGGGGGGGACATCCGTCATGGCTTTGACAAGAATAGGATTGATTTTGGTAGTCCTTATTGCGTTCCTGGCAATGGGTACTGGACTAGCTGGGGCAGAACAGTACAAATACGTCACCCAGTGGGGTTCGTACGGGACACTTCACGGGCAATTCAAGTACCCGCAGGGGATTGCCGTCGATGACGAGGGGTACGTCTATGTTGCTGACCTGTCAAACATCCGGGTCCAAAAATTTTCTCCCAATGGGACCTATATCAGGGAATGGGCCGCCCACACATATCCCTATGATATTGCAGTTGATGGGAATCAGAATATTTACGTCAGTGGTTTCATGGCTCCGCTTGTCATGAAGATTCCGAAGGATGGATCACCGACCAGCCTCTTTTCTGCGAGCTATGTGACTGACGGATGGGACAACTGGTGGGTCTATGGCATTGGAGCCGATATTTATGGTAACATATACCTCTGTGGTCAGAATCCAAACGATGGAGGAACGCCGTCTGTCGCGAAATACACATTGAACTGGACATTTTTGAGATCATGGGGAAACCATCGAGACAGTTCTGAGAATGGAGAATTCGATAGTACGACAGACGTTGCTGCAGATACAAAGGGACATGTATATGTGACTGACGGGGGCAATTATCGCGTCCAGAAGTTCACCTCGAACGGGGTATATTTAACGAAATGGGGAAGATACGGGACAGGATGTGGGGAATTTACCGCTCCAGCGTTTATTGCCGTTGATTCTGAAAATTATGTGTATGTCACGGATTTTGACCATCCCCGCGTCCAGAAGTTTACCTCAAACGGGGCGTTTGTTACCCAATGGGGATCCTATGGTACGGGAAACGGGCAGTTTAACCAGACGTGCGGAATTGCCGTAGACCGTGAAGGCAACGTATACGTTGTCGACAGGGGGAACCACCGGGTCCAGAAATTTTCAAAGAATTATGGTGAGATTGATTTTACCATCTCACCCAATCCCGGCGAGATAAACCAGGCTGTTACTTTTGATGCATCACCGAGTATCACCTCCGGACCCGCCGTGTATGCATGGATCTTCAGTGAGGGCAGCCAGGGAGAAGGAATGATCACCAGCCATGCCTTCGCCAGTACAGGCCAGTATTATGCCACACTGACGATAACGGATGCCAACGGCACCAGGGGGATTGCCAAAGAGTTCGTCATCACCGATCCCCTGACCATTACCAGTGTCGACCCAGGCACGGCAGAGCGCTATAACGCCACCCCCCTGGAATTGATGATAACCGGCACCGGATTTACCAAAGATACCAAAGTTACCTTCAGGCATATGTCCCAGCCGGACAAGAAATTTTCAGCTCAATATGTTGATTACCTCGATACCGAACATATCCGGTGCGGGATCTATGTCTCGTCCACCTGTCCTGTAGGGAAGTATACCGTTGTTGTCACCACCCCTCAGGCAGAGGCGGGGAAGAATGGGGCCCTGGAGGTGATCGGAAGTTACGGCTCTCTCAACGGCCAGTCGTTTTCCCGGAGGATGGCCTATTCAAGGCTGTATATCCGGCCTGCCAGTGGCGCCCTTATCACTCTCCATAACCTGGAGAATGGAGAGGTGATGAACACAACGGCGAACAGTAAAGGGCAGTTCTCCTTCCCCAGTGTTCCGGTCGGCGTATATGACGTCATTTCGGATTATGAAGGAGACCCGCAGAGTGAGAAAATCGGTCCCATTGAAGTGTTCAAGGAAAAGGAGACGTACGTCTACCTCCCTGAATATATCCTGCAGGACATGAATGCGGCAAAATCGAACGGCGCAAAAGAGGCATTTGAACTGAATAAAGCCCATTGGGATGCGGTAAGCGCCCGGATGAGATACGTTGCCGAATGGGGAGGGATCATCTCGGATACGATGTCAATCGGAGATCTCCCCGGAGAAATAGCGAAAACAAAGCAGGGACTTCACGTCCTTTCCAATTTATACGACAGTGCACGGTCACGGGGCGATGATGTCGCCATGGCCATGTATCGGGATCTCATGATTGAGACCGTTGGTACAGCGATTGCGGAAAATACCCCGCTCGTTGAGATTGCCGCTCAGGATACCCTCCAGTACTATTTCCCGTACATCGCAGAATATGTCGATACCACGGGCGCAGGCCTGGTCATTCTCTGGTCGGAGACGATGTTCTACCAGACCCAGTCCTGCCTTTTCGATTATATGCAGGATCCGCCGGATATGGAGTACACTTCTCTCTATTACGAGCCTATGGATGGGCCGAGGATCCCGGAATTCGTCCTCAATGAAAGTGATCCCGGGTATCTGAACCAGGTTGTCATGAATTCACAGATTCGGCTGGTGAATAACTATACCCTTCTTGTCCCTGCGCAGAATAACACGCTCCGGACCTATGAAAAATACCAGGGTGCGTTCATCGACAATAATTCAGAGTGGCAGGAGATCCAGTTGGACAGGCTGGCATCCTCTCTTCAGCGGGAGATAGGCATCCGCCACAACATCAGCGAAAATCTTCTGGATTATTATTCTGCCGTCAGCGAGATCGGCCAGGATATCGATGCAGCAATGGCCATTCTGCAGGACGATGTATACAATAATGGATTCTCTCCCAACGTGACCGCCAACCTGACAGAAACTGGATATGATTCAGCAGATCTGCAGAATTTCCGGACCATACTCCTCGATTATAATACGACAGGGATATGCACAGTCCTCGAAGATAAATACACCGAAAACGAGGGCAGGATCACCGCCCTTACTCTGTTCCTCGAGAAAGTGAACAAGGCGATTGCGGCATTCGATGATACCACCCCTCCCGGGGACATCCAGGCTCTCACTGCTTCGACCATCCGCCCGGACTCCATCACATGGACATGGATCGACCCGGCAGACCCCGACTTCGAGGAGGTCTGGATAGAGCTCAACGGGGAGCATATCGCTATGGTTCCCAGAGGGACTCGGTATTACACCGCAGCCAATCTGACGGCACATACTGAATATATCCTGAGCACGAGAACGGTTGATACGTCCCAGCTGATCGGCAGCTCCTGGATCAACACTACCGCATGGACCGCAGGCAGTCCCACCCTGGACTGGGTCCAATGCGTCGGGGGATCTCATCATGAGAACAGCTTCTCGGTGCAGGACACCACTGACGGCGGGTTTGTCATCGCCGGGTTCACGAACTCCTCTGATGGGGACTTCAGTACTACTGGCTATCACGGGAACGAGGACGCCTTTGTGGCCAAGCTCAATTCCAGTCATGGGGTAGAATGGACACGAATCATTGGGGGATCCGGGTCCGAGTATGGTCGTTCCGTCCAGGAGACCCCCGATGGGGGATTCATCCTTGCCGGCTACACCACCTCCACTGACGGGAATTTCAGTGCCTCCGGACTGCACGGGGATCAAGATGCCTTTATAGCCAGGATGAGTTCCAATGGAACCGTGCTCTGGGTACACTGCATTGGAGGGACCTATACCGACAGGGCAATGGCAGTCCAACAGACAAGCGACGGGGGATTCATCCTGGCAGGGAATACCGGGTCCTCTGACGGCGACTTTGCTGATGCCGGCCGCCATAATTACTACGATGCTTTCGCAGTCAAGCTCAATGCTACCGGGGCGGTGCAGTGGGCCCGGTGCGTCGGGGGCTCCAACCCCGACTATGGCACGGCTGTCCAGCAGACAGGGGATGACGGGTACATCCTTGCAGGATATACCAATTCTTCCGATGGCAATTTCAGTGCCGCAGGGTTTCATGGCAACTGGGATGCGTTTGCGGCCAGACTCAATCCGTCAGGAACGGTCGAATGGGCCCGGTGTATCGGGGGGCCGCTGGGGGAGGATTATGGCTATTTTGTCCGGGCGACCACCGATGACGGAGTCATCCTGTGCGGTGAATCGATCTCCATCGGAGGAGACTTCTCCGGCGCCGGGAACCATGGTTCAACTGATGCCTTTCTGGCAAAAATCAATGCCACCGGGTCACCACAATGGACACGGTGTATCGGGGGATCCAACCGTGATACCGGCCGATCCGTCCAGCAGACCACCGATGGGGGATTCCTCCTCGTGGGATCTACCTCCTCTTCAGACGGCAACTTTACCGGTTCAGGGTATCATGGCTATTATGATGCATTCGTCGCAAAGACCGATTCCGCCGGGGCTGTGCAGTGGGCCCGGTGTATCGGGGGCCCTGATGACGAAAACGGGAATGCGCTCGATCTGAAGAGCGACGGCAGGATCGTTATTGCCGGACTGGTCGAGGCAGAGGGGGGTGACATGAACGGCTGCGGGTATCACGAAGCCTGGGACGCCTTCCTTGCCGGCGTATCTGACACAGCAATTCCATCAATCACCGTGATGTATCCGAACGGTGGGGAGCACTATCTGAGGGGATCAGACCTGACCATCCAGTGGAACTATACCGGCGATCCGGGATCCACGGTGCTGATCGAGCTGCTCAGGGAATCGGGGACGAGTGAGGTTCTCTCATCCAATACCACCATAGGGTCCGGTGGTTGGGGTTCCTACCACTGGCCCATCCCCAGTAACCAGGCTCCCGCCTCTGATTACCGGGTCCGTCTTACCAGCACCAACAACTCTGCGTTTTTTGATACCAGTGACGCAGCCTTCACGATCGATGACGGTCCCTCCATTACGGTGGTATCACCATCTGGTGGTGAGACCTACTACCGGAGCTCCCTCCTGCCCATGAGCTGGACCTATACCGGTGATGTGGGATCAACAGTGAATATCTCGGTGCTGAAAGACACGACCATCCTGAAAACCCTCACGGGCATCCCGATCGGCCCTGGGGGATCCGGGTCATACAACGTGACAATTCCCGCATCCACGCCATTGGGGAGTGATTACACGATCCGGGTCACGAGCGCCAGTAATACCTCATGTACCGATACGAGCGATGGTCCCTTCGCGATCTCCGGCCCCACCATCCTAGTGACCGTACCAAACGGCGGTGAGACCTTCCATGTCGGATCCCCCCTTCCCATGAACTGGACCTATCATGGCAACCCGGGATCAACGGTGAATATCGAGGTGATCAAGGGTGGAGCTTCCCTGAAAACCCTCACCGGCATTCCCATCGGCCCGGGTGGATCCGGATCCTACAGCGTGACACTCCCTGCCAGCACACCTTTGGGGGCCGATTACCTGATCCGGGTAACCAGCGTCAGCGATCCCGCCTGCACCGATACGAGTGATGATCCCTTCACGATCGGGATTGATCCCAGTTCATCGATCACCGTACAGGTGCCAAACGGCGGTGAAAACTGGGTCCAGGGATCCATGCATACCCTCAGGTGGACCTATACCGGCAATCCCGGGACAGCCGTGAAGATCGAGGCGTTGCGAAACGGGACGGTTCTGGCAACGATAGCCTCCAGTTATCCCCTTGGAACTGGCGGATCAGGTTCTTACAACCTGACGTTCCCTTACTATACACCGCTCGGACCTGATTATGCGATCAAGGTTACCAGCACCAGCAATCCTGCATACACCGATACGAGCGATGGCCCATTCACCATCAGCTCCGCCATCACGGTCGCGACCCCCAACGGTGGAGAAGAGTACAAGATTGGCTCCACCCTCCCCATGAGCTGGACCTGGTCCGGAAATCCCGGGTCAACGGTGAACATCGATGTGATCAAGGGCGGGGCGATTTTGAAAACACTCACCGGCATTCCCATCGGCCCGGGCGGATCCGGATCATATAACGTGATCATCCCAGCTGGAACACCGATGGGATCTGATTATATGATCCGGGTTACCAGCGGAAGCTATGCTGCCTGCACGGATATGAGCAACGGAACCTTCGCGATCAGTGCAACCGGTGGATGAGAGGCAAATAAGGAAGTGGGGGGTGCAACCTCCTTTTTTGATTGTGTACCAGCTTTGTTATCTATGATGTTTACTGGATTAACAAAGGTAAGAGTTCTGAAGAATTCGGCAGCCGTCACTCAACGATCGTCCCCCTTGAGGGGTGGAACACTGGATTTTAAACAAGAGAAAAGTGCGTTTTCACGATGAAGGCAGATGCTACAGGGGGACGTTCCCTGCCGTATCTCAGAAATCAAGGGTATTGGGAAATTCAAATGGATATTCATATATTCTCTGAATATTATCTCTTGATTTATCCCTTGATAGGGGGGATCGCATTCAAATGATCATTATAGTGAAACGGTTATGGAAGACCACAGTCTTCCTTCTGATCTTCAGCCTTCTATTGCTGCAGGCTACCGCCGGTTATCCCACCGATGTAATGCCTGCTGCAGTGGATACCGCCGCTACCATTACCGTCGGGACTCCGAACGGTGGTGAAGTATGGGCCGCAGGGAGTACCCAGAATATTTCATGGACCTATACTGGCGATCCAGGACCCACCGTGAAGATCGAGATGCTGAAAGGTTATTCGGTCATCATGAGCGTCACTTCCAGTACTCCCGTGGGTTATGGAGGCTCAGGCTCATATGCTCTGACCATCCCTCCAGGCATGCCTGCCGGGACTGATTACCGTATCCGGATCACCAGCACCAGTAATTCTTCCGTGTATGACATGAGCAACGGGGACTTCTCCATCATACCGGACAGTACCTCCATCACGCTGGTGACTCCGAATGGCGGTGAGACCTGGCAACAGGGTTCCAAAGCGACCATCCAGTGGAATTACACCGGCGATCCCGGATCTCACGTGAAGATCGATTTCCTGAACGGACCAATGGTTCTTCTCAATATCACCGCCTCCATCGGTTCGGGAGGATCGGGTTCATTCAGCCTGATGATTCCCTACAACATACCTGCGGGATCGGATTATAAGATCCGGGTCACCAGTACCAGCAAGCCCGCATACACCGATACAAGCAACACCTCCTTCACAATCGGATCGGCGATCACCGTGACCTCTCCCAACGGGGGAGAAGACTGGCCTAGCGGCTCCACCCAGAACATCAGATGGACCTATGCCGGCAATCCTGGGTCAGCGGTGAAGATCGATCTCCTGAACGGACCAACAGTGCTCACCAATATCACCGCAAGCACCCCGATCGGTTCAGGGGGAACCGGCGAATATACGCTGGCAATCCCCACCTTTGCCCCGGTCGGTGATCAGTTCCGGATCAAGGTCACCAGCGCCAGCTATCCTGCATGCAGTGATATGAGCGACAATCCTTTCAAGATCACCGACAATTCATCAATCACTCTTGTCACCCCGAATGGTGGTGAGACCTGGCAACAGGGCTCCCCAAGGACCATCGAATGGACCTATAGCGGTAATCCCGGATCTCACGTAACGCTCGATCTCCTGAAAGGACCCACAGTCCTCGGTAATGTGACCGCCTCCATCGGATCGGGAGGATCTGGTTCCTACAGCCTGACGATTCCTTACGACGTACCCGTTGGATCAGATTATCAGTTCCGGGTCACCAGCACCACCAAACCCCACTGCAATGATATGAGCAACACCTCCTTCACAATCGGATCGGCGATCACCGTGACCTCTCCCAACGGTGGAGAAAACTGGTCTCAAGGCTCCACCCAGACCATCAGATGGAACTTTTCCGGAAGCCCGGGACCTGCGGTTCAGATTGCCCTCCTGAAAGGACCCACGGTCCTCGCCAATATCACCGCCAGCACCTCTATCGGGTCGGGCGGTTCAGGTCAGTATACCCTGCCGATTCCGATGTCGGCTCCGCTTGGCACTGAGTTCCGGATCCGGGTCACCAGTACCATCCATCCTGCTTGTAATGATACCAGTGAGGATTATTTCAGCATCGTTCCTGGCGGTGGATCGATCTCGGTCGTGACACCGAATGGCGGTGAGGACTGGCAGCAGGGTTCCACCCAGACCCTCCAGTGGACCTATACCGGTGATCCAGGATCACACGTGAAGATTGAAGTGCTCAAAGGGGCAGCGAAAAAGGTAATCACCCCGGCCACCCCTGTCGGGATCGGGGGATCAGGTTCTTACAACCTGACATTCCCTTACACCACACCCCTTGGATCTGACTACCTGATCCGAGTCACCAGTATTAGTAATCCGGCGTATACTGATACCAGCGATGCGACCTTCAGCATCAGTCCCAATGTCGGCACTATTTCCCTGGAGGCACCGAATGGCGGTGAGGACTGGCAGCAGGGTTCCACCCCGACCATCCGGTGGGCCTATACCGGTGATCCGGGACCCGCCGTGAAGATCGAGATAACCAAAGGGGCAGCGGTGAAAGTCATCACCGCGGGCACCCCGATCGGTTCAGGGGGGACCGGATCCTTTGGCCTGAGGATCCCGTACAACACCCCGCTGGGATCGGATTATATGGTCCGGGTTACCAGCACCAACAATGCTTCGTTCACGGCTACCAGCGATGGTCCGTTCACCATCAGTTCCGCGATCACCGTCGCAACCCCCAACGGCGGCGAGGACTACCCCGTTGGATCCATCCTCCCCATGAGCTGGACCTATATCGGCGATCCCGGGCCTACGGTGAATATCGACGTGATCAAGGGGGAAGCTGTCCTGAAAACACTCACCGGCATTCCCATCGGCTCGGACGGATACGGATCGTATAACGTGACCATCCCGGCCAGTACTCCCCTTGGGACTGATTACCTGATCCGGGTTACCAGCGGAAGCTTTGCTGCCTGCACGGATATGAGCAACGGAACCTTCTCCATCAGTGCAGCCGGAGGATGAGAGGGATACCGGATAACAGGGGGAGGGCTCCGGAGGAAGGATGCACATCGCCGGCAGGAACAACCTGCTATTTTTTTCGGATACGATCTTCACCGGCCAACGAGCCGCAGGAGGGAAAGAAGGGAGAGCGGATAAGGTTCTCTCCCCTGCCATCGAACACTATTCGGTCTTTAATGGAACCAAAGGGCTCTTCTTCTCTACCTCGAGCAGCTTCCAGGTAGTTTTTGCGATCTCCTTGCAGTCTGAGAAGTAGGGGGTCTTACTGCATTTTCCCCAGTGAGGGACCGCGGACGCAAATGACCAGAGCGTCCCGCAGGTCTTGCACCGGGCATAGAAGATGTAATTGTCTGAAAGACCTCTCTCAACGATCTCGTAATAGATATCGAAATCGGATGTTCCACAATCACACATCATTTTTTTCTGAATGAACACTTCTTTTAAATCCACCGATGGTCCCCCCACATCACATCAGATAAGCATCCTGGCACAGGAGGGAGCGGAGCAGACCCACCCCGCAGCGCTCCCCTGGAGCATTATTCGAAACCTCTCACATCCGCCCGATTGGATAAAACCACTGGCCACCTCAAACCCCCCTCGGAGAAGAAAAGGGGGGTCTCCCATCCTGCCTCTTTGCAGTTCGGATCGTCCCTTTCATAAAAACCACCTTCTTTCTTTTTGGTGCCTGCTGGTGCGGGCAACCATTTGCAGACCAGAACTTTACATGGATTCTATACATTTGTTCGGACGTTGAAGCTTCATACTCCCGAAAAAGCATGTCCACATCCCGAATGAATGCAAAAATTTCACCATGTTCATTCAGTATCACAATGTTATCCTGTCTATTAAGAGAACAACAATTCCGGGGAGCGTGATCGCCATTCACGAAGGATGGGATCATTGATGAATCCAATAGCGGAATGAACAATCTCTCTGGCAGCGATGAAGACTCTTTCTCCCGGCACAGAATGCCGGGGATAGAGACAGGAATGGGATCGTTCTGATCTCCCTCTCCTTCTCAAGGGCGGTTCTCGTGAAAGGGAGGTGAATATTCAATTGCACACCCATCTTTCCTGGCAGTGTATCTAAATTGCTGTAAATTCCGCCCGAGTATCCTGACACACTATGACCTCAGATCCAGATAAATACC
>MVZQ01000047.1 GCA_002068435.1 Euryarchaeota archaeon ADurb.BinA087 | reverse complement strand
CCTAATCCTGAATATGCGACCAGACTACCAGAATGTTGCGGGAGTCCTCCTCTTTTTGGCGGGATTCATCGCCCTGATGGGTATCATCACCGGAGAAATATGTTATCCTGCGGGGTACTCGACCGCTCACAGCGAGATCAGCGATCTTGGATCAACAAGGCCTCCTGAAGCACTCATCTACCAGCCATCTGCCACCATCTTCAACACTACCATGATCCTGGCCGGGATCCTGATCATCACCGGGGCCTACTGTGCCTCCCGGTCAGGATGGGAACGGTGGTCTTCACTGCTCCTCGGACTGCTCGGGGTGGGTATTCTCGGCGTTGGTTTATTTCCCGGGAACGTCGCCATCCTCCACCCGCTCTTTGCCATGTTCACGTTCGTTATCGGGGGTATCGCAGCAGTCCTCTCGATAAGGGGGCTTTCCGGCCCCTACCGGTATCTCTCGGCGATCCTTGGGGCAATCACGCTCCTCTCCCTCCTCCTCATGGGGATCCTGATCCCGGTGTTGGGAGATGGCGGTACCGAGCGCTGGGTAGCCTATCCCCTCATCTTCTGGCTGACCGGGCTCGGAGCATACTTCCTTGGTCGTGCCAGTACGCAACAACAGGCACCACACCCGGCTTAGGAGTGTTTTGAGGGGCCCGGCACTCCTTTTTTATACGCTAATGCCTGCGGCACTTTCATCCCGGATGCCCGACCGGACGACGGTCAAAGGTGGGTATAGTGAAATGCCTCCTGCGTATCCATCCTTCATGCCCGACCGACCAGTGGTCAGGTGAGTTTATGATAGATATGCCACTGGTGTCTTCATCCTGGACGCGTAAGTCAGAGCCGAATTATCTGGTTGTTTCAAAAAAGGAGCCCGATGTAAACCCTACACCGCCTTCCTGAGGTGTGCGGCTCTGTTCAGGAAGAAGAGATGCCGCTTTACCACCTCGAATCCGGCATTCTCCGCCTCTTTTAGGTGTTCCCTGAACTCCCTTCCTGGAACGACATAGAAGGGCTCAGTGTAGAAGAACAGTCCACCAGGCCGTAGAAGCCGATACATCTCTCCAAACAACCTCACCGGATCAGGGACCTCGTGAACGACAAATATCGCACAGGCAACATCGACGGTGCCATCATACCCGGGGGGCAGGCTAATGGAATCCGGGGGGCACTGGTGAATCATTACCCGGTGCAGAAGACCTTCCCGCTCCATCTTCTCCCTGAGGATGCGCAGCATCCCTTCCTGGAGATCCACGGCAATAACCTTCCCGTTGTCACCGGCTCTTTTCGCAAACTCCCGGGTAAAGAAGCCGGGACCGCAGCCAAAGTCCAGGACATGGTCGCCGGGCTTCACAAGGCGTTCTGCCAGGATATCCGGCCGATAGAGGAAATACCGAAGCCGGGTATCGAGCCGCCCGGCTTTTTCAGCCGAGAAGACCTCGTGGTGATGGTGGGATCCTTGTTCCGTCTCTTTTGAGGAATCGGCTCTCTTTGGTTCTGTCGTCCTGACCACTGGACTTTAGGTTGGTGCGTGAAGAATAAATAGGGTGCATCAAGGCTCTCCTGTGATAGGGATCTGTTATTGCTGCTCCGATTGGATGAGCGGGCATATCACTTTTCAAACAAATCGTCTCCTATTAGTTCAGGAACAAAGCCCAGCTCGAAAACGTCCATGCCGCTTCCGGCAATCTGGTTCTTTATGAAGTCCACGAGGTCCGGTGCAGCGGGAATATCCCTGGTGTTGACATCTGCGGTGAGGCTGTATCGAAAAATCCCGGAACTCCGACTGGAAAAAAAGGTTCGGATGATGGATTACCTTACCTCAGAGAGCCTGATGTAGGGAAGGAGGGTGAGGAGATCGGATTTGATTCTCTCAAACCCAATCCGTTCCATGAACCGGGCCGTCCTCTCCTTCGGTGTTGCATGCTCCCGGTAATAATCGAGGAGACGATCGATGAGATCGAGGGCATCGCTTTTTGAGAGGTTCTCGGCAATGAGGATTCCCATGGCAGGCCTTCTTCCACTGTTCCCGCCAAAGACCACGGTCCACCCTTTTGTCGTCCCGATCAATCCGACATCCCGGGTATAGCTCTCCCCGCAGCAACGGAGGCACCCGGAGACGCCGAACTTGATCTTGGCTGGAAACGCTCCCTGGTGATACTTCTTCTCCAGTTCGAATCCAATCCCGGTTGAATCCTGGACACCGTACTTGCACACATCGGTTCCGAGGCAGATCTGGACATATTTGACACAGGGGGCAGTCTCCTTTTCCGCAAGCGGTCCAAGATCCCTGTAAAGAGCGGCAAGGTCCTTTTCGGGAATACCGATCAGCATGAAACGCTGCCCGGAGGTGAGTTTCATTATCGGGACCTTGTATTTCCTCCCCACCGCAGCAAGGATCTCAAGGGCTTCAGGGGTAATAAACCCCCCGGGGACCCGGGTCACCACCGCGAACGTCTTTCCGTCCTTCTGGAGAATTGCGCCGGTATGATGAGGCATAGCCAGTATTCTCCCTCACAGCAGCTTCGTCTCTTCGGTCGGTCTTGGGACCTTGATAACCAGGACCCGGAATACCTCTTCACTCTCATTGATCCACCGGTGTGGTATCCGGGCCGGGCTCTCGATCAGGGTGTCCTTCCCGACCGTAGCCTGCTCTTCACCGATCTCCACGGTACCGGTTCCCTCCAGAACATAGAAGATCACATCAACGGGAGTCTTGTGCCTCTTTAAGGATTCTCCCGGCTGGAGCGTGATCATGACCACCACTGCGGGGGGGATCTCGCAGAGCTTTCGTGCATCCACATGATGGGGATTGGGCGAGCTGGTCGCCGTTGTTGCATCAACGATCTTCATTACAAACACTCTCCTTCTTTGCCTTTCTGCAGGATTGTCATTTCTCCTTCTTCATCGTTCTGCAGGATTGTCATATCTGGTATTATGCTGGTTCTCTTGTTCCAGCTGCCTTCAGATTACGCATACCCCTTTCAGATCACGCATACTTTACAGTCCTGGTTGCCGCACGCAAGGTTCTCAATCTTCCATTTCAGGGCCCATTGCTTGATGGCACGGATGATCCCGATGATCTCAAGCCCGCTTTCCGTCAGGGTGTAATCGGTCCGGACCGGGAACGCGGTTGCATCCACCTTCCGTGAGATGAGCTCCTCCTCCTCGAGTTCTTTTAACCGCTCAGAGAGGACCTTGGGGGTGATACCGGGAAGTGCCTCACGGAGTTCTGAAAACCTCCGGGTGTATCCTTCCCCTTTATAGAGCTCGAGTATAATGAGAAGGGTCCAGCGCTTGGCCAGGTACCTGACTGTCTGGTTGACCGTGCATGAATCCTGCATGGTATCTTGGTGGAAACTCAGTCCTATTTATACTTAAGTATCATTAGAATATTTCGTATCAAAAAGAAATTAAAAGGAGCCTGAAATGTTCTGCTACCAGTGTCAAGAGACAGTAAAGGGGATCGGATGCACCGTGAAAGGCGTCTGCGGGAAAGAGGATGAGATCGCGGCGTACCAGGATGTGCTCGTCTTCCTCTGCAAGGGTCTCGCAGCCCGCAACCTTGCTGCAATGGAGAAAGGAAAGGGCCATCCGGAGGCGGGGCTTTTCATCGCTGAAGCCCTCTTTGCGACCCTGACCAACGTCAACTTCGACAAGGACCGGTTCACCGCTATGATCAACAAAGCGGTCTCGATCCGTGATGCGCTTCCCAAAAGCAGCAGCACCGAACCGGACGCCTGCACCTGGACCCCCGGGAGTGAGAGCGATATTCTTGAGAAGGCAGAAACGGTCGGGATCCTTGCGACTGAGAACGAGGATGTCCGTTCGCTCCGGTCAACGCTCCTCTTCGGGCTCAAGGGGATATCGGCCTACTATACTCATGCTGACGTGCTCGGCAGGACCGATGATTCCATTACCACGTTCATCCAGAAGGCACTCGCCTCCATGCTCCAGGACCTGCCTGTCCCGGACATGGTATCCCTGGTGCTCGAATGCGGAGGGGTAGGAGTAAAAACCCTTGCACTGCTCGATGAAGCCAACACCAGCGCCTACGGAACACCAGAGATCACTGCCGTGAAGACCACGGTCAGGAACCGTCCGGGAATCCTGATCACCGGCCATGACCTGAAAGATCTCGAGATGCTCCTTGAGCAGTCAAAAAATGCCGGCGTGGATGTCTACACCCACGGTGAGATGCTCCCTGCCCACGCCTATCCCGCCTTCAAGAAGTATCCCCACCTGGTCGGCAACTACGGGAGCTCGTGGTGGCACCAGAAGGAGGAGTTTGACCAGTTCAACGGTCCGGTCCTGTTTACGACGAACTGCCTCGTCCCTCCAAAAGAGAACTACAAGGGCCGTCTCTTCACGACAGGGTTGACAGGATTTCCGGGAGTGCCGCACATTGAAGCAGGTCCGGGCGGAACAAAGGATTTCTCTCCCGTCATCGCTCTTGCAAAGACCTGCCCGCCGCCAAATGCCCTGCCGGGAAGCGGAAGGGACCTTACGACCGGGTGCGCCCATGATGCCGTGCTTTCACTGGCCGACAAGGTGGTTGCAGCGGTGAAAAACGGGCAGATCAGAAGGTTTGTCGTGATGGCCGGGTGTGACGGCAGGCAGAAGGAGCGGGAGTATTACACGGAGTTTGCACAGGCGCTTCCCAAAGACACCATCATCCTCACTGCAGGGTGTGCCAAGTACCGGTACAACAGCCTGGACCTTGGCACCATCGGTGGTATCCCGAGGGTCCTTGATGCCGGCCAGTGCAATGACTGCTATTCGCTTGTGGTGATCGCACAAGCCCTCGCAAAAGCTTTTGGCGTCGGGATCAATGATCTTCCGGTCTCCTACAACATCGCCTGGTACGAACAGAAAGCGGTCCTGGTGCTCCTCGCCCTGTTGCACCTGGGTGTCAGGGATATCACGCTTGGCCCGAAGCTCCCGGCATTCATATCACCTGCTGTCCTGGATGTGCTCGTGAAGAATTTCGGGATCCGGAAGAACAGCAGTGTTGAGGAGGACCTGCCGCGGATGGTCCCGGCCCTCTGAAGCGAAACCAATAAGAGTGGAACCACTGGATTCCTTAACGGGAAGGATGAGACAGGATGGCAGAATTTGACCTTGAAAAAGCAGAGAAGCGCGATGAGAAACGAGCGGAGCTGCGGGGGAAGGTACTCCACCTGAAGGATCTCGTGGAATACCAGGATGGCACCGTCGCAAGCCGTATGATTGTGAACCGGAAGGTGGGGAGTATCACCCTCTTCTCTTTCGATGAGGATGAAGGGCTCTCCGAGCACACTGCCCCCTATGATGCCGTGGTCACCATCCTCGACGGGGAATGCGAAGTCTGGGTGTCAGGAACCACGTACCAGATGAAAGAAGGGGAGACCATCATATT
Source organism: Euryarchaeota archaeon ADurb.BinA087 (assembly GCA_002068435.1). Lineage (GTDB taxonomy): Archaea > Halobacteriota > Methanomicrobia > Methanomicrobiales > Methanospirillaceae > UBA9949. The sequence continues at coordinate 8,488 of MVZQ01000047.1, read as the reverse complement.
CCCTGCCAATGCTCCGCATGCCCTCTCTGCGATTACCCGGTTCAAGATGATGCTGACGATGATCAGGGGATGACGATGGCCGGCGATGAAAAAGATGGATATTACTGCTCGATCTGCGGCGGGATCCCCCCTGACAAGATCAAGACCAGACGGATCCTGATCGATGGCAAGGAGACAGGGATCGATCACCTCGAATTCATCCTCGACGAAGTGAAGAAGCTCCACCTGACCGATGAAGAAGAGATCGTGGCAGAGATCATGAAACGGGTCAGGGTCTTCAACTACGTGCCGACAAAGAAGGCAGACCGATATGCCGAGGCACTGCTCCGCGAGTACCGGCAGCAGGAGTCACAATAAATGCTTGACCGCTGCCCGGGGGCAGCAAACCTTCGGACCCCGACCCTCACGATCAAGAAGTGCCCGGAATGCGGCGAGGAGATCGAGGTCTTTTCAAACGATGTCTCCGTTACCTGCAGCAGGTGCGGGTTCACCGTGTACAACGATGCCCTCTCCTGCATCCAATGGTGCAGGTATGCAAAAGAGTGTGTGGGGGAGGAGACGTACCGCAGGCTCACCTCCCGCCACCTGAAGGAGAGGGATGAGACGAAGGCTCCTTTTCCGGGGTATTCATGAAAGGCCGGACCAGCCAGCAAGGCAGAGTGTCCCGCTATCACGTACGTTGCCTCCAGCTGGTTGACCGCCCCCTTGTTGAAGAACCGGGCGGATACTGGAGCAAAACAGCGGGAGATTGCAATGTACCAAATTCAGAATAATCCAAACGTTAACGAGGGAAGAAGATATGAAACGGAAGATCATTGATATCGATCAGAAAAAATGCACCGGCTGCGGCCAGTGCATCCCGGACTGCCCGGAAGGGGCACTCCAGCTGATCGATGGCAAAGCACGGCTGGTAAGCGACCTCTTCTGCGACGGGCTTGGTGCCTGCATGGGGACCTGCCCGGAAGGGGCGATCACGGTCATCGAGCGGGAGGCAGGGGCATACGATGAGAAAGCCGTGATGGCCAACGTGGTCCCCCAGGGACCCGCGGTGATCAAAGCCCATCTTGAACACCTGATCGGGCATGGCGAGAAGAACCTGTACAACCAGGCAATCGAATACCTCAACGAGCACCACATTCCCATCCCCTCTCACCTCACTCCCGGTTCCGCCCCGGAGAAGGGATCATTCTGCCACCCCTCCTTTACGGGATGCCCGGGATCGGCGGCACGCACGATTCCCCGGAGACCCCGGGACGCATACCGGCAGCAACCCGGGGAGACGGCATCCGAACTGCGGCAGTGGCCGGTCCAGCTGAAGCTCCTCAACCCGGAAGCCCATTACTTTGACAATGCCGACCTGCTCATCGCCGCAGACTGTGTCCCTTTTGCCTGTGCAAACTTTCATCAGGATTTCCTGAAGGACAGGATCGTGATCATTTTCTGCCCGAAACTGGATGCCGAAATTGAAGGTTATATCACGAAACTCACGGAGATCTTCTCCCTCCACGAGATCAGGTCGATTACCCTCCTCCACATGGAGGTCCCCTGCTGCAGCGGGGTGACGTACATCATCGACCAGGCACTGAAAGGGCCGGGAAAACATATCCCGGTAAAGGAGTACACGGTATTGATTGACGGAGGAGTCGTGGAATCATAATCAGCCCTCAATCTATCATCAGCCCCGAAATCCAAAAATCCCCCGGAGGGGAGATACAAATACCCCAGGAAGAACCGGTACGAGCGATGAACTCCATTGTCAGATGATCCAAGGCACAGGAGATTTCATTACGGCTTTTCATCATGCAACGGTTCCTGCTGGATATGTGCATGATTAAAGAGGGCGGGCTCAGCCTCACGGGAAGGGGCAGGTGGCAGGGAACGTAAGTTCGAAGTACCATACAAGACAGGAGAGAACGGGCCGTGAACGCAATCGAGATCGAGCGCCTGACAAAGCGGTTTGGCACCTATGCGGCAGTTGACGATATCAGCTTTTCAGTCCGTGAGGGCGAGATATTTGGGTTTCTCGGGCCGAACGGGGCCGGGAAAACGACCACGATCCGCCTGATCACCGGTGTCCTCACCCCTGATGCAGGGAGTGTCCGGATAAGGGGCATCGATATTCACCGGCACCCGATCGATGCCAAGATGCAGATGGGGGTTATCCCGGAGAGCAGCACGGTCTATGGGGATCTCTCCCCAGAGCAGAACCTGCACCTGAGCGGGGAGCTGTACGGGATGCCACGGCCACTCCGCGAAGAAAGGATCGATGAACTGCTCCAGAAGATGGGGCTTTCGGGGCAGCGGAAAAAACCCGTCCGGACCCTCTCGAAAGGGATGAAGCAGCGGGTGAGTATCGCCTGTGCCATCATCCACCGGCCCGCTGTTCTTTTTTTGGATGAACCCACGAGCGGCCTCGATGTGCAGAGCCGGAGACTGGTGATCGAGACGATCCACCAGATGAACAAAGAGGGCAGCACGATATTTCTCACCACCCACAACATCGACGAGGCCAACACCCTCTGCAGGACTGTCTGCATCATCAACCGGGGAAAGATTGTCGCACAGGACCGCCCCGAGCACCTCCGGAGGATGTTTGAATCAACGCAGTCAGTCGAGGTCTCGTTCAGCAGGCCGGTCCAGACGACATTCTTTGCCGGAGAAGGAATCGTCCGGGCAGAAGCCTGCGGCGAAAAGTGGCGGATCTACACGGACAATCCTGACCGGATCGTGAAATACCTGGTACACCAGGCCGAACGCGAGTCACTCGCTATCACGTCGCTTGCGATAACCGGTCCCAGTCTCGAAGAGGCGTTTGTCCAGCTGACGGAGTGCCCATGAAAGCGTACCCTATTTTTCTCCGGGGCATTGTCACCATCTGCAGGAAGAACATCCTGCTCTATTATACAAAACCCCCCGTACTGATGTTTGGTATCCTCTTTCCAATCTTCATGTTCCTTGCCTTCTTCGTTGGCCGGGACCTCGATCTCATCCTGTTCTTCCCTGGATTTCTCGCAATGATGCTCTTTTTCACCTCCTCATCAGTCGGTCCGCTGATCACGCCATGGGAGAAGCGGGAGAAGACCTATGAACGGCTCCTCTCATACCCGCTGACACCGGAGAGTATCATCTTTGGGGACATCCTTGCGGGTGCGGTCTTTGGCCTCTGCATCGCTCTGATCATCTGGATCGGGAGCACGGCGTTCATTCCAGTGACCGTACTGAGCCCTGGCCTATTCCTGATCACCGCTCTGCTCGGGACCTTCTGCTGTTCAGCCCTTGGCGCCCTGCTGGCCTCCCCTGCATCCGACAGCCCGCCAAACGTGATGATCTTCTCGAACCTGATACGGTTCCCGCTCATCTTCATTTCAGGGATATTCGTCCCCCTCTCGCAGATGCAGGGGCTCTCCCTCGTACTTGCGTACTGTTCTCCGCTTACGTATCTCGTGGACCTTTTCAATGCGACGATATCCGGGACCTCATATTTCTCTCCCGTTGTCGATTGCGCAATACTCATGGCAGTTACCGGAGGATGTATCCTCCTTGCCCGGTTCATCCAGGTGAGAAACCTGGTCAGGGGGCTGTGAAAGGGGATCGGATCAGGTCACTGATTCCCGGGGAATCTGATGCAGGGATACTCTCCCGGAGGCAGAGCACCTGATCTCCGATCGGGAGACCCTGCCCGGAACTAAATCTTCTTAAGTGAGATCTCCCTTGACTTTATCATGGCCAAGAAGACACTCGCCACGGGCCAGGGGGGGCTGGGGTTGCAGATAGCCAGTACTTCCCCATGGCGGGGCAGCATGCACCCGACGTCATGCCGGATGTGAACCGTCAGGGAACAGATCCCTGAAGGGGTCGTGCACACCGCGGGCAGCACCGTCCACGAATCAAGGTATCCATGAGCATGGCAGAGTAAACCGGGGCGAAATGGTTGCAGGAGAGGAAAAGAAGAAGACTCCCTCCTGCAGCAGAAGGTAGTGTCGAAGGGTCTCCTTATTCAAATCCATTCACTATGGCCGGTGCCGGAGGCACACGCCACGGGGAAGGGGAAAGGAATATTCAACGAATTATCATCGGTATACCCAAGCAACGACAGGAAATGACGTTATGACTGACGATGCCAAGAACCCGGCAAAGGTCGGGATGAACCAGGGACCAACCGGAAGAGGAAGGTCCATCCGGGACTGGTGGCCAAACCAGGTGAACCTGAAGATGCTCCACCAGCACTCCCCCCTGTCTAATCCGATGCACAGGGAGTTCAACTACGCTGAGGAGTTCAAGACACTCGACCTCGCAGCCGTAAAATTCGACCTGCGGGCGCTGATGACCGAGTCGCAGGACTGGTGGCCGGCGGACTTCGGCCACTATGGGCCCCTGTTCATTCGCATGGCATGGCACAGCGCCGGCACGTACCGCATTGGTGACGGCCGTGGCGGCGCGGGTTCCGCCCAGCAGCGTTTTCCGCCCCTCAACAGCTGGCCTGATAACGCGAACCTCGACAAGGCACGACGGCTGCTCTGGCCGATCAAGCAGAAGTATGGCCGCAAGATCTCGTGGGCTGACCTCCTGGTCCTTGCCGGCAACGTCGCCCTTGAGTCGATGGGATTCAAGACTTTCGGTTTCGCCGGTGGCCGTGAGGATGCCTGGGAGCCGGACGAGAGTGTCTACTGGGGTGCAGAGAACGAGTGGCTGGGGGACAAACGCTACTCCGGCGACCGGGACCTCGAAAACCCGCTCGCTGCGGTGCAGATGGGCCTGATTTACGTCAACCCTGAGGGTCCGAATGGTAACCCGGATCCGGTCGCGGCGGCCAAGGATATCCGGGAGGTCTTCGCCCGCATGGCGATGAATGACGAAGAAACAGTCGCGCTCATCGCCGGCGGTCACGCATTTGGTAAAACCCACGGTGCCGGCCCCGCGTCACATGTAGGGCCGGAACCCGATGCAGCCCCCATCGAGGAGCAGGGCCTCGGGTGGAAGAGCAGTTACGGCACCGGCAAAGGAAATGACACGATCACCGGTGGCCCGGAAGTGATCTGGACTCAGACGCCGATCAAGTGGAGCAACAACTTCTTCCGGAACCTGTTCACGTTTGAATGGGAACTGGAAAAGAGCCCGGCCGGCGCATACCAGTGGAAGCCGAAGGGCGGCAGCGGTGCGGGGAGTGTCCCGGATCCCCATGATCCCGCGAAGCGTCGTACGCCTGGCATGCTGACCACCGACCTCTCCCTGCGGTTTGACCCTGTCTACGAGAAGATATCACGGCGCTTCTACGAGCACCCGGACCAGATGGCAGACGCATTCGCCCGGGCATGGTTTAAACTGACACACCGTGACATGGGTCCGCGTTCACGCTATCTCGGCCCGGAGGTGCCAGCAGAAGAGCTCATCTGGCAGGACCCCATCCCTGCCGTCAATCACTCCCTGATCGATGCAAAGGATATCGCCTCTCTCAAGGGCAGGATCCTTGCTTCCGGCCTTTCGGTATCTGAGCTGGTCTCGACCGCCTGGGCATCGGCGTCCACCTTCCGGGGCTCTGACAAGCGCGGTGGCGCCAACGGTGCCCGCATTCGTCTGGCACCGCAGAAGGACTGGGAGGTAAACCAGCCTGTCCGCCTGGCAAAGGTGCTCAGGATCCTTGAGGGCATACAAGGCGAGTTCAACAGTAAAGCCACTGGTGGCAAGAAGGTCTCGCTGGCTGACCTGATCGTCCTGGCCGGTTGTGCAGGTGTCGAGCAGGCCGCGAAGAACGCGGGTCACACCGTGACGGTTCCTTTCACGCCGGGACGCATGGATGCCTCCCTGGAGCAGACCGATGTGGACTCCTTCGCTGTGCTGGAGCCGAAGGCGGATGGTTTCCGCAACTACCTGAAGGGCAAATACTCGGTATCAGCCGAGGAGTTGCTGGTCGACAAGGCACAATTGCTGACTCTCACCGCACCCGAGATGACGGTGCTCGTGGGAGGCATGCGGGTGCTGGACACCAACTTCGGACAGACGCGGCATGGCGTCTTCACCAGACGGCCGGAGGCGCTCACCAACGACTTCTTCGTGAACCTGCTTGATATGGGCACGGAGTGGAAAGCAGTCTCGAACGACGCTGATCTCTTTGAGGGGCGCGATCGAAAGACGGGAGAGGTCAGGTGGACTGGCACACGTGTCGACCTCATCTTCGGTTCGAATGCCCAGCTCCGGGCTCTCGCCGAGGTCTATGCAAGCGCAGACGCGAAAGGAAAGTTTGTTGCGGACTTCGTGGCGGCATGGACCAGGGTGATGAACCTTGATCGCTTTGATCTCCATCGTTAGTAGCACAACATCCCCAATGGGGGAACACCTCACGATTGCAGATAAGGAACCCCGGCAGTGCAGAGTAAAAGGGCGGGGGCTGTGAAGAGCCTGTCCAGTGGGCCGCCGCGTCTCATCTCGTGGAATCTCACGCTCAAATGTCCCCTGAAGTGCACCCACTGCTACGTGAGAGCAGGACAGAACGAAGCACCAGGAGTGCTCTCTACGGATGAGGCATTCGGGGTGATCGACCAGATACAGGAAGTCGGGACGCCTGTTGTCGTCCTCTCCGGGGGGGAGCCGCTCATGCGGGCTGATCTCTGCACCATTGCGCGCTATGGCACTGATCGAGGGCTCCGGATGGTGATGGGCACCAGCGGGTACTTCCTCGACCATGCCATGGCAGCACGGCTGAGGGATGCAGGGATAAGGGCTGTTGCCGTCAGCATCGACTCGGCTGACCCTGGCGTCCATGACTCGTTCCGTGGTGTCAGCGGCGCATGGGAGAAGGCTGTGCAGGGAATAAAGAACTGCCGCGATGAGGGCATCAGCGTCCAGATCAACATGACCCTGATGCGGCCCTGGGCTGGGGAAGTGCAATCAGTCGTGGAGCTCGGGACAGGGCTTGGTGTGGCGGACTACCAGATCTTCTTCCCGGTTCCGACTGGACGGGCGCAGGGTTCCAGCCCGTTAGATCCCCTGGCTTATGAAGAGGTTCTACGTCAGGTGCTCCTGAAGTATCGGGACTCCCGCGTGAACCTCCGCCCGACCTGTGCCCCGCAGTTCCAGCGGATTGCCGCAGAGCTTGGGATCAACAACCCGGCATGGGGGCGGGGATGCATCGCGGGGATCCGCTATTGCCGGATCTACGCGGACGGGGATGTCACCCCCTGTCCCTACCTGCCGGTCAGTGCCGGAAATGTCCGAAAGACGCCGTTTCGCGAGATATGGGAACATTCACCGGTCTTCTCTGCCCTCCGTGACCCGGACCTGCTGACCGGGAAATGTGGTCGGTGTGAATACAAGGTCATATGCGGCGGCTGCCGTGCCCGTGCATACCGTGGAACGGAAGCGGTTTCCCCCCGCTGGTGTGACGGGCTTGAGAAGCCGGTGGTAACAGCAGGAGCACTATGCTCCGAGGATCCCTGGTGCCTCTACGAGCCGGGAGGGGGACCATGAACGCTCAGCCGCAGACTGACGCCCTCGACATTCGAATCCTCGATGCACTCCAGCAGGAGATCCCACTCGTTGCTCAGCCATGGGAAGATCTGGCAGGCAGGCTCGGCGTCCCGGAATCCGTGCTACTGGAACGGCTGGAGCGGCTCCATTGTGCAGGGATCATCCGCGGAATCTCTCCTGTCATCGAATCCCGGCCTTTAGGTCTCACCGCGGCAACGCTTGTCGCCCTGCCGGTACCCGGGGAGCGTATCCGCGAGGTGGCCGGCGTGATCAGCGGATACCCTGAAGTATCGCACAACTTCCGGCGCGACCACCACTACTCCCTCTGGTTTACCCTCTCGGCAAAGGATGCCGGGTCACTCCATGCGGTTCTCGAAGAGATAATCAAACGGACGGGATTTTCAGATACCGATATTCTCAACCTTCCGACCATCCGGAAGATCAAGATCGATGTCCGGTTCCCACTTGCAGGGAGGCGGACAGGAGGGATCGATGGAACCGCCTGACCTCCAGGTCCTTGCTGCCCTTGAAGACGGTCTTCCCCTGGTCCATGATCCCTACGGGGAGATCGGGAGAAGGCTCGGTATGTCCGGTGATGAAGTACTGCAGAGAGTTCAGAAGCTGCGGGATGCCGGCATCATCCGCAGGTTCCGGGCGCGGATCAACCAGCGTCTCCTCGGTATCACCGCAAATGCCCTTGTCGCATGGCACTGCAAGGGACAGGCAGCGGAGCAGGCAGGAACGATCCTGTCAGCCTTTCCCAGTATCACCCATTGTTATGAACGAATGCCGGTGCAGGGAAGGTGGGACTACACCCTCTACACGGTCCACCACGGCTTTTCACGGGAGGAAGTGCAGGAGGAGGTCCGGATGATTGCAGAAAGGGCAGGTCTTCACGATTATGTTGTCCTTTTCAGCATCGATGAATTCAAGCGGGTACCGAACGTCCGGATCAGGGAAAACGGGGGAGGTATCGGGTGAACCGGATCACGCAGTGCATGCATGGCAGGGGCACCGTGAGTGA
>MVZQ01000046.1 GCA_002068435.1 Euryarchaeota archaeon ADurb.BinA087 | reverse complement strand
CGTCTGCGGCTGTTCCCCTCCCCGGAGACCTTCCGGGGACTCCTGGATCCGGAGTTTCTGCGAGTTCACGAATTTTGAGCGCTTTGGCACAAGGTCCAGTTTCTTGAAGGTGCAGCCGTCAGTTGCACAGCCGTCAGGCTCCCTGAACTTGCCATATCCCTGCTCCCGGATCGTGATATGGCCGCCCGGGCACCGAAAAAAGGCTTCAACGATCCTGGGGCGAACTTCCGTCGTCTTCCGGAGGATCCCCTCTACGCTGATGAATTTGTTGATATGGTCGGAGCGGATCTGCCGGATGGCAACCTTTTTTGGAAGGTTGGAGAACCTGACATTGATATCCCGTGTCCCTTTCCCATCTTTCCCCTTGATCAGCTGGTGGGCGAGGACCGATGATCTCACATCCTCGATCACCTTCCCCGGGTTGTCGAGGAGTTCATCCGCCATCCTGATCCCCGTCTTCCCGAAACTCTCGAGCTCGCGGTAATCGATACAAAGGGATTTTTTGTAGGGATATTCACGGGAGATCTCTGACAGCTGCTTTTTGTAGCGGCTCTTCAGAAACCTGTTCCAGTCAGCATCGCGATCGATGATCTCGGCAGCCGGCTCCTGCTCCATCCTGTCACCCGGGGAGTGAACGTTTCGCATGCATCACGAACTGCGCGATCATCGCATCCATCTGCAGATCACTGCTCGCCCCTTCGGAGAGCCTGAAATCGGTGATCCCGAGCTGATCGATGAGTGCAACCCGAAGGCTGTCATCCATCTCTTTCCTGATAAGCGCCCGGTAACATTGGTTGATCAGCTCATTGGGGGCGATGCCCCGCTCATGGAGGAGCTTCGAAAGGAGTGCTTCAGCTCCTTCAAAGTCGCCTGAAAGAGAACTCGAGAGCAATTCCTCGATCTCATCCGGTCTGGCAGTGGAGGTTATGGCATAGATCCTGTCCTTCGTGATCTCCGGTGAAAGGATGGCTGCCCCCTGCAGGGCATTGATTGCCTTTCGCATGTCACCCTGCGAAATGTAGGTTATCGCCTCGATGGCATCCTCACTCACGACAAGGTGTTCTTTGCCGGCAATACGGTGAATCTCGGCAGTAATCGCCGCCTTGTCAATAGGCCTGAAACGGTAGATGGCACACCTGCTCTGGATAGGATCGATGATCTTGGAAGAGTAATTACAGGAGAGGATGAACCTGCAGGTCTGTGCGTAGCTCTCCATCGTCCGGCGGAGCGCTGCCTGGGCATCGGGCGTGAGTGCATCCGCTTCGTCAAGGAAGAGGATCTTGAACTCCGCCCCTCCCAGCGGGGATGTCCGTGCGAACTGTTTGATCTGGTTTCTCACCACATCGATACCGCGCTCATCGGATGCGTTCATCTCCCTGAAGTTCAGGTTCCATGCCTCCCCGAAGAATTCCTTTGCCAAAGCAACTGCCGCGGTTGTCTTGCCCACCCCTGCACTCCCTGTGAAGAGGAGGTGGGGAAGGCTCCCCGCCCTCACGTATGACTGGAGGCGTTCCACGATCTCGTCCTGCCCCACTATCTCGGCGAGGGTTGCCGGCCGGTATTTTTCGATCCAGATCGTGTGGCTCTCGTCCATAACTGCTCCAGTATCGTATCTTTTCTGTATATTTGTCTCGATAACCTAAAGTTTCTCCCAGCCACTGTCCAAGAATTCTTGCGGATATCTTGTCTTGTAAAAGAGATAGAGAGGAAGTCTGTGTGACATCTTAACTGATCAGGGACCCTCAGCAATAATCGCTAGGATTATGTCTTGGTGTATTTTAGATCCGGTCTCCACCCATCAAACAGGTAATACAAACTGCCAGGCGAAAAATGATATAATTTCAGTTTCATGTATAGAAATCGTTTCTTATTCAAGTCAACCACTGTGCATATTTCATGGATATATTCCCAATCATCGGTAGTTAATCCGTCAGTACTGTTAAACTTTTTCCTGATGGTCTTTTCAGCGTGTCGGATATAAAGCCAAGTATATTCTTCCATTTATATCGACACCGTTTCAATTAAAACCAGACTGCTATTAAAAAAAACAACAGCCCGTATACGTTTAAACTCCCTCCGTTCATACGTCCACGGAATGTAACAAGGGACCGCTGGTTGTTCCTGAGATACCTTGATGGGTTTAGCAATAGAAAGAGATATTGCCGTTGTTGTGACGTGCAAGGAGTCCCGGTCGTTGGTAGCGGTGGGGCTCCCAATTTCTACTATCGTTCTCATTATAACACAACCAATTGAATCGTGTTTATCTTCTATATTCATTCTGAATATTAGTCTTAATCTCTTGGTTTTTTGCTGCCCAATCTGTCCGCCAAGACCTCTGGTTTTTTCATCAGGCAGCAGGGTCTGAACAGAACTAATTCATACCTCAATGAAAAAATCTCCTGGCTCTCCTTTTGAAATAGAGGCATACAGGACGAAAGCGAACAATCCCATGTGGGAACTCGGAAAAGAGGGTTATGTGGTTGATACCCTCCAATCGCATCCCGGGGGATGCCACCGCGGCGGGAGGAAGCCTGAAGGGCAACCCCGGGAGCGTTGTGAAAGAGGTGAAATCCGTTGATGGCATAAAAAACGGTGGATGAAAAGCCACCCTGCCCTATTAAAAAAATTATATGATTCCTTCGAGGGACACATGCATACGAGATGAAAATGCCGGAGGCATTTTCATATAAAAAAGGATTATTTCTCTTCGAACAGCTCTCCTTCCTGTCCCTTCCGGTAATTGTAGTAGGCAAGGGCTGCAAGGAGGATAATGACAACGATCACCGGGATGAGCCATGCCATGGGGAAGGTTGACCAGAACGGCTGTGCTGGTGGCACGGTGGTGGGGGGCGTGGTTGTCGTCATCGTGGTGACCTGGGTGGTGAGGGTGGGAGTGGTATTGGTGATATTGGCCTTTGAAGTGAGATTCGTCTTTGTTGCAGTGGCATTTCCACTGTCGCTGCCAGACGTCAGGTTTGACGACAGGGTTGTCGGGACCGTTGTTGGCGTCGTGGTGGTGACGGAAGAGCCGCCGCCGCCGCCTCCACCGCCTCCACCGCCGCCGCCGCCGCTGCCTGAAGAGGTGAAGTAGGCAGTGATGACATGGTTCGCACTCACGTTGGTGAGGGTATACTCGCTGGCAGAGCCTGATGTCTGGTTGTCAATGGTGACGTAGGAGATTTTGTAGTAGGTAAACGGTGTTATGGTAAAGGTGATCGATTCACCTTCATTCACGGATATCGTACCGTTCGGAATGATCCTGCCGCCGCTATAGGCAGTTGCGGTGACATAATACGTGTTACCCGATGGAATCTGGTCAAGAGTGACCGTGATATCAACCGTCTGGTCCTTCACCGGGTAGGCAGGAAGGTTCATGGTGACCGGATAGTATCCGTCCTTCGTTACGGTATAGTTGGTATAGAGCGGTGGGGTGAGGTTCACCGGAACAAGCAGGGTACCACTTGAGGTGGATCCTTTCAGGTCATCATCAAAGAGAACCTGTGCACCATCGATATTGCAGTTGATCCTGAAGTATCCGGTATCCCCGGTCTCTCCTGGATGAACGCTGACATAGTCCGGTCTGCTCTCGCTGTCTGATCCCCCGCTGTTTGCAACGGTCAGGTTCACGGTGTAGTTCCCTTCGACAGTATAGGTATGGACCGGGGACTGTTCAGAGGACGTGGTTCCGTCACCGAAATTCCATTGCCACGAAGCCGGGGCACCAGAGGAAAGGTCGGTAAATGCGATGGTCAGCGGAGCAGAACCCTCCGTCATGTTGGCACTGAAATTCGCGACCGGTGCAATTACGCTTTGTGCGGTAATATACCCGTCCCTGGTGAGCGTGCCGGTTCCATGACTATTTGTTGCGTTCAGGCTCACACTGAAGGTTCCGGCGTTTGCATAGGTATGTTCGGGGTGTTGCAGGGTGGATGTGCTGCCATCACCAAAGTCCCAGAGCCAGGAGGTAGGAGCATTGCGCGAGGTGTCGGTGTATAACACGGTCAGAGGTGGAGTACCTGCGGTGACGTTTGCCACAAAATCAGCCACGGGGGGTTGATCTGAGGTGTTGTCAATGACCCTCAGGTCCAGTTTAGTGATACCACCTGAGGTGAAGGGATAGGTCCACATCCAGGCCTCTCCTGCTCCCACGTCAAGGCATTCCGCACGGGCGCCATCAGCATAGAAATAGATCGCTGCTCCCTCAGGGATAGATCCCTGGACGAGCAGTTTGGTCCCGAACGAGTCCGGCGATCCATAGGTGCCGTTGACCGTTGTCGTGATGGTTCCTCCACCGCCCGTTGCGAGTGCGCTGATGGTAGTTCCTGCCGCTGCCGGCTCACCATTGATCAGGATCTCCCCAAAAAATGAGTGGGGGAGCTGAGGGGCCACCGTCGGGACGGTAGTGGGGACCGTTGTCGGAATGGTAGTCGGTTCTGTCGTGGGAACTACGGTTGTCGGCTCCGTTGTCGGCTCACTGGTAGGTTGTTCGGTTGGCGATACTGTAGTTGGTTCAGTGAAAGGGACGGTCGTAGGGACGGTCGTAGGGATGGTAGTAGGGCAGGGGCTGATGGGGCATGGGATAGGGGTTGTCGGGCAGGGACCTGGCGGGATACAGCCAGACGCGGTCACCTGTTGTGTGGTGGTGTCACAACCGCATATGTTGCAGACCGTGAGCTGGACCGTGTACGTTCCAAGCGCATTGAAGACATGGCTTGGATTCTGCAGGGTCGAAGTATCCCCATCCCCAAAGTTCCAGGACCAGTTCAGGGCATTCGTGGAGTTGTCAGTGAACTGGATGGTGAATGGCGGGACTCCCCCTGTGGCATTCATGGCAAAGTCTGCAACCGGCTGTGGCACCGGGTTTACGGAAACCTCTCTTGCGATGGTGGAGTTCCTGCTCGTGCCATCACTGCAGGGCCGCGTTACCGTCAGGTTGACGGTATAGGTGCCTGCAGCCGGATAGGTGTGGACCGGGTTCTGGTCAGATGAGACAGCCCCATCACCGAATTGCCATGCCCAGCTGGTGGGATCGTTGGTGGAGGTATCCGTAAAGGTGACGACCAGGTCGCAGATATTGGTCACGAACGTGAAGTTCGCTCCCGGAACCGGACATCCGTAGATCTGTTTTAAGGTTGAATCCGTTCCGCAGAGCCCCTCCACGGTCAGGTTCACCACGAATGTGCCGGCACTGGTATAGGTATGGCTTGGATTCTGCAGGGTTGAGGTGCTCCCGTCACCGAACTGCCAGGACCAGTTCAGGGCATTGGTCGAGTTGTCAGTGAACTGGATGGTGAAGGGTGGATCGCCTGCAGTAGTATTCATGGTGAAGTCTGCAACCGGCGGAGGCACAGCGCTCACACTGACCTGCTTTGAGATGGTTGAGTTCTTTACCGAACCATCATCGCATATCTTTGCGACCGTCAGGTTGACGGCATAGGTGCCAGCGGTGGAGTAGGTGTGGATCGGGTTCTGGACGGCCGAAGTGGTTCCATCGCCGAACTGCCATGCCCAGCTGGTGGGATCGTTGGTGGAGGTGTCAGTAAAGGTGACGACCAGGTCGCAGATATTGGTCACGAACGTGAAGTTCGCTCCCGGAACCGGACATCCGTAGATCTGTTTTAAGGTTGAATCCGTTCCGCAGAGCCCCTCCACGGTCAGGTTCACCACGAATGTGCCGGCACTGGTATAGGTATGGCTTGGATTCTGCAGGGTTGAGGTGCTCCCGTCACCGAACTGCCAGGACCAGTTCAGGGCATTGGTCGAGTTGTCAGTGAACTGGATGGTGAAGGGTGGATCGCCTGCAGTAGTATTCATGGTGAAGTCTGCAACCGGCGGAGGCACAGCGCTCACACTGACCTGCTTTGAGATGGTTGAGTTCTTTATCGAACCATCATCGCAGGTCTTTGCGACCGTCAGGTTGACGGCATAGGTACCACCGGTGGAGTAGATGTGGACCGGGTTCTGGACGGCCGATGTGGTTCCATCGCCGAACTCCCAGGCCCAGCTGGTGGGATTGTTTGCCGAGGTGTCCGTGAAGGTGACATTGAGGTCACAGACATTGGTAGCGAAGGTGAAGTTAGCCACCGGCGGCGGACAGAGCCATACGGTTACGGATTTTGACTCGGTATCATTGTTGCAGACCCCCTGCACGGTCAGATTCACCTGGTAGGTGCCTGGGGCGGTGTAGGTATGGCTGGTGTTCTGGTCTGATGACGTGGCACCGTCGCCGAACTGCCATGCCCATGCTGTTCCGTTCTTTGAGGCATCCGTGAAGGTGACATTAAGGGGTGCTTCACCGGATGAGGGATCCAGACTGAAGTCAGCGGTCGTTACCGGCACTGCTGAAACAACCACGTCCTTTGAGATGGTGGAGTTCTTCTCAGAGCCGTCATCGCAGGTCTTTGCGACCGTCAGGTTGACGGCATACGTGCCCGCACTGGCATAGGTGTGGCTTGGATTCTGCAGGGTTGAGGTGGCCCCGTCACCGAACTCCCAGGCCCAGCTGGTGGGATTGTTTGCCGAGGTGTCCGTGAAGGTGACATTGAGGTCACAGACATTGGTAGCGAAGGTGAAGTTGGCTACCGGCGGCGGACAGAGCCAGACCGTTATCGATTTATTGGCAGTATCATTGTTGCAAAGGCCAACAACGGTCAGGTTCACCTGGTAAGTGCCTGGGGCGGTGTAGGTATGGTTTGTATTCTGGAGGTCTGAGGTGGCACCGTCGCCGAACTGCCATGCCCAGCTTGTCGCGTTCTTTGAGGCATCAGTGAAGGTGACATTGAGAGGTGCTTCTCCATTTGTGGGGGTCGCATTGAATTCTGCGACAGTCACAGGTATAGGATTCAGGGTGACCTGCTTTGAAACGGTAGAGTTCCTTGGGGTCCCATCAAAACAGACATTCTGTACTGTCAGATTGACGGTGTAGGTGCCTGCATTCAGGTACGTATGATCCGGATTCTGTGCACTGGAAGTGGATCCATCACCGAACTGCCATGCCCAGCTGGTGGCATCGGTTGAGGTATCGGTGAACGTTACATTGAAGTCACAGGCATTGGTGGAGAACGTGAAACCGGCCTTTGGATAAGGACAGCAGTCTCCATCTTTCAGCGCTGTGATAAATCCTCCCTCTTCCTTGGGCAGGAACGCTGTCGGGTATGGATTGCTTGCCGGGAAATCGGTCGACCTCGTGAGTCCTACGATGTATACTCCACAGTTATTATCGACCGCAATTGCATATCCCTCGTCCTTGCCGTTCCCGCCAAGATAGCTGAGGAGTTCCGGTGTCTTCTGTCCCGGGACAAATTTGGCAACAAAAGCGTCAGATTGTCCCCCGAATTTTGGCTGGAATGCATTTATTGTCTTGAGATTGGTATCCTTGGTGAATCCCGCTATGTAGACATTGCCGAAAGAATCGATAGCGATTCCTCTGCCCTCATCAGCAACGGGACCGGTCAGGTAGGTGGATAAAGAGAGTGCATTGCCGTCAGGGACGAGACGGGTGTAGAACGAACTGCGCATTCGGGAGTTGGGAGACTGATAGAATGCATCCTTTACCGGGAAATTAGTGGACTCTGTCAAACCTGTCACATGGGCATAGGTGTCCTTGTCAACGGCAATGGCACGGCCGGCATCTTTGGCGGTTCCTCCCAGGTAAGTGGAATAGACAATGGCGTCTTCTGCTGTATCCACTTTCGTGATGAATGCATCACTCCAGCCGCCCAGTTTTGACTGGAATGCACCCTTGAGCGGGAAATTATTCGAAAACGTTTCACCGGTAATGTACGCAGCTCCGGTTCCGTCAACATCGATTCCATAGCCGATATCATTCAGGGTACCCCCATAATACCCTGAATATGAAAATTGTGTTCCGGGGCTGTTTACCTTCACAATAAACGCGTCAGCGTTCCCTGCCAGTGCAGTATTCTGGGATCCGTGATTGACCGGGAACGTCTTTGATTCCGTACTGCCCGTTATAAAGGCATTGTTCTGCGAATCAAGAGTAATACCGTATCCGTAATCGTTCCCGGTTCCCCCGACATACGTGGAATACACAAACGAGCTTCCGTCAGGGTTCAGCTTCACAACAAAGGCGTCATTCTTGCCGGCGTTCGCTGACTGGATGGCATTGACAACCGGGAAATCCACTGAATCGGTCGACCCGGTGATATATGCATTCCCATTCTTGTCAACCGCTATGGCGTTTCCGGCATCATACCCTTTACCCCCGATATAATTGAGGTATTCGGGTACGGTTCCCAGAGGATTGATTTTTACAACGATTGCATCGGTGCCTCCACTGATGGATCCGTACGGGTCGAGGACTTCAGGGAAGGTCACTCCGGTTACATACGCATTCCCCTGGATATCCGCTGCAACCCCGTTTGCACTCGCGAATCCAACCCCTCTCAGGTAAAGACTATACTTGATCTCGGGATCGATGATCAGGTCTTTTCCCTCGTCATAATCTCCGATTCCGAATCCCACGGTATCATCGGACAGGATAAGGTAGGAGGCAGGGATTACCACGATATGTCCATCAATCTCCTGGTAGCAGTAGGGGACACTCTGGGTGAGTATTCCAACCTCGGTCTGGATGTGCAGATCACCATTCGGTGCCACCGTCAGCCCTGAATGACCGGTATACACCGTTTTAATTGAGGCAGGGTCAGATCCCGGCTTTACCAGGAAACTACTCTTTATGGCACCGGTTTTCCCTTCATAGGTGAGATCGATACCCGGATACAGGTCCGGATAGGCAACTGCCTCGTACGTCCGGACACCGGTAATCCATTGGGAGGGATCGCCTTTCATGAAATTCACCCTGCAGGGAAGGGGGTCAATTCCATAAACACCGGTATTCTCCGGAGCACCCTCGTAGGTAAATCCTATTGTTGAGGAGGCAAACTCATCGTCAATCGTCCGGATTACCCGTATGGTCGCTCCATCACCGGTAAAGTAGACAAGCCCCCCGTTCGAGATGACCTCAAAGAGGACATCTCCGCTTATCTGACCTTTATTCTCGATGAAAAACAGTGGTTGTGAGGCGATCAGGTCCTCATGGTCAACATCAGACAACGTTGGTGCAGCGTTGGATACAGTAGCATCCCCTGCGGCAAAGGCAGGGATGACTCCTGCTAGGAGCACCAAAAGTACGAATAACAGCGGGATCTCTTTTTGTCTCATAAAAACCCTTAAATTCAGATGAAGAATTCATATAATATAAAACTTTCCTATAAAAAGCGCTATTTCGACTGCTTTTTTCCCCAGCAGCGATTTAACCTGACATTCTTTTCTGCACTATAGTATTTCCTTAATCATAATGGATATGTTGTCCCAGGGCTCAGTATAACATCACAGCCGCATTGATTTACGGAGATATCACGGCGAACGCGATCTCACTATTCTGAGAAGGACATAGGAAAAAAATGGAAGGGGCCGGGCGGATCTTTGCAGGAGAATATTCAGGGGCACGATATGCCCGCGCCGATTTGGCGGGGGAATCTCCCGCTCTCATCACCCCCGGCGGCATGGTATGCCGCCTGCTCTTTGTGGCAGGAACCCTGACGGAGAAAGCGATACCCGGCGGTGAGACGGTCTATGCACGGGTGGCTGATCCGACCGGTGTTTTTGAGATCCGGAAAATCCGGCCTGATGCCGGTCTGAAAGCAGCTCTCTCATCAATCGAGATACCTTCCTTTGTGACCGTGCTTGGGTATGCCCGGATCACAACCAATGATGATGAGTCTGTTCCTTACCTCGAACTGATCGATCTGAGGGAGGTCGATCGCACTACCAGGGACAGCTGGATTATGAGGACGTCAGAACTAACCATCGAGCGGCTCTCCCGGATGAAGGAAGCACTCGAATCAGGGAAAGGAAGCCCCGAAGTCCTCTATGCGATATATCAGTTCAATGGGAGTATTTCATCGGTAAGGATGCTCGCGGACATGGTATCCAGGGGACTGGAACAGGTTGCCGAACGATCGCTGCCTGGGGAAAGAGATGCTGAAACGAGGGAAAAGGTCCTCTCGATTATCAGGGATTCTGCGGGGAAGAGGGGAGTACCGTTTGATGAGCTGGTCATCCTTGCCGGCAAAGCCGGGATCCCGGAGACGATGGTGAGAGAGGTTGTCCGTCTCCTGCTCGAAGAAGACGAATGTTACCAGCCTGCCCGGGACGTTTTCAAGCCGTTATGATACTCGAATTTCTGAGCCAGGGACCAGCACTCCTCGTCAAAGGGAGAAGGAATGTTCTTGCCGTTGCCGATCTCCACCTTGGCATAGAATCAGATCTCGACCGGCATGGCATCCATTTCAGGAGCAGGACAAAGGAGCGGTGCGAACGCCTTGAGACCTGCATAAGGGAGACCCTGCCCGATCTCCTCCTCCTGCTCGGTGACCTGAAACATGGCATCCCTTTCCCCTCACGGCAGGAACAACGCGAGATCCCTGAATTTATAGAACATCTCCGTTCCCTTGTTCCGCTCGGGATTGTCCCCGGGAATCATGATGTCGCCATTGAGCAGTTCTTTGAGCCGGGCGAGCTCCTGGCAAAGGAGGGGGTGATCCTCGATGGCACGGGATACGTGCATGGCCATATGTATCCTGATGTATCCCTTGCAGGAATGCTGATCATAGCCGGGCATCACCACCCGATGGTCTCTCTCAGGGATGAAGTGGGATGCTCTCTCCGCTCTCCCGCCTACCTCTTTTCACTCCTTCATGATACCTGCATTGGATTTCCCGTCCGGGAGGGGGGAGCAGAGAGCCGGGTCCTTTTCATGCCCTCGTTCAATGAACTTACCGGGTACGATGTTACGAGGACAATGAAAGAACCGTTCAGCCCGCTCTCCCGGTGTATCAGCCGGGAATCATCCGAGGTTCTCCTCCCCGATGGCACCTTTCTCGGACCTCTTGGGGCACTGGAGGGATATGAGCCCGATCGGGAACCTTGACGAGAGGATTTTGGCCTGTATCCGGGCGCGGGGCTTTGAAGAACTCTCCGAGATCCAGAATCGTGCAATACCTCTTGTGGCGTCCGGAAGGAACCTCATCCTGATTGCGCCTACCGGGACGGGAAAGACTGAGAGCGCCATGATCCCGGTCTTTGACCGGATGCTTAAGGAGAGGAACGGAGGATTTGCAACCCTCTACATCACCCCGCTCCGTTCCCTGAACCGCGATATGCTCCAGCGGCTCTCCTGGTGGTGCGGCGAACTCGGGATATCTGTCGGGGTCAGGCATGGCGATACAAAGAATGCCGAACGGAGAAAACAGGCCTTGTCCCCCCCTGAACTCCTCATCACCACCCCGGAAACGCTGCAGGCACTATTCATGGGAAAGGTGCTCCGGAAGCACCTGAAGAACGTCAGGTACGTAGTGATTGACGAGATCCATGAACTGGCAGGGAGCAAAAGGGGATCACAGCTCTCCGTTGCCCTGGAACGTCTTGTCGCCCACGCGGGCGAATTCCAGAGGATCGGGCTCTCGGCTACCGTCGGGAATCCTGATGAGATGGGACGGTTCCTCTGCGGGAAGAGGGATTTTTCGGTGGTGGAAGTCCCTGTCACCAAGCGTCTCCAGATCACGGTTGAATTTGCGGGTGACAGCTTTGAGCGCCAGGCAGAGTGGGTCTCTGATACTATCGACCGGTTCGGTTCGACCCTGATCTTTGTCAATACCAGGGTGACTGCCGAGGCCCTTGGCCATCAGCTCTTCTCCCGGGGGGATGTTGAGGTGCACCATGGGTCGCTCTCACGGGAGGTCAGGATCGATGCCGAGGAACGATTCAGGTCAGGAGCAATAAAAGGGCTGATCTGCACGTCATCCATGGAACTCGGGATCGATATCGGGCATATCGAGCATGTCATCCAGTTTGGTTCACCAAGGGAGGTCTCCCGCCTGGTCCAGAGAATCGGCCGGGCCGGGCACCAGCTGCATGCCGTATCCAGGGGTAGCATCCTTGCCCTGGGATTCGATGATCTGCTCGAGTCCCTGGTCATCGCAAGGCGGGCAAAGGCAGGCGAGGTTGAAGACGTCATCCCTCCCCGGAACCCGGCCGATGTCCTGGCAAACCAGGTTGCAGCCCTGGCCGTTGAATACGGGCATATCCCGAAAGAAGCGGTCACAGCCCTCCTTGAAAGGACGTATCCCTTCTCCAGCTGCCGGGAACTCCTCGATGAGGTGTGTGCCCAGATGGCAGAACACCGGCTGATACGCCTTGAGGGAGACACCATCTGCACGACCATGAGAGCACGGCGCTACCTTGCCGGAAACCTGTCGATGATCCATGATGAGAAGAAGGTCCATGTCTTCGATATGGTCTCCAGGAGGACCGTCGCTACTCTTGACGAATCGTTTGTGGTGGGATCGATCTACACTGGGGCGGTCTTCATCACGAAAGGGCAGCTCTGGAGGGTCCTTGACATGGATGAAGGGCGGATCACGGTCGAGCCGGCACGACGGGTCAAGGGAGAGCTGCCCTCGTGGGAAGGTGAGCAGATCCCTGTCCCGTTCGGGATTGCACGTGAGGTGGGGGCACTCAGACGAAGCCGGCATTTTACCGGATATCATACTGATCAGGAGGTGTTCCGTTTTGCTGCCGGGTTCCTCTCTGAAATGGATAAGAACCGGAGCCGTGTTGCAACCGACCGGACGATCGTTCTCGAGGATTCCGAAGAAGCGGTGATCTGCAATATCTGCGCAGGCCATAAGGCAAATGAAGCGATCGGGCGGGTGATCTCGGTACTCCTTTCAGCCCGGTTCGGGACTACGGTTGGGATCGAGATCGATGCATACCGGGTTCTGCTCTCCCTGCCCCCTTCAGTCAGAGCATCCGACGTCAGGGAGGTCCTCGCCGGACTCGAACCGGAGCACATCGGAGCGATCCTCCAGCTCGCCATGAAGAGAACCACTCTTTTTAAGTGGAAACTTGTCCAGATCGCAAAAAAATTCGGAGCCATCGATCCCGATGCGGATTATGAACGGCTCAGCACCTACAAACTCACCGAACTGTTCGAAAATACCGTTGTCCAGAAAGAGGCTTACCGTGAACTCTTCTCCGCATACATGGACGTGGATTGTGCAGCTCACCTTCTGTCGCTCGTAAGGAAGGGGGATTGTGCCATCGAACTCGCACGGCTGAGCATCCTTGGCGCCCAGGGGCTTTTCTCTTCGAGGGATCAGATCGCCCCCCCCACTCCTGACCAGGCGGTGATCAGCACCCTCCGGCGCAGGATCGATCAGCAGGAGATCGTGCTCGCCTGTATGAACTGCCGGAAGTGGAAGAGCCGCACGGTCGCAGGAAGGGTCCAGGAACAGCCGGTCTGTCCGAGATGCGGGGCCCGGTTGATCGCCGTCCTGAAACCATACGAGGAACCGCTGCTTGCCCTTGTATCAAAAAAAGAGAAGACGAGCGAGGAGAAAGCGGTCGAAGCAAGGCTGATGCGAAATGCAAACATTGTCCTTTCCGGGAGAAAAAAGGCGGTACTTGCCCTGGCCGGAAAAGGGATAGGTCCCGAAAACGCCTCCCGGATCCTCGCCACCCTCACCGAAGGGGATGCCTTCTACAAGGAGATCCTGAAGGCCGAACGGAACTATATAAGAACCCGGAGATACTGGTAGATCAGAGGATACTTCCGAGTTTCTGTTCGAGGATATCAAGGCCGCGTTTGACATCCTCGAGATTCTTGCCGCCTGTCAGGATGATCTTTCCTGATGAGAAGAGCAGGGCAACGATCTTCGGATCGTGGATCCGGTACACAAGCCCCGGGAACTGTTCCGGCTCATACTCGATGCTCTCAAGGTTCAGAGTGATGACTACCCGGTTCAGGTTGATGTATTTCCCGATATCGTACGAACAGACGATATTCGTGACAGCAACACGGGGGCTGTCATAGGTCTTGACACCTGCCTCCTTGAGTGATTGGATGATGATGGCCAGGCCTTTTTCAAGAGATTTCTTGTCCCTGATTCCGGTCAGCACCACTTTGCCCGATGAGAAGATGAGCGATGCGCTTTTCGGATCCTCCATGCGGAAGACAGCGCCG
>MVZQ01000045.1 GCA_002068435.1 Euryarchaeota archaeon ADurb.BinA087 | reverse complement strand
GGATCTTGCTGAGTTTGACCTCCTTTTTATTGATAACAATCAGCACATCGGATTTGCAGAGGTGGTTACCTCGGCTTCTGATATGAAGGAATTTGAGCAGGAGATCGAATACAAGCGAACCCTCCTTGGGTACCTTTTCGATCAGAAAAAGGTCACCTTCATCCTGATATCCTCTTTTGATGTCACCAACTTCGTTGTGGGGAGACGCCTTGTCAGAGCGCCGAATACCCTTAACATCCAGACCGCTTCCTGTGAAGAGATAAAATCCCAGATCATTGATAGAACCCCAATGAATCGCACTATAAGACCCTCACGAAATGAAAAATTTATTCTCGCCCGGGACATTCCTCTCTGCCGCCCATTCGATTACGAACGGTACCATGAGAATGAAAAGGCACGTGTCTTCACATGGATATCATCTGGGAACAGAGACGGTGATTGTCCTGTCCCGGGCGATGATACCGGGAGACTCGTAAAGAAGATCCTTTACGGGGCCATGTATCCCTCAGCGATCCGTTCTGTCTGTAAGAACCATGAATTCATTATCCGTGGGGAGCGGATCGAGTACAAGGATATCATGAACCGTTACTCAAAAGCGGTCTTCGCGACTGATCTTCCGGATTTCGATCCGATTATTTACTTGCGGAACCGGAAGAAGCAGGAATACCTTAAGATGGTCCAGAACGGGGACGGTAATTTTAAATTTGAACGTTTTACTCCAGCCAAAGTTGGTTTTTTTCTCTGGCTCGAATCTCTCCAGCCCGTTCTTGGAGCACGGATAATGACAGGGCTTATCGATGCTTTCTCACCAAACGGATCCCATCATTGCAATGATCCCGCCCAAGGAAAGCACAGGGCGATTATGCGACGATAAAACGATCCAAAGGGATCTTCTGAAACATACCCTCATATTCGATAATTTCCAATCAAATAGCCCGTTCAATTTTTTTTTTAATTTTTTCGAAAAAAGGGTATACAGATAGTAATTCACACGGTTCAATCGAGCAGGACTGTAAGGGCTTCATCAGCATAGGCATCCATGACATAGGGGATACCTGACACTTTTGAAGCGTCCTCAGTCAATGCCATGAGGTCATTTCTCGAGATTGATCCAATATTGAAGTTCCTGCTTCCCGCCATGATCTGCTGGAGGCCGATACGGAACTTTTGGGCATATGTGTAGATACCAATGGCACCCATCGGGATATCCTTGAACTTTGACCCGTATTTTTCCTTGAGTTCCTCATAGGTGACAAATATTTCTTCGGGGACAGTACCATACTTGGAGACCGTCTTTGGAAGTTCTCCTGCCTTGATCCACTTCTCAATATTTTTGCCGACCATTCCGGGGATCATAAGACCTCTTCCCATACAGACCGCTTTCACATAGGGGCTTCCCATGGCGATGGCCTTGAACACATTCGGTTCATCTGAGAATCCCCCAGCCATTGCAATATTAGGAACACGGATACCGCGCTTCTTCAGGAGCTCGCAATATTCGTATGCAAGGGACTGGATGTAGAAGGTGGGAATACCCCATTCGTTCATCATTGGCCAGGGGCTCATTCCAGTACCCCCGGGAGCGCCATCGATGGTGAGGAGGTCAATCTTTGCTTCAGCACTGTAGCGGATGGCCATGGCGAGTTCAACTGCGGAATAAGCCCCGGTCTTCAGGGTGACTCTCTTGAACCCGATATCATGGAGCCTGTCAACCTCCTCGAGGAATCCTTCCTTTGACACAAATCCAAGTCGGGAGTGGCGTTCGAACTCCTTTATCGCCCCTGCCTTGAAGGCCACCTGCATATCGGGACGGGTGGGATCTGGTACAACGATGTATCCCCTCTTCTTGAGTTCGACAGCCCGTTCAAGGGACTTTACCTTGATCTCTCCACCAATACATTTGGCACCCTGCCCCCATTTGAGTTCGAGGGTATCGAGATTGTGTTTTGATGAGACATATTCAGCAGTCCCAAGGCGGGTGTCCTCGACATTCATCTGGACGAGCATCTCACCATATCCCTCATGGAATTTTTTATATATGTCAATACGCCGGTCCATTTCTGGGGATTTTGTCACTTTACCCTTATTGTCCAGCTCAAGGGCGGGGTCCACACCACAGACATTTTCACCGCAGACAATGGTGATCCCCGCTATTGCCGCTCCTATTGCAAAATGTTCCCAGTTAATGCGGGCGATATCTGTTGAACCGAGAGCTCCGGTAAAAATAGGGAGGCGCATCCTCACTTTCTTATCCCAGCCGTATTCAGTCATAGTATCGACGGAATAAAATACTGCGGTGTCAGGACCAATTTCCGTGCCTTCCGGTAGTCCTTTTGCACCCATGGCATATCCCTGGATGTTCAAATGGGAATAATCAATCGGGTAGTTCTTGTCCGCACCAGCAGTCATCTCGCCGAAGGGTCCGGGGTAAAGGACTTCTCTCCCGCGGAAGGAAGAGAGCCAGATATCACATCCTCCCTTGCACCCATCAAGGCAACGTGTACAGATCCCGGACATAGGGACGACATCGCGCGAACGATTTACTGTGCCCAGCGCTTCATTGGCATTTGGCTGTCTGAGGTTCATTCTTCTCTCCTTTTGCTCATTTCATATTCAGCATTGAAGTAGGTTTGGGATCCTGTCTGCCCAAACGTAACATTAATGTCCCTCTTGAACAGTTATAAGCGCTTGCCTTCCTCCGCTATATAATTATTTTGTTTTCACTGATGAACGTACCATCCATATCGTTAGCCCTGAAAAAAAAAGAGAGAGACATTCCCAAAAAAGAGAGATCAATAGAGTTCAACTAGTCGATAAGAACCAGATCCGAGCCCTATCTCTTCAGCATAACGGATCTGCCGGAATGCGTCCGTTCTCTTTCTCAATCCCTGGAACTTGTCTTCTCCCCCATTAAAGTTAGCAGTAAGCGCCGATCCCCTGATCCCTGACTGTTTGTTGACAAGATCAAAGCTGGCGGCATCAATTGCCACCGGATCACGCGAAGCAAGGAATCCGATATCCGGCACAATAGGGGCGTCACTCCATGGCAAGCAATCGCAATCGGGGGTTATGTTGGTCAGGAAATTGATATATCCGACTTTTTTTCCGATCGATGCTCCAAAGGCGTATTCCACAAGTCGCTCGATGAATTCTGGGATCTCGGTCTCCCAGTCAACATCAATCGCATGCTCGGGGCAGATTGACATGCATTCGAAGCAGCCTATGCAGGACTCTTTGTCTACCACGGATTTTCCGTCGACCAGGCAGATAGCCGAAGACGGGCATGTGGCAAGGCATTTTGCGCAACCGATGCATCGCTCTTCTGCAACAAGGGGTTTTACCGAATGTTGTTCCTGTTTCCCGGCTGGCGGGGCACATCCCATAGCAAGATTCTTGATGGCACCCCCAAATCCCGCAGGCTCATGACCTTTGAAATGAGAGAGGACGAACATGGAGTGTACATCAGCTATATCCCCTGATACCAGTACACGATTAAAATGACGTTTCGCAATTTTCACTTCACGGAAATTTTTCCCCGTAATTCCATCTGCGATCAGAATTGGAGCGGCTACGGTTGCATATGAAAAACCGTGCTCAAGGGCAGTAACAATATGATCGAGGGAATTTGATCGGCTTCCCAGATAGAGGGTATTGGAATCAGTGAGAAATGGTTTTCCTCCATGCTCCCGGATTTTGTCTACTATCTGGCGAGCAAAGACAGGATTGACATAGGCATCATTCCCCCGTTCGCCAAAGTGGATTTTTATAGCGGTAGGCGCATCCTTCTCAATACAGTCACCAAATCCGGCCGCTTCGAAAAGGGCATGCAGCTTGGCAATACTGCTCTGGCATGGATCCCGGGCTCGCAGGCCCGCGAAAAATACATCCCTGTTCATCTGTATCCTCTGTTTCTGATGTTCGTCTCCATCTGACAATCTATGTAATGATCAACAATTTCTAAGAGATCTGGCGACTTCTTATAGTAACAGAGTTGAAAATGTTGGGATTCAATCACCACTATCTCCAATAAAAATGAATTCAGGATTATTCCCGCTTCCCCAACTGGTGGTCCAACCAGAAAAGGTGTCCCGGGATATCTCCAACAATTTTAATCTGGGCAAGTATCTCACTTGCATTTGCTTCTTCCTCTACCTGCTCTTTCACAAACCAGCCCAGGAAATTCGTTGTAGCATGGTCCTTCTCCTTGATAGAAAGATCCATTAAAGAGTGGATAAGCCCGGTGACCTTCTGTTCATGTTCATAAACCTGCTCGAATACTGCCTGAGCTGATTTCCATGTAGTCTTTGGGGCATCGATAGCAGAGAATTTGGGGATTCCTCCAGCTTCGATGATATAATTATATATTTTCATTCCGTGTGCCATCTCTTCGTTTGCCTGGAGCCTGAGCCATTTCGCAAATCCCTTCATAGGATACGATTCGAAATAAGCAGACATGGCGAGATAGAGATATGATGAATAGAATTCCGCGTTCACCTGTTTATTCAGTGCATCTTCGACCGACTTTTTCAGCATATGTTCTCTCCTTTTTAACCGCAATGTTGGCGTATTTTCTTTTAATCCTTTCGAACTGGTATAGTACCAATTCCGTATCTTCAATGAGAGAGAGAGTAATTATTTCCGGACGATTACCGATGCCTCCTGGTCAAAAGGATTCGTCCGTATGGCAAGTGAGAAGAGGTACGGATAATTCTTTTTGAGATATTTCATGTAATCAACCCACTGGATGGAGATATTCCGGTATACCCTGACAAGATCTCCGTTGATATGGGAGAGATCGGAGGGGGGAAGTTCGCCCGACCCGCTCCTCCTTTCAAGCTCCTCGGTGAGGTGAAAAACCGACCTGAGCGTCTCGGTAAACATCTGGTGCTCGAGAAGAACTGGGTTTTCCAGGAGGCGGAGGAGGAAATTTCTCTTTTCGTTGAGGAAGCTGGTGAGTTCCCGTATCTCAATTTTATTGATATCAATATCGTAGTGGTATCCCTGAAGGAATACTTTCAGGTCATCAAATTCCTGGTCCTGCCATGTATCGCGAACGAGAAGCCGTTTCCTGATGCCTCCCAAGCCAGGATCACAATCTGATATCTCGGCGAGGAGAGTAGTACCGACTTCAGAGAAGAAGGTCCCGATGACCATGTTCAGCTTCTCAAGCCGCTCCTTCCGCGAACGACGCGTGAGCAGTTCATTCAGGATAATCGTCACCAGGAAAGCGCTGATAGGCAGGAATCCAAGTGAATTGAATATATAGTTCAGGGTATCTGCCGGATTTTTCAGGACAAGAAACTTAATCGAATAGATCGCTATACTGAACGAGACCAGGATAAGCCCGAGTTTGACCTGCCAGCTGAATCGCATCAATACTCCTCCTAAAACTAAGTTAGTATCCTAGAAAAAGGAATTCTTTAAGCGTATCAGCAAAATCTACTGTTTTCCTGTCGCCCGTGTGAGCATCTCGACGTTGCTTTTCGTGAAGAATCCGTCAAATCCCTGATAACGGTGAATATACTCATTTACTATCATCGTGTGAGGGGAGGGCAGAGAAAAGGTCTGTTTTAATCCCTCCTCTTCTGATCCAACCAGTGCAACCAGGAACTCCAAATCGTCTTTTTTCAGGGCATCGCACGTATCCTCGATGCGGTCTGTCTGGAATGCCATGTGGTGGACCCTTGTCCCATAGTTGCGGATGAACATTTCAGTCGGTCCGGGGTCCGCATCTTCCTGGAACGGTGCTATACCGGAGGTAAAGACCATGGCATAGTCATCACTTGAGAGTCTGGCTACGCTGGTGATGGAATTCAGGGACCTGACAAAGACTGCAAAATCAAACGAATAGGTGGTGAGCTCCATGAACTCGATGATAGCATCGTTCCGGTCGAGTGCTCTCACCCGTGTCGCGGTATGATCAAGGCCGTGGATGTTGGCCAGGTGTGGCAGGCCAGGTTTTTTCAGAGAAAGAGGAAGTACTCCTGCATCATGTGGAGCATAGTCGCCTTTCTCTCCCGTCCATTCTATGAAGCCGAGTGAATTTCCGGTATACCGCGAGGGCATGGTCTGGATAAAACGGAAGTGAGGATAGTCGGTGATATCCGGTGTCATGAACCGGACCCCCCGATCGGTCTGGATTTCCACGTACCGATCGAGTCCAGTGGTCCGAAATACGAATGTTTCGAGACGGGTATTGGGAAGATTTCTTGATTTTTGGGCTGGGTTCCCTACCATAAAATGATTTTCACCTTTTTTCCTTGCCCTCATAAGAAAGGAGGGTGAACCTTTTGTCCCGAGCACAAGAGTCTTGAATGAATCATCCTCAAAATGCGCTTCCAAGAAGAGTCCGGTATACCGGAGAAGCTCTTCAGCAGATAGTTCAAGCCGTCCTGGCTCGGTGCTGATAATGACGGAATCGAGACCTTGAACCAGCCCTTCAAGCCCCAGATCCTTTCTCTGCTGGAGAACCGCAGGGATCCTTGCAGCAAGGTCCTGTTCCTGCCGGGCAATGAAAACTTCCTGAGACATTGCATCTCTTTTCCTGGAACCCATCTTTTCCGGGAGTTACTCCCCCTGCGATGACGATAGGCAGCACACGCTTATCATGGTTGGCAATAGACAGGGGGGACGACCTCTCCTAATCTGCATACTTTCCAGGGTCTGCATCAAATTTTTTCTTGCACCCGGGGGCGCAGAAATAGTAGGTTTTTCCTTTATAGTCGCTCCTGAATTTTGCGGTCTTTTCATCAACGGTCATTTTACAGATCGGATCGATGGCCATCGGGCTCACCTCAAATTCTCCCTTTCTTTGCAGGAGGGATATACCTTTTCAGTAAAAGGGAAAGGGATACAACGGTCACCGAACTGGCCGCCATTGCAAATGCAGCAAGTACCGGGCTGAATGTGTAACCGGTAAACGGATATAAAATCCCCGCTGCAAGGGGGATGAGCAGTGCGTTGTAGGCAAATGCCCAGAATATGTTCTGCTTAATCCGGCTCATCACCTTCCGCGAGAGCTGAATTGCAGCTACGGCGTCAAGCAGGTCGTCCTTTATCAACACGATATCCCCGCTCTCGATAGCGACGTCGGTCCCGCTCCCGATAGCGATGCCAACATCCGCCCGTGCGAGCGCAGGGGCATCGTTAATGCCGTCCCCAACGAATGCAACCACGGCACCGGCTGCCTGAAGCGATTTCACTTCCCGCTCTTTGTCTTTGGGGAGTACTTCAGCTATAACCCTGCTGATTCCAACCTGCCTTGCGACCGCTTCAGCTGTTCTCCGGTTATCCCCTGTTATCATTGCCACCGGGAGGGCCATTTCCATCAGATCGTGGATTGCATTCGGAGTGGTCTCTTTAATCGTATCAGCTATGGCAATGACTCCGGCAGTATTCCCTCCAACTGCAACCAGGACAGCGGTCCTGCCGGTCTCTTCGAGCCGTATAATCTGCTGGTCGAGCTCAGGAGGTATGACGATATTTCTCTCGGAAAAGATCACCCGGTTTCCCACCAGGACCTCTTCTCCGAGCACCCTGGCAGCGACACCTTTACCTGCAAAGGTGGTGAACTCCGTGGAAGACTCGACGGGGACATGCAACTCCTCTGCTTTTCTGACTACCGCCTCGGCAAGGGGGTGGGTTGCATTCTTCTCAATGCTTGCTGCAAGGGACAAGAGGGTCCGTTCATCAATTCCAACAGGGAGAAGGTCTGTCACCGCTGGTTTTCCCTTTGTCAGGGTTCCCGTCTTGTCAAAGACCACCGTGGTTATGCGATCAGCGACTTCCAGAGCTTCACCGTTCCTGATGAGGATCCCGAGCTCCGCTCCCCTCCCGACACCAACCGTAACCGCGGTGGGAGTTGCAAGGCCGAGGGCACAGGGGCAGGCAACCACGAGGACTGAAATGAGGGCAGTGAGCGCGAAGAGGAGGGTGGAATCTAAAATGAGATACCACAGGAAAAAAGCGCTGATGGCAATGATCAGCACTATTGGGATGAAATAAGAGACCGCAACATCAGCGATGCGCTCAACCGGAGGTTTTGTTGCCTGGGCTTCTTCAACAAGGGTGATGATCTGGGAGAGGACGGTATCCTTCCCGACTTTTTCTGCCCTGAAGGTGAAGATGCTGTTCGTGTTGAGGGTTCCTCCTACTACCTTGGCCCCTTTCGATTTCAGGACAGGGAGTGGTTCACCGGTTATCATCGATTCGTCAACGTAACTCTCTCTATCCGTTACCTCTCCATCGACCGGTATCTTTCCGCCTGGTTTGACGATCACGAGATCTCCGGCGGCAACATCCTCGATCGCAATCTCGGTTTCGTTTCCATCGCGAAGGACCAGGGCAGTTCGCGGCCGGAGCCCGACCAGTTTCCGGATGGCTTCGGAAGTGCGTCCCTTGGCACGGGCTTCGAGATACCTTCCAAGGATCAGAAATGAGGCGAGCATGATCGCCGTGTCATAGAACATGAAATCATGGGTCAGCACGATACCAAGGGTCCCGAGAACACTCGCGCCGTAGGCAACGCCGGTACCCATTGCATACATCACATCCATGGTGAGGGTCCGGTTCCGGAGGGCAGTCAGGGCAGCCCGGAAAATCGGGTAGGCCACGTAGATAAATACCGGGGTCGAGACCACCAGCATGAACCAGGCGAGCGTATGCATCCCGACAGGAAGTGGGATAAACATCAGGAGGAAAAGTGGGATACTCACTGCAAAGCCGATCGAAAATCGCCGTAACTTGTCTGAAAGATCCCGTTCCCGGGCTTGTTCTTCAGCCTCCAGTGAGAGCTCTTCAGCTACTCCCAGGTACTGGTAGCCTGCATTTTCGATCTCTCCCTTCATCACCTCAATGGAGGTAACAGAAGGATTGTAAGTGACATAGGCCTTCTCTGTGGCGAGATTGACCCGTGCATGAATGACCCCGGGGA
Organism: Euryarchaeota archaeon ADurb.BinA087; assembly: GCA_002068435.1. Taxonomy (GTDB): domain Archaea; phylum Halobacteriota; class Methanomicrobia; order Methanomicrobiales; family Methanospirillaceae; genus UBA9949. Next base: position 5,953 of record MVZQ01000045.1, on the reverse strand, counting down.
GGGATGAGAGTGCTTTTTCGATAGTTTCAACACAGGTGGCACACATCATCCCTCCCACGCGGATGATCACCTCATCGTGAATGACATCATATCCTGCACCCTTGATCACTTCCTCAATTTCCCTCAAGGACACCAGATCCGGATCAAACTCAATCCTGGCAATATCAGTGCCAAAATTTACCTTCGCGGTAGTCCCCCTCCCGAGGCTCCCTACCGCATCCTCGATGGTTACCGCACAGGTGGCACAGTGCATCCCGGATATCCTAATATCGGCTTTCCTCATCCCTTTCATGACGCCCCACAACTCATGTTGTACCCAGATTGACGGTATCATGAGTAATAAGTACTGCTCGTTGCCGGTCCCGTCTCTTTTAGGATTTCCACCATCTCAAGGTATATCACCTCGCCTGTTACAGTCTCGGGTATGAAAGAACCGAATCCTTTCCAGGCAATTCTCTTTTTCCTGCTTGTTGCACCAGGGGTGTACCTCCTGTACTCATGGGGAGTGGGAAGTGGTCCTGCCACGTTCCTCTGGGGGGGAATTATTGCTGCCATAGTTGCCCTGCTTATCGCATGGTCATTCAAAATTGCAGACCAGTGGGAGAAGGCAGTTGTTCTCAGGCTCGGCCGATTTACCGGTCTTCGAGGTCCCGGTCCTTTTTTCATCATACCTTTCGCAGAAAGGGTTGCATACTGGATCGATCTCCGGGTTATCACGACCTCGTTCCGTGCCGAAAAGACGCTGACAAAAGATACTGTCCCGGTGGATGTAGAGGCAGTTCTCTTCTGGAAAGTGCTTGATCCGGAAAGGGCTGCGCTTGAGGTGGAGGATTACCGGACAGCAATCAGCTGGGCATCCCAGACTGCGCTTCGCGAGGTTATCGGGAAATCCTTCCTCTCAGAGATGCTGGAAGGGAGGGAGAAGCTCGATGCAGTGCTCCAGAAGATCATTGATACCAGAACCGAGCAGTGGGGTATCCATGTCAGTTCGGTAGAGATACGCGATGTGATCATCCCTCCGGAGCTCCAGGATGCGATGTCCATGCAGGCGCAGGCAGAACGTGAACGTCAGGCCCGGGTCATCCTTGGTGATTCGGAACGACAGATCGCCGAGAAGTTTGAGGAGGCAGCAAGAACCTACGAACACAATCCAACCGCACTCCATTTGCGCGCGATGAACATGCTCTACGAGGGGCTCAAGGTGAAGGACAATGCCACGCTGGTGATCGTGCCGGCATCGATCCTTGAGACGATGAATCTCGGTTCAACAACAGGCCTCGTCTCTCTCGCAAAACTACAGGAAATGGAGAAAAAAAGACAACAAACGGTGTCCGGAGCAGAGGAACCCGCCCGGGCATATGAAGAAAAGAGATCCCCAGAGTAAAATAAAATTCCTCTTTTTTATGCCTTTGTATACCTTGTCAGAATGAGAGAAACAATGTGTATATTATGACGTTCAGGACCGTCAAGGGAAGTCCGATTTTGAAAAATTCAAGGAAGGTGAGTGTCACCCCATAACGTTCCGCATTCTGGATTACGATAACATTACTGGCGGCACCAAGGATGGTAAGATTTCCGGCTATCGTGCTTCCGGCAGCAAGGGCAAGCATCGCCTGGATCGACATCCCCTGCTGAATGATCAATGGCTGGAAAAGAGCGACGAAGGGTACATTCGAGATAAACTGGCTGATCACCACGCTTACCACCATGATGACCGGGACCGAGGTGACTGTCTGGATATCGATCACCGATTGGAAGAACCCGGTGTCAAAGACGCTCTGCATCAATACAAAGAGGGCTGCAAAGAAGATCAGGGTGTACCAATCAACTTTCCGTATCAGTTCGCCCCTTCTCTGGCTCAGGAGCAGCAGGGGTGCGGCACCGGCAAGTGCGATAACCATCAGGGGTAAAGGATTGTACCCGACAATTCCTCCCACAATACGAAATCCGATCAATACGAGGATGATCCCAAGCGACAATGCAGTCAGCCGGGCAAGGGCGGTATCCTTGACTGGTGTCGTCTGAACAGGAGGTGCACACCCTGATGCAGGCGGATAGAAGGTCCGGATAACCAGCCAGGCAATGATCAGATTGATGAACGTCGGTATTCCAAGGTAGACGAGAAACGGGGTGAATGCATCACCGAGATCCGCATAGGATGCGATAAGGAAGTTCTGCGGATTTCCAATCGGGGTTGCTACACTCCCGATGGTAATGGCAAAACAGAGAGCAAGGAGCGCTCCTTTCCGGTCGATACCCCATGCACAGGCAAGGGCAATCACCAGCGGAGTTCCGATGACAGCAATGGTATCATTCATGAGAATTGCTGAAAATAATCCCATCCCCAGGATAAGAAGGAGAAGAAACTGATCAGGGTTCTTTGCCCTTAAAAAGATCCGGTGAGAGAGTGATGAAAGATATCCACTTTCCTGGACTGCTGCACCGATTACAAACATGCCAAAAAGAAAAAGCATCACGTCAGCATCGATAGCTGCTATTGCCGCCTGAGGGGTAATCTGGCCGAGCAGGAGGACGGCTACCGCCCCGGCCAGCATGATCTGCCATATCCGGAAGGTATACCCGCCCACCTGGCGGATTGCGATGAGGAGGAAAACCAGAATGAGGATGATAACTGGGATGAACATCAGGCGGTTCCTGCCTCCCTTGCACGATCAGGGTGTGCAGCTCTCCACGGTCCATGTCAGGAGGATCCCGGAATCCATCCGTTCAAATCCATAGAGGGAGAGCCTTGGGAACTCAGATTCGGAGGTATAACCATCACCATCTGCCAGGGTCGGGGACTGCATGCCCCCTATCACCATATTTCCGATGTAACAGGTGAGCTTGTCTACAAGACCTTTCCTGAAGAATCCCCATATAAGGGTCCCCCCGCCCTCCAGCATGAGTGTCCGAATCCCCCTGCCATAAAGCCTGGAAAGAAGGAGGGGCAGGTCAACTTCGTGATCTCCCGCTATGATAACAGTCGCATACTGGGACAACGCCTCGATAGTATCTCTCTCGGCGCGGCGAGAGCATGCAATGATCCGTTCTCCTCCTCCCTTGTGAAGGAGTGCTGCATCAAGGGGGATTCGTGCACGGCTGTCAACGACGATCCGGACAGGGTTCTCCTCTTTTCCATGTGCCCTTCGTTCAGCGACCAGCGCAGCTGATTTTACCGTAAGAGACGGATCGTCCGCGAGCACCGTTCCGATACCCACCATGACGGCATCGCTCTCCGCCTTGATTTTGTCCACTCTGGAAAAATCAGATGATCCTGAGATTCGCACCTGTCGCCGTTCCCGGGTCGAGAGTTTTCCATCGGCACTCATTGCGACGTTGACATGGACAAAGGGACGCATGAACTACCATTGGTCCGGGTCACTCTTCAAGATTACCCGGCCCTCAGATGCCGCCCGGGGTTAATAGAGCGTTTCAGGGAAATTCTGAGCTGAAATAACAATCTGCCCTGCAAGATTCAAATCCCGGTTCTTCCATCTCCCCCGGGGGCCGATTATCACAGCAGGAGCCCGTAAAGATAATACACTCCGAACAGAATGAGCGATATTCCACAAATTCCGAGCATCCAACGGTATAATCGTTCACTAAGAATGAAACGCCCGCGGTGTATTCCGACTGACACCAGGGTAAACCAGCCGAGATCCGCGGACCAGTGACCGATAATGAAGGCAAGGGCCACACCTAAACCGCCCTGATATGCACCGAGCAATAGTGCACTCCCTACGGTGAACCACCAGATCCAGAAATACGGGTTCGAAATACTGGTGATGATCCCCGCCATAAATGGCTGCGTAATGGTATCCGTTTCATCGTCACAATCGATCCGGGCATTCTTTGCTTCACGGAGGGTCAGGACTCCGAAAACAAAGAGGGCGGCACCCCCGATAGCTGCTATCAGCCTTGAATACTGGCCGATCACCACACTCAGGCCAGCTATGATGAGGAGAACCATCAGGATCTCGACCACGATATGCCCAAGAGTCACCCGTGGCCCTGCACTCCATCCGCTTTTCAGGGATGCTTTGATGGTGGCAACAAGGGTCGGCCCGGGTGCAAGTGCTCCAGTAAGCCCGATAAGAAAACCGAGCCCTGCCATTTCAACCAAGGAATACAGAGCAACCAGCCTTACAAGGTATTATCGCTGATCTCCCAATTATCTTCGCACGTTTTTGTCCCTCATTGGCCTTGTTTACACCTGCTGCAATCCTGCGATGATTGCTCCGGCTGGCCACGAACAATTCATAAGTCCTAAATAATTACCTCCCTCATTAGAGAAAGATGAATCAGAGGTATTGTATTTCACTAGTCGTGGTGCTCCTGATGACCGTGCTTGTGTTGTCAGCAGGGTGCACCAGCACCACCCCCCAGGCAAAAACGTATGTGGTGGGCATCGATGCAGAGTATCCCCCGTACAGCTATATCGATCCCGATGGGAATGTGACCGGATTTGACGTTGAGTCCATGAGATGGATCGCGGCAAAGGAGGGGTTCAATGTGACATTCCAGCCGACCGCTTGGGATGGTATTATCCCCGCACTCCAGGCCGGGAAGATTGATATTATTTATTCAGGGATGACCATTACCGATGAGCGGAAAGAAAAGGTCAGTTTCAGTATTCCCTATCTGAAGATCAACCAGTCCGTTGCCGTGCACAAAGAAGGGAACTATACCATGGATGACTTCATGGCCGGTGGACTTATTATTGGTGCGCAGCGGGGCACAACCGGTGCAATCTGGGTAGAAGAGAACCTGATTGAAACCGGGAAGATGCCCGCTGAAAACCTCAAGGTATACGACAATTTCCCGCTCGTGGTAACCGATCTTGCTTTCAAGAGAATTGACGCTGCGATCTATGACCGTCCTCCCCTCCTTGATGCAATTGCGGACAAACCACTGGTGATTATCGACCCACAAATCGATACTCACGAGGAATACGGTGTCGCGGTCAGGAAGGATGATACTGTGATGCTGGACACTATCAACAGGGGGCTCTCCTCCCTGATGCAGGATCCCTACTGGGAGGAACTGAAACAGAAATATGGGCTTATATGAAACAACTTCCAATCCCATTTCATTTTCTTTATCGATTCGCCTCTAAAGACAGATGGGGAGCAGCATTTGTGAACGAGTCTTGGTATACAGAACCCTGATCGCGGGATACCCTTATGGATGTCACGTCAATCCTCGTGGAATGGACGCCCTACCTGATTGGGGGGATTTCCCTCACCATCGGGCTCGTGGCAATAGCCCTTGGAATTGGTGTTGCCCTTGGGCTCCCTTTCGCACTCGTGCAGGTCTATGGACCCCGTACGGCAAAAGCAGCGATTAGTGCCTATGCATGGTTCTTCAGGGGACTTCCTGTGCTCGTCCTGCTGTTCCTCTTTTACTTCGGGATATTTCCTGCGATGGGGATTGACCTCCCTGCCTTTTTCGTTGGTGCGGTAGTGCTTGGTCTCCGTGGAGCAGCATACCAGTCCCAGATATTCCGGGGTGCTATCCAGTCTATCAACGAGGGACAGATGATTGCAGCACTCTCACTTGGGATGAACCGGTTCACGGCGATCAAATCCATCATCCTTCCCCAGTCACTCCGGATTGCACTTCCGGGCTGGTCGAATGAATATCCCGAGATACTCACTGATTCAGCGATATGTTATGCTATCGGCGTAGCCGAGCTGCTGACGAGGACATCGCAGATTGTTGCGGTAACCTATGTCACCATGCCGATTTACCTGTGTTGCGCCCTGATCTTTATCCTCCTCAACTATGCCGGCATGAGGGTCATCCATATGGTCGAAAAAAGAGTTGCCATCCCGGGTTTCGGGGCAGGGGCAGGATAGCCCATGGCAGATGATGCGTATGTCCTCCGGGTGGAGGATATCCATAAAAAATTCGGGACAAACGAGGTGCTCAAAGGGGTCTCCTTCAACGTCAG
>MVZQ01000044.1 GCA_002068435.1 Euryarchaeota archaeon ADurb.BinA087 | reverse complement strand
GGTTGAAGGAGGTCGAGGTCAGGTTCTCATCGTCCTTCACAAAATCAAATCCTCCCATCCAGGTCTCGAATCCGACTGCCGCATGTTCTTCAGCAGAGAACCCCACCTTTGGTTTTGGTACTGCCCCTGTCAGGGGCCGCCCATGGATCTTCATCATATTGCGAATCCCGTCCATGCCGAAGTGAGGACCTTTAAAATGCTGCAAATACGCATGAGGGAGGGTCACATCGATCAGCCTTAGGTGTTTCAGCGCCTTCATACCGAAGATATTCCCGGCAATGCCGCTCAGCAGCTGGGACGCATTCCCTTCCTCCCAGAGGGCAATGGGGTACGCGATCTTGACAAAGGATCCCTCAATGTTAAAAGCTGTTGCCTGCAGCTCTTTCATACGAGGGGGTAGGGAGTAGAGCGTCGTCCACGTTCCCGTTGAGCTCTCTGATGCAATCCTTCCGGCAGCCTCTTCCCTGCTGATCCCAGCTGCCGGCTCGAAGCGATACAGGCAGACCAGCTCATCTTTTAACGGGACATAGCCGGTGTCCACGAAATCCATGTACCAGTCAATCGACATTGAAACTCATACAAAAAAGGATCTGAGACCTGATAAGTCTGCACAAGCCATTTATTTCTCGTGATGGAGCCAGTGCAGAATCTCAACACCTGCCGGGTGAACGAGAAACCGGGACACAGATCGGGCCTTATCCGAGATAAGACTCTCGATAATGGAATCCTGGGATCCTGCGAGGGAGGATGGAGGTAGGAATGAGAGAAATTGATTATTTTTTCATAATAATCCGGTGATTTTGAGGGTCCACCTGGTATGTCTTCGGATTTTCCAGGAGATCAAGGGCATTAATTTTCAGATCGATCAGCTCTGAATAGTTGAATGATTCCAGTTTTGTATCGTTCCCTTCGGGATAGTACACTGCAACCCCGTTCTCCATTTTCCTTGTTGCCACGATGTCTTTCATATCATAGCGATCACCGGATCTCAATAAAATACTATCTCTCCAGGTGAAGGCCCCCCCTCCATTATGAGCATATCCCAGCTACCGTCGTTTCAGAGGATTGGAGGGAAAGAAGAAAACCGTTAACATCTTGGAAAAGGGACACTCGTATACAAAGGCATGAAAAATCCATTCCATGTGATGCTCATCCCGACCCTTGGTTGTCCCGCACATTGCAGCTACTGCTGGAGTTCTGATGCGGGATCCCCAAAAATGAGTATTGATACCGTCAGGGATGTTGTCACCTGGCTGAAAGAGTTCCGGAATGATTGCGTCACTTTCACGTTCCATGGAGGCGAACCTCTCCTTGCCGGTGCTGATTTTTACCGGCAGGCTCTTCCACTGCTCTCCCAGGAGCTCAGCCACCTGAACCCCGAGTTTGCCATGCAATCCAACCTGTGGCTCCTCACGCCGGAGATTGCAGAGATCCTTGCCCAATACAAGGTCCCTCTGGGGACCAGCATCGATGGTCCCGAGGAATTAAACGATCTCCAGAGGGGAGATGGCTATTTTGCAAAGACCATGAAGGGGTATGAGATGGCAAGAGTGCATGGCCTGCGGGTCAGCTTCATCTGCACTTTCACCAACTATTCCGTGAAATTCCGTGAAGAAATTTTCAACTTCTTTCTCCAGAACCGTTTCAGGTTGAAGCTGCATCCTGCCCTCCCTTCGCTGCGTGACTCTACTCCGGGACAATGGGCGCTCGACCCGGATGACTATGGAGAACTGCTGGTCTTCCTCCTTGACAAATACCTGGATAACATGGGCTCGATCGAGATCATGAACATCAATGATCTCTGCCGGTGCATTTTTACACGGAGGGGATCGGTCTGTACTTTCGTGAACTGCACGGGCAACACGCTTGCGATAGGCCCTGATGGGAGTATCTACCCCTGTTACCGTTTCATCGGTATGCCGGAATGGGTGATGGGCCACGTCCGAAATACCCCCACAATTGAAGAATTGTCATGTTCAGATGCATGGCAGAAAATGCACCAGTATGAGGAGTACGTTGATGAAGCATGCAAGGGGTGCAAACATCTCCGTTACTGCCGCGGCGGGTGCCCGTATAATGCCATTGTCCCCACCGGAGGGAAGATTGCCGGCGTCGATCCCCATTGCAGGGCTTATATGCGGATTTTCAATGAGATAGGAACACGGCTCAATGATGAGATGATGGGGACGTCATTCCTTGAAGGGGTTTCGGCCTTCCAGGGGATACAGGCTGCACGAAAGAGGCCGGGTGTAATGGCCCTTATGCATAAAGTCCATTCCCCTGATTGAGGATATGAACAGATCCGGCAACACTAACCATTTTTTCTGGTCCCGGTTTTTGATGTTCATGCATCATACCTGACTTTCCCTGTTTAATTCGCAGGCTGGAGTACTCTTTACATCACAAGAGCGCTGCTGTATACGAGGACCATGATCGAATTCGAGGTATTGGCAGGACAAATTACCTTGCAATAAACCAGAACCTTACCTCACGGTGGGATGACCTTCAGGGATGAGGTGGAATGCGGGTCAGTATCCCGTCGCGTAAAAGTATCCTCCTGCTTTGAGCACATGGAGAGGAACCCTGAACAGCTCCGTGAGGGTTTCATCCGTGAGAAGCTCGGTTTTCTGCCCGTCCTTCCAGAACCTGCCTTCCTTCATCAGAATCACCCGTCGTATCTCGGGGATGATATCGTGGAGGTTATGAGTGACCAAGATGATCCCGGTGCCGGATTGGGCAATCTTTCTCAGCAGCGATCGGAAGGTATGCAGTGAATGGAGATCAAGGCTGTTCGTAGGCTCATCGAGGATGAGGGTCTTTGGATCGTGGACGAGAGCTCTGCCGATCAGAAATCGCCGGGCTTCACCTGACGAAAGCGAGGTCATCGGCCGCTGCTGCAGGTGGTCAATTTCGAGGAAATCAAGGATGTGATCAGCCGTATCCTGCATTGCAGCGGTCACGTGATGATTGAAGAGCCCGACGCTTGAAAAGAAGCCTGACAGGATCACCTCCCGGCCTGTAATCTCCCGGTTGAAGGAGAACAGGAGGTCATTTGACACAATACCAAGGTGCGCCCTGAGATCCCAGACATTCCAGATCTCCCGGCCATGCATCCTGAAAACAGAGGTATAACCATCCAGAACTGCCGGGTAATACTCCCTGTTGATTGTCCTGATGAATGTTGATTTTCCTGCACCGTTCGGTCCCAGAATCGCGATGTGCTCGCCTTCGTTGATGGTCGATGAGATATTGTCGAGAATGATTTTTTCCCGTATGATAATGGTGACATTCCTGAATTCCAGGAGCGGGGAATTTTTGTTCTCATGAGAAGGGATCATGCGGGGATTTGTTCCATCATCGTTCTGTTGACCAGTACATCTCACTTCAACCCGGATAAAGCTATGATGTATACTCCTCTCCGGACCCCTCCTGGTAACGAAAAAGATGAATCCCCCCTGTCCAGGCCTTGATCCGTGATGGACTGCTGGAGTCGGGGATACGATTCTGAACAGGGATTCTGGATTGACAGGATACCTATCCCTCCCTTTCGGTCATTTTATCGGAACCGGCAGCAACCGGTATGTATGGCCCAGATGTCTCCCGAAATCATGGAAGCATTCAGATCGTGCAGAATTTTCCCCCTGGCAACGGCATCAGGGAACGGCGAACCGAATGTCGCTCCGATGGGTGCTGTTTATCCCCGTGACAATGAAACGATATGGATTGGGAACCAGTTCATGAAGACCACGATCAGCAACGTCATGGAAAATCCCCGGGCATGCCTCTACGTGTGGGGTCCCGGTGTCAGGGGGTGCTACAAGATCAAAGGTGATGTGCGGATAGAGACGGAAGGGAAGAATTACGAGACGATGCGGCGGGAGGTTGCAAAGGTAAAGCCTGGCCTGTTTTGCCGATCGCTTCTTGTGATGAAAGTCACCGAGATCTACGAGTGTCTGCCCGGGGACCATGCCGGCGACCGGCTAGCATGACGGGTGCCTCCTCACAAAGGATGGAATCATGAACAGGAAAGTAACGTGCGGATACCCGATTGAGAACGGGGATATGCTGCTGGCTGCATTCCTTTTTGAGAATTACCTGAGCCGGGGGCTGTCATTCAGATCGCGGATAGGTCTATGAGAAAAACAACACTTCTTAAGAATCTTGTCCTTGCACCGGACATTCTCGTCATCCCCGTAGTACACGATCCACTCTGCGCAAGGATTGCCGAACAGTCAGGATTGAAGGCCGTCTTCTCTGCCGGATACGCTAACTCAGCGGCATATCTGGGAAAACCAGACGTATCACTGATGTCATTGACCGATATGGTAAGCTGTGCTTCCCGGATAGTCGATGCTGTCTCCCTACCGGTCTTCGCAGACGGAGATACCGGATACGGGAACGTGACAAATGTCATCCGGACCGTCGAACAATATGAGAAGGCAGGAGTTGCCGGGATATTCATCGAGGACCAGGTGTTCCCCAAGCGGTGTGGACATATGGACGAGAAGCAGGTGATTCCTGAAAAGGAGATGATAGCCAAGATCAGGGCGGCAGTCAATACCAGAACAGATCCCGATCTCGTGATTATGGCACGGACTGATGCAATAGCAGTCGAAGGGATTGAAGAAGCAATCCATCGTGCCAACCGCTACCATGACGCGGGTGCCGATCTCCTGTTTGTGGAAGCTCCCGAGACCATGGAACAGATGCATCGGATATGCTCCGAGGTCAGAGGTCCCACCTTTGCAAACAACCTCCCGGGCGGGAAATCCCCCTACCTGTCCGCCCAGGAGCTTCAGGAGATCGGGTACGCAGTTGTCGCTGATGCCACCTCATGCACCTATGTCATCGCAAAGGCAGTCCGGGATCTGTTCACTGAAATGGCAAGAACGGGATCTTCCGCATCTTTAAATGATCGCATGATCCTTTTCGACGAGTTTAACCGTATGGTGGGCCTTCAGGAGATCAGGGATACCGAGAGGTTCTACTATTCAGGAAGAGCGTGATCTGGCGGCATCCCTCGAGGTTGCCGGATGTTCCATGAGCTGAACAGGAAAAATCCCCGGTTTCTTTTCCAATGGAACCGCTTCCGGCAGTTTCATGCTTCATGCTCGATCGGACCACGGTCACAGTGCTTCTTCACCAATTTTTTTACACCCCCATCACAATCCGAACAGATCTTTCTTTTATATGAAAATGCCTCCGGCATTTTCATCTCGTATGCATGTGTCCCTCGAAGGAATCATGTAATTTTTTTCGTGCGCCGGGGAGGCTTGAGGAGAAGCATAAAAACACCGTTCATTCTGTCCTGGTCTTGGGCAATGGCAAAACCTATGGGGCAGGCCACCTTATCATATGAAGTATCGAATTGCCGCATGCCCCCCATTGACCTTGCTCGTTTTACCGGAATTTCGACCGCAGAAGCACAATCGCGATTCATCAGGGATGGTCCGAATGAACTCCCTTTGCGCGAGAACCGCGGAATAATCGGCATCATTCTCGATGTCATCCGGGAGCCCATGTTCCTCCTTCTCGTCGGAGCAGGGTCGGTCTATTTTATCCTTGGGGACTTTGGGGAGGGCGCCCTCCTCCTCTCATTTGTCCTGGTTATCATTTGCATCACGGTTTACCAGGAGCGGAAGACCGAACGTGCCCTCGAGGCATTGAGAAACCTTTCAAGCCCGCGGGCCCTGGTCATCAGGGACGGGCAGCTGGTAAGAATCGCTGGAAGGGACGTGGTCAGGGGCGACCTCCTCTTCACGAGCGAGGGAGACCGGATCGCCGCAGACGCCCTTCTCCTTGCATCTACGAATCTTTCTGTGGATGAATCCCTCCTTACCGGAGAATCGGTCCCCGTACGAAAGCTCCCAACAGAAGGTAAAACAGGCGGGCGCAGACCTGGAGGGGATGACCAGCCCTGGCTTTACTCAGGAACACTCGTGGTCCAGGGACAGGGGGTTGCAGAAGTGGTATCAACCGGAATGTACACCCGGATGGGCGAGATAGGAAAAACACTGCAGAACGTCGATCATGAAGAGACCCGGCTCCATACCGAGACGGCTCATATCGTCAGGAGTATAGCCTTTATCGGTCTGTTCCTGTTCCTTATCGTCGTTATCGTCTATGGTATGACAAGGGGTGACTGGCTCCACGGGCTCCTTGCGGGAATCACGCTCGCAATGGCTATCCTCCCCGAGGAATTTCCCGTCGTCCTGACGGTTTTTCTTGCCCTTGGTGCCTGGAGGCTTTCAAAGATCAACGTCCTTTCCCGGCATGTTCCTGCCCTCGAGGCACTCGGCGCAACAAGTGTGCTCTGCACCGATAAAACCGGTACTCTTACCGTGAACCGGATGACTGTTGCGAAGTGTGTTGTTGCCGGTTCTTCTTTTGACTGCCTTGCCGAGGCGGGCCGGCCGCTGCCGGAGCCATTTCACGAGCTCCTCGAATACGCGATCCTATCCTGCAAGAAAGATCCATTCGATCCGATGGAGCAGGCACTGTTGAAGACGGGGACTGACGATCGCTCTTTTACCGAGCATCTTCACGAGGACTGGGAGCTCCTCATCGAATACCCGCTCTCCCGCGAGCTTCTGGCGATGTCCAATGTTTGGTGGTCAAGAAAGTGGGATAAATACATCATCGCTGCGAAAGGTGCACCAGAGGCGATCTTTGATCTCTGCCACCTGGGGGAGCGCGAGATCTCGGTACTGACAACCCGGGTGGAGGATCTTGCTTCTCAGGGACTTCGCGTCCTTGCCGTCGCAAAATCCCATTTTCGGCCAGGTCAGCTCCCCGATGGCCAGCACGAATTTCCTTTCACGTATCTCGGCCTGATCGGATTTGCCGATCCCGTGCGGTCTGATGCAGCAGCAGCGATACATGATTGCAGGACTGCTGGTGTCCGGGTAGCCATGATCACCGGTGATTACCCTGCCACGGCTCAGAACATCGCCCGGCAAATCGGATTTCCGGACAGTGAGATGGTGCTCACGGGCTCTGACCTTGAGAAACTACCGATGAATGAGAGAGATGCGAAGATCCATTCCACTTCAGTCTTTGCCCGGGTAGTTCCGGAACAGAAACTCCAGATCGTTGAGTCGTTAAAGGCCGGGGGAGAGATCGTTGCCATGACCGGTGATGGCGTGAATGACGCCCCGGCTTTGAAGGCTGCCCATATCGGTATAGCAATGGGGGGACGGGGGACTGATGTGGCCAGGGAAGCTTCTTCCCTGGTGCTTCTGGATGATAATTTTGCATCCATTGTTGCGGGAATACGGATGGGGAGAAGGATCTATGCGAATCTGAAGAAGGCCATGGCATATATCATCTCTGTCCATGTCCCCATTGCAGGGATTTCACTTATTCCGGTCCTCTTCGGGTGGCCACTGATCCTCCTCCCTGTCCAGATTGTGTTCCTCGAGCTGATCATTGACCCTGCCTGTTCGATCGTGTTTGAAGCCGAACAGGAGGAGCCGGATATCATGCGAAAGCCCCCACGAGATCCAGACGAGCACATCCTTGATCGCCGCACGGTGGCAATAGCACTGACCCAGGGATTTGTCGTTCTCGGGATTGTCCTCTTGATATACCTTTATGGAATGATGAGGGGACTTACAGCCGACGAACTACGTACCCTCTCATTTGTCACGATTGTGGTTGCCAACATCGCGTTGATCTTTACCAACCGTTCCTGGACTGAGAGTATAGTCTCCATCTCCAGAAAACCAAACAAGGCATTCTGGCTGGTTACCACAGGAACGGTGTTCTTCCTTGCTGCAGTCCTGTTCCTTCCCGGACTGAGATCGCTCTTCCAGTTTGCGCCGGTCTCCCCTGGATACCTCTTGTTTTGTATTGTCGGGGGGATGCTCACGGTTGGATGGTTCGAGCTCTACAAGATCACGCATGCAAGAATCCGGAAGGCTGAATCATCTTGATCGCCTTTCCTTTCAAACGCTTCATGGAAATGGTCTGAAACCGTCCAGGTTGGCATCTGGCAGAATCGGTTTTGGATAAGTCGCCTCACTGCTGACCGAAGGATACCGATCAGCAAAGCGTGAGAACCAGTCGTGGTGGGGCCAGGAGTAAACTCTTGCCATCTGAAGGGGGAATTGAAGGCCTTATCCTAAAAAAATTACATGATTCCTTCGAGGGACACATGCATACGAGATGAAAATGCCGGAGGCATTTTCATATAAAAAAGAGTTACTCACGGGCCAGTTGCTCACGGGCTCCTTCGAGTTGTTTGAGGGTTTCTGCAGAAACTTCAGGATATTTGAGATCGAGTGCCCGTATCTTTGTAGAGATGATGTCCGCGATAAGACTCCGGGCTATCCATTTGTAATCGGCAGGGATGATATACCATGGCGCAATCCTGGTACTCGTCTTAGAGAGCATCATCTCATAGGCTGACTGGTAATCGTCCCAAAACCGGCGCTCTGCCAGATCTGACAGGGAAAATTTCCAGTATTTCTCTTTATCCTCGAGACGTTCCATGAGTCTCTTCTTCTGTTCCTCCCTGGAGATGTGAAGGAAAAATTTCAGGATGAAGGTGCCATTCTGCACCAGGTGGCGTTCAAAGGCATTGATATCATCATACCTGGCGTTCCAGAATTTATCTCCCCTTTTACCGGGGGGCATCTGTTGGTGATCAAGGATTTCCGGGTGAACCTTTACAACGAGTACATCTTCGTAATAGGAACGGTTGAAGATCCCTATTTCTCCCCGTGCCGGAAGGGCTCGGGTATACCGCCACAGGTAATTGTGATCGGTCTCCTCTGATGTGGGAACCTTGAAGCTCGTCACCCTGCATCCCTGTGGGTTCACGCCAGCCATGACGTGCTTGATGGCCCCGTCTTTCCCCGAGGTGTCCATCCCCTGGAGAACAATCAGGAATGAATACAGATTGCTTGCCCAGAGGAGTTCCTGCGATTCGGCGAGGGCTGCCCTGTTTGCCTCGAGGATTTCGGCTGCCCGCTCTTTTATCGCGTCTTTTCCCACTTTTTTCAGTTCATCGTCCTGGGCCCATCCGGTATCGTAGCGTTCCAGCGATACTCTGCTCCCCGGGCTGACCATGATTTTTTTGAGGTACCTCTTTTTTATCATTGCTCTCTCCCGTTTTCTCGATCAGGCATGTGCTCCTCCCGTGCACCATGGCAACCCATGGACATGGATTCCCCCCACGAGGTCATACCAATACTCCTCCTGTATGGGCAGAGGTCCCCGGAAGGATGTCGGCTACCCTGCCCTTGAACTGGCTCATGTAAAGGGTATAATAGAATCCCCTTGCTTTCATCATCTCATCATGGGTGCCCCGCTCAACGATCTCACCGTTATTGATCACAAGTATTTGATGGGCATTAAGTTCCATGGTGAATTGAGAAGTGGAATAACTATTTAAACTAAATCCCCTCTGAAATGAGCTTGGTCCGAATACAGAAGAATCAGAATTATCAACTTATTCTTGAAACTACGGGCACTGAAGCGTTTTTTTGAAAAGAGGTTACAATCGTTACGAGAGGCACGATAATTAAAATTTGGTATTTCAGATTATTCCGGTTTTCTTTCCCATCGTTCGGAGGGGATCTGCCCTCCAAATCCAAGACACTGAAGATCGATGCTTATATCTCAGGGAAAGGATGAGAAGATACATATCTCGTATGCCTGTGCATGAAGAACCCCCTATTATCCCCCCGCTGGCAGAATCAGGAAAAGAAGACTACCAGCGATTGTGGAAGCCGGGCTTCCTCATTGCTATCCTTGCCATCGCTCTGATTGCCATCGCTTTTACCGCATTTTTCATGACCCTGTATGGATACCTGGACAAGCTGATCTGGCTGGAAAATGACTTTGTCCTGTCCAACAGGTGGACGATACCAGCGGGGGTACTGATCTTTTCGTTCCTCGTTGGGCTCTGCCAGAAGTATCTCCATGCCCCAAACGTAATTCACGGAAGTGTCATGGAATCCATGAGGAAAGGGCAGGCCGGGAGCGACTACCGGACCTTTCCAGGTGCCTTCCTCTCGTCAATCTGTTCTCTTCTCTCTGGAGCAAGCATCGGACCAGAGGGCACCATCGCTACAATGGTCTCACAAATTGCGATATGGATCCGGACAAAAGCGAAGATTGTTCGCGATTCCCATGATGCCCCCCTGGGATTTGATATGGCAGCCCTTGCCTCGGCATTCAACGGCATCATCGGGAGTCCGGCCTTTACCGGTGTCCTTGCGACAGAGTTCCAGATGGGGGAGAAGAATGTGTTCAAATTCCTCATCTGGAACCTTGTGGCAGGGCTCGTGGGATATTTTTTCTACCTCTCCCTTGGATTTACCTCCTTTGCGGCCCTGCTTCCCTTCCCCCCTCTCGAGAACCTTTCTGCCATGATGGTGGTTTCTGCCATAGTCCTCGGCATAATCGGGTCCTTTCTTGCGATCTTTACCGGACTCTGTCTGAAAGGAGCCGGGGAACTCATGGAGAAGAGGTTCGGGAAAAGAATTGTGCTCCGGACCGTCGCTGCAGGGATTGTGATTGCGGTCGTCTGTTACTTCCTCCCGGAGCTGTTATTTTCAGGTGAAGCCCAGATCCATGCCATCGTTCAGAACCCTGCGGCATTCGGGATTGGGATGCTCCTCATGCTTGCGATCCTCAAGCTGGTGCTCTTCTCCCTCTCCTTCAAGGGCGGTTTCCTTGGCGGTCCTGTCTTCCCCATCCTCTTTGCCTCCACCTTGATCGGCCTTGCGCTCTCCCTCGCCTTCCCTGGAATCCCGGTCGGTATCTTTGTCCTCTGTATTGAGGCTGCAACCATCGCGTTCGCTCTCGGTGCTCCCCTGACGGCAATCCTTCTTGTGGTAGTAGTGAGCAATCCTTCGCCCTACCTTGCGGCACTTATCGTGACCTCAGTGGCCACCGCCCTGGTCCTTGGGGCCCTGTTGAAACCGATCATGGAACAGCGGACCCGTGAAAAAGCTGCACCAGCAGCAGGCCAGACTCCCAATGCTGGTATTTAGAAGGCCACCACTGAAGCACGAAGAATCTCAATAATCCCGCTGTGCCATGATCACACAGAAACCAGCCCTTGCATCTCCCTTCGTCACAATAAACCCGGTCTCCTCAAGGAGTGCACAGACCTCTTCCTGCAAATAAAAATTCGCTAGGGAGAGAAACCGCCCTTTTCCACCTTCCTGAAGGTATCTCTGATGGATAGGTCCCATGCGTTCGATGAATGCGAGGGTGAGAGGGCCCCCTGGCACAAGAATGCGGTGGAGTTCCCTGAATGCAGGAATCGGATCCTCAAGGAAACAGATAACCGTCACTAGTAGTACCGAAGAACATGAGCCATCCATGAGTGGGAGTGCCTCGACCCTGCCCCGGATGACCTCGATCCCTCTCTGACGTGCCATCCGGCCGAGGGCACGAGAGGGTTCGATCCCCAGTCTAATTCCCAGGGGGGCGGCAAACCGGCCGGAGCCGACCCCTACTTCAATGGAGCGGGAGTCCGGTGCAAGGAGCACCTCCCGGATACGCGAGAGTTCCTGGAGATACTCATTCCGGTGCTCATCGAACCACCGGTCATAGTCTTCGGCATACTCTTCAAACACGTCCTGCGACATGGAATCCCTCTCATGTCCCGTAGAGGCGCTTCCGGACCCGTTCTCCGATGGCCTGCTCTCTCTGCTTCAGGCTGGAGAGATCAACATTCCCCTCGCGGAATGAAGAGAAGAGGGAATAGACAAAGTCCACGGTCAAGTCCATCACCTCCTTCTTAAACCTGACCTCTACTGTGGTATCCCCGGCAAACCCCTTGATGGAGAACCAGTCAGGCTTCTCGAACTTGTAGAATCCTTCACCCACACGGTGGAGTGATTCGACATGCCCGAAGGTGCCAAGATAGCGAAAAAATTCTGCTGATACCGGGGAGTCGAGGAGAAACTCCTTCATAAAGGATCCATCAGCACAGACCTTATGCCTGACCGACCGTAGAATCCGCATTCCTGGCTATCTCCCGTATAGCATCCGCTGCAAGCCGACACTCTTCATCGGTCGTGAACCAGGAGGGGCTGATCCGGACACACCCCTCACCTCCATCAATAGCCTTATGCAGAAGCGGGGCGCAGTGAAGTCCGGTCCGGGCGATGATGTTGAATCCCCGGGCCAGCACGAATCCCACGTCATCGTTCTGGACTCCTTTGATATTGAACGCGATGATGGGCAGGTCCGGGTGTTCATCGTAGATCATGATGTTCTCCTCCTTCTTTAGCTCCCTGATGAGAAACAATGTTTGTTTTTCCGCCTTTTCCATGATGGTTGCCAGTCCCGTCTCGTTGAGGAACTCCACTCCCGCTGCAAGCGCTGCCAGGCCAGGGTAGTTGTGGGTCCCGATCTCGAAACGTTCCGGCATCCCGCGGGGATGGAGGAGCGAGAACGAGTCCGTCCCGGTCCCGCCAAACCGGATCGGTGCAATGGTTTCCGGGTCCCGCAGGAAAAATCCCCCTATCCCAGGGACGCCAAGGAGACCCTTGTGGCCGGTGATGACGAAGGCATCGACCGGAAGGTCCTTGAGGTCGACAGGAATATGGCCGGCAGTCTGGGCACCGTCCACGATAAAGTAGATGCCATGGTCATGCAGGATTTCCCCGATTGCCCTGATATCCTGCACCGATCCGAGGACGTTGCTGCCATGAGTCATGACCACCAGGCAGGTATCGGGCTTGAGGGAAGCTTGAACGGCGTCGGGACTGACTGAACAGTCCCTAAAGGGAATGATGTCCAACCGTATGCGGCATTGTTGCTCATACTCGTGCAGAGGACGGAGCACCGAGTTGTGGTCCAGTGCCGTGGTAAGGACATGGCATTCCTCCTTTTTTCCCGCAAGAAACCCAGAGATGAGGATATTCAGGGAATCCGTTGCATTATGGGTGAACACAAGGTGTTCGGGAGGTGCTCCTCCAAGAAACATGGAGAGCCTGTCCCGGGCTAGCGTGAGGTAGTCATCACCCTGGGTACCTGTCGTTCTCCCTGAGCCGAAGACCGGGAGTGAGAGGGATTGCGCAATCGCTGCCAGCACCCTGGGAGGTTTCGGCCAGCTGGTTGCTGCATTGTTGAGATAAATAAGTGGTTTTTGATCGGGGACCATCTTTTTTTAAGATCTGACTAGCACCCGGAAAAAGGGATCGGTTGTACCACGAACCATTATCGCGGGATGAGAGGAACAAATAGTACATGGCCGATGTCACTCCTGCGGTTCTCAGGCAAGCAGCAGAGGTGCTGGGAATCCAGGAGCATGCCTCACTGTATGAGATCAAGCAGAATTACCATGAACAGATCAAGAAATGGCATCCTGATATCTCAAATCTCGATCCGGCAGTATCGCACGATATGACGATTCGGATAAAGAAGGCATATGATCTTCTGGTCGATTATTGTATGAACCATGTTTTCTCGTTCCGGATCGAGGATCTCTCGCGAGACCTTGAGCAGAGCCCCGCTGATTTCTGGATGGAGCGGTTTGGGGATGATCCCATCTGGGGATAGATCCTGCTCTTCCACGATTTTCGTGCTCAATCTCGATGGCCAGCTGGATGGCAGGCTGATTCCTCTTTCCGAATGAGAGGGGCAAGTTAAGACACCCCAATGAAGAGAGGACAAGATCTTTTCCACTCATTCCATTACCTATCTTGAATGTTTGGTGTTTAATCGAACAAATGTAATTATCGAAGGATAGTTATAGTGGGAGGTTCCGTGAAGGGTGTCTTTATCACCTCACCGAATCTTTACCCTTGTGTTGCCTGAAGCTACGTGAAATCTGGGGAATAGCTATGAAAAAGATGAGGCCTTACAGATGTGAAGCCTGCGGTTATATCTATGATCCGGCGAGGGGAGAACCAAAGAATGGTATACCCCCGGGAACTGCTTTTGAAGATCTCCCAAAAGACTACACCTGTCCTGTATGCGGAAAGGCAAAGATAGGGAAGACTGCATTCACTGCGATGGAAGCCCCAACGGGACGGTATCGCTGCATCGCATGTGGGTACATGTACGATCCCGAGCGGGGAGAACCCAAGAACGGGATTAAACCGGGAACAGCTTTTGAGGATTTACCTGATAGTTATGTCTGCCCTGTCTGCGGAGTTTATGCAAAGATAGGCAAGAGCGCCTTTGTGCCAACCGAATGATCATCCAATTTTTTCACGAAAATAGAAAGGGCCCACCATTGAATTTTAAGATGTGGATCCTCTCGTATTCAACTGTTTTTCAGGGCAACAATATCCTTTACTCCCACGAGTTTCCACACCATCGATCGTTCTTCCTGGGCCAGTTTTTCTACTGGTTCGCCTGGTGAATGTCCCAGTGCACTCAACACCAGCGGCGAGAGCCCTTTCTTCCTGATCATATCAACAAAGAGGCTACGCACTTCCTTCTTCTTTGCGGATTCCTGAACCTCTTCCAGGGTGCCCTGAAGACTCACGAACGTGAATACAGACAGGTCGGGTGTATATTCCTCGATCTCGACAGATACTTTCGGATTTAATTTAAAATATTCAATCTTACGGCCATATTTTGTGGAAAGGAAAAAGAGGTATCTTCCATCAAAAACGTACATGAATGGAGCGATGTAGGGATGCTCTGCCGCAGCAAATGCAATCCGAGATACATGCTGCCGTTTGATCAGGGAGTCATACGCTGCCTTTGCCATCCTGGGAATTTTTACCGGTGTCGTCATATCCCGATTCCTCGCATTGATTATGTCCTGGGTTGTTGATAATGGTGATCGGGAACCTAAGGCTTCCTGTTTGTCATTGTAAAGAAAAAGTGAGGGATAGTATGGCAAGAAAATTTACACGACCCCGTCTTGTTGTCAGCAGGTGCATCGAGTTCGATCCGTGCCGGTATGATGGTTCAAAAAAAAATACCTTCTCCGGTAGTGGACCGCCTGAAACCCCATGCTGACTTCATTCCTGTATGTCCCGAGGTTGAGATTGGCCTTGGGATACCGCGGGCAACGGTCAGGATCGTCAGGCGAGAGGAAGTTGACCACCTTATCCAGCCTGCGACCGGTCGTGATGTGACCAGTGATATGACCAGTTTCGCCAGACAATTCCTCGATAACCTCCCTCCCATCGATGGTTTCATTCTGAAAGGCGGCTCACCCACGTCAGGGATCAGCAATGTGAAAGTTTATCCCTCGGCGGAAAAGTCAATGGCGATTGAGAGGACTGCAGGCTTTTTTGGACGGGAAGTACTGAAGCGGTTCTCTTACCTGCCCGTCGAAGATGAACTTCGCCTGATTAATGCACGGATCCGTGACCATTTTCTTACGGGCATCTTCACGCATGCAGCATTCCGTGAGGTGGAGCAG
>MVZQ01000043.1 GCA_002068435.1 Euryarchaeota archaeon ADurb.BinA087 | reverse complement strand
TTTCATGATTTTCATTGTGTGGTCTGATGTAAATAACAGTATCCAGTCTCAAGTGAATACTAACGGAAAAGGGGGGTTAGTGTCATGGTATCCGTGGAAGGGATGTTCATTCAGAGGTATGTGCACGTAAAACCGACCTGGCGTAAAGCCGTGCAATCCTTAGCGGTTCCGGTATTTTGCCATCGTAGGTAAAATCAGAACAGACCGATTCCGCCTCTTTCTCATCCAACCCATGTGACCGGATATAAAGAATATGACCTGTCCGGAGCTTCACAGGAGTTCTTTTTCCAAGACTCCTGTACGCAGAAATACGCCTTTCATCACCTGGAAAATGGTGGATGATGTTTTCGAGTAGTCCCTCAGAGTACTTGTAGGTCACGATGATCGTTCCGCGTTCTGTTTCCTGGAAAATGCGGAGCGGATCAATAATATTGTACCACGATATGACAGCCCCCCCAATCATGATAAAGTTGATATCTTCCCTGGAAAAATTCCGGTAAAGATCTATTACCGAATCCGTTGCATCCATGCCACCTACCGTCGTACAGGTATATGAAAAGCCATCAACCCTGAGATCTTTTCTCATCACCACACCTGCAAGGATCGAATTCTTCCGGGAAGAGAAACTCTCAGCAATACCCAGGACCCGGATGCCTTTCTTGGCGAAATGCATGGAAGCACTTATGACAGGGGATTTAAAAACAATATCCCAATGAGTATTGACAAGGACCAGGTCTGTATCCTTATCCCCACTCTGAATGAATCTCCTACCATTGGCCACGTGATTCAGGGATATCTGAACCTGGGGTTTTCCAATATCCTCGTCATCGATGGTCACAGTACTGATGATACACGCCAGATCGCGGAGGCTGCAGGGGCAAGCGTCATAGTGCAGCAGGGGAAGGGAAAGGGAACCGCGATTATCGAGGCATTTTCTCGAATAACCCTCCCTTTTATTCTCATGGTAGACGGTGATGGAACCTACCTCCCTGAAGATGCTGAATCTCTCATAAGCCCCCTTTTGCAAGGTGCTGATCAGGTGATTGGTGACCGTCTGATACCCGAGAACCGGACCTCCTTCTCGCGATTGAATTATTTCGGAAACCAGATTTTAAACCGGCTCTTTAAGGTGGCTCATGGTCGTTACCTCAATGATATTCTCTCGGGATACAGGGCTTTCAGGCTTGATTCGATCCGTCAGATGCAGCTTCGCGAATCCGGATTCGGCATAGAGACCGAGATATCTGCAGAAGCGGTCAGGAATGGGCACACTATTCAGATCGTCCCGATTGTGTACAGGAAAAGAATGGGAACACAGACAAAGTTAAATCCGTTTCATGACGGATTGAAGATTACCACCACTATCTACCGGCTTGCAAAAATGAGCAATCCGCTTTTTTACTTCGGTTTGATCGGAATGATCATATTCTGCGGCGGTTTGATTACTGGAATCTATGTGATCTACGAATGGCTGCAACAGATTGAGCATATCCCGTTGACCATTTTTACCGTCCTTCTCATCATTTCGGGATTCCAGATTTTCATGTTCGGAATCCTGAGCGACATGAGTATCTCCCTTCATCGGGAGGTCATGCGCGAGATCCAGTCCCTTAAAGAGGGTAAGGACCAGAAAAAGTGAATATATTTCTCTTCCTCAAAAAGAGAGAACGGTAAGGATATCTCTCCGGGGCCCGGCAGCGAAATTTTATCACTGGGAGAAACATACGATTATACACTTTACAGGGCGATAGTAGTCTAGCGGCAGGACAGAGGCTTCCCAAGCCTTTAGCCCGGGTTCGATCCCCGGCTATCGCATACACTGGCCATGATTACCCCTGCAAGCGACCTTTTTGCAATACGCATCATTGTTGAAAACAGGAAGGGCGTCCTGCGTGATATTTCAACGGTACTTGCCCGGCATGATGCCAACGTGATGATGATCCACCAGGAGACCTTCGATTCCGGCCCGTACAATGGTCTCGCCGAGTTGTATATCGAATACGAAAACGGAAGCGATCATGACGTGATGATCCAGGAACTCGCCCAGCTTCCATCCGTGCGAGAAATAAAACCACATGAACCATTCAGCCATATCTATGGGACCCGGATTATCATTATTGGTGGAGGGGCCCAGGTGGCCCAGGTGGCCCTTGGCGCAGTAAACGAAGCAGACCGCCATAATATAAGAGGTGAACGTATCTCGGTTGATACCATTCCCCTTGTCGGGGAGAAAACGGTGGCACAGGCTGTCGATGCGGTTGCAAGGCTCCCCAGGGCAGCGATCCTCGTCCTTGCCGGTTCACTCATGGGCGGTGAGATTTCCCATGCGGTTGACCGGGTGAAAGATGCAGGAATTCCCGTGATTGCACTCCGCATGGCAGGCAGCGTTCCCGAACATGCCGATCTGGTGGTAACTGATCCCATCCAGGCAGGAGTATTTGCAGTCATGCACGTCAGTGGCAAGGCCGTTTTCGATATCAAGCGGGTGAGAGGGCGGCAATTTTAATGGACCCCGTCGAGAAAGCGGCACACGTGCTGATGCACGACGGCATTGTTATTTATCCGACGGATACGATCTACGGGCTCGGTGGCGATGCTTTTTCGGATGAAGCGATTCTCAAAGTATACGAAGCAAAGAAACGGCCTCTCTCGCAGCCGGTGTCCATTGCCGTCTGTGATTGCGATATGATCCACGGGGTGGCAAAAATCAACGAATATGCTGCCACGTTCATCGATCATTTTCTCCCCGGTCCTGTTACTGTCATTCTTCCGGCAAGAAATTCCGTTCCGGCAATACTGACTGGAGGGACAGGGATGCTGGGGATCCGCCTTCCCAATCATCCTCTTGCTCTCCGCCTGATCTCACTGGTCGGCAGTCCTATCACCGCAACAAGTGCCAACGTGAGTGGTGGCAGGGATCCCCTCACTCCCTCAGAATGCCATGTAGCACATGATTATCTCCTTGACGGCGGTATACTCCCGGGAACCCCCAGCACGGTTGTCGATATCGCCGAAAGACGGATTCTCAGACCTGGAGCGCTGGTCGAAGAGGTAGTCAGATACCTTTCCAGGGGAGAAGGAACATGAAAAAGCCGCTCCGGTTGCGCGATTTTGTCGAAGATCCTGAGGGAAGGCTCTATGCGGTTGCTGCCTATGATAACCAGGAGAGGGCGGGTTGCATTCTCCGCTACCTTCCTGATCCCTGTGGGGAACGGGTTGATCAGGCAGGAAAGCGATATCACAAGCTCGAATTTGAGGAAGCATTCGCATATATTTTGAGAGAAAAACCGGAATATGCGGATTCTATCCAGCGCATACCACTCGAAGATATCCGGAAAGTGCTGAAACCGGAAGATGAAATCGGGGCGATCGCCCGGAGAAACAACCGTGTTGCCCGACTGGTCAGTATCTTCGACCTTCCTGAAAGGACCTATGGCTGCACCGGTTCACTGCTTGTCGGGCTCGAGAATGACCGTTCTGATATTGACCTGGTTGTATACGGGCGTATGTTCTTTACTGCAAGGGAACTGCTCCGCTATGCAATCAAGAAAGGGCGAATCGATCCCATCAGCGACGATATGTGGGAGAACATTTACCGGAAAAGAAATCCGGAATTATCCCTGGATGACTTTCTCATTCATGAGAAGAGGAAATGGAACAGGGGTCAGATTGAGAACGTCTATTTTGATATCCTCTTCACACGATCCTACAAGGCGCTTCATCCTCTCCCCATAACAAAGGGACCTTCCTGCGGGATAGTCACCGTCAAGGCAACAGTCACCGATGCTTCACTTGCATTTGACAGCCCTGCGGTTTATCTGATAGATCACCAAGAGATATCAAAAGTCCTCTCATTCTCGCATACCTATAGCGGGCAGGCAATTGCCGGCGAACTGATAGAAGCACGTGGCATCTGCGAGGAGCATTGCGGAGAGAAATGGCTCATAGTAGGGACAACACGGGATGCCCGAGGCGAATATATCCGTTCAATCAGTCTCCTGGAAGGAGGCTGACATAAATTTCCGGCAAAAAATCAGTGCACTCCTTTTTCACTACACCAAAAATGTATCTTACCGGTAATTCTTCGGATTGGGCACCGGTGTTCCAGCCAGCGCTGTAACCCCTTGAAGAAGGAAGAACGATTGAGATAACCATCGGCCCATTCCTCCCGTGTGAAGGGGACCCGGCTCTTGTAAAACCGGTGTTTATAACCTCTTCTCCAATGTCTTAAGTTTTCACGAACCAGGGACGCAGCTTAGGTAGAGATCGGTTCGCTGATGCGGGATTCAAAGACGGTGTTCTTTGTAAAGGACAAAGGGGTTGGTTTCGACATGAACTCTTCAGCAAAGCTCTTCTCTGTGTTCCATCGGCTTCATGATGAAAGGAGTATGAAGGGACGAAAATAGGGGTGGGAATCGCCTTCTGCATTATCCATCGGCTTGGTGGAACGATCTGGGCTGAAAGCAACGTGGATAAAGGCGCTGTTTTCTATTTAATCCTTGGACAAACGCAGTCACAGGGAAATTCATATTGATCAGAACAGATCTGAGAGCCGGACTCCATGTTCAGGTCCACAACGCCCTTTTTCGGGGCATCTCTCGCAGGGGGGATTTCCCGGTCTCCGTGGGATTTCACCGTTTTTGATCCGCCTGGCCTCATGAAGTGCCCGTAAAAATCTCCTCTTATCGAGCGGTTCTACTCTGCAGAACCGTGTGACGCCGGAAGGGATGTATTCCACCTCACCTCCTTCGATCTCCTTTCCAAACATCTCCTGCAGGCATGTGGTATACGCTGCGATCCTGATCCGATCAGCACGATAAATCCCCGATGAAGGTGCCCTTGAGGGACGGACTATGGAAAAGAACGGATCTTTATCGAAGAGCTTGTCAACAATACCGTGGATCTGATATTGTGCTGAATGAACTGGTACATCAGAATCAGAGCATTTTCGCCAGTTCTTTTGCACACTGCATGCCATTATGCACTCATCGAAAAATTCGCGGGCATCAGGGGTTTTCTCTCTCTGAATAAGCATGATCTCCGACCATATCTCTTCCCTGTCGGTATCCGTTCCCAGGTGATATGATACCTGTTTTGCTACGGTATACCGTGGGGATTCAGCCATGCCAGATCTCTTCCCAAGAAAGAACCTCACCGGACAGACGGCTGTGGTGACAACTGATGAAATACTGAGTGGGGGGATCACTGGTTTCAATCATGCTGTATGCAGCGCGTCTTATGTAAAACTGCTGATCTGAAATACATCCCCTCCACGGCTACACCGGGTGTCCTGATGACCGTTTGCCAAGTCTTAATCTTGCAGCAGTCGAAATACACTGTATGTCCCAGCACGAGATTGCGGTCAATGTTCCCCAGAACCTCGATCCGGTCTACAGCAATATGATCCAGATAGCATACAAGGATGACGAATTTACCTTCGTCTTTCTCCACCAGATCCCCGGGATAAACCAGGCACGTGCAAAAGCGATCGTGAGCATCACCCCCCAGCATGCAAAGAACCTGCTCGCCGTGTTCTCCAAGACATTCGCGGATTATGAATCGAAATACGGAAAGATCGAGGTCCCATCGGGAAAAAACCAGAGCGAGAGCGTGACGACCATAAGGGGATATTCTTAAACCCCCGTCCATCACCTCCCGTTACTATTAATATTTTCCACACCTACATTGTGAGGTATATCGCCGCCGTGGCTTAGCGGTATAGCGGCTGATTCGTAATCAGCAGGTCGAGGGTTCAAGTCCCTCCGGCGGCTCTTCTTTTCTGCTTGAGCGTTGTTCCTGGCTGAGAAAGGAGTTATTCCTCAGTTATCATCTCTGGTAATGACTGGGTATCCCTGATCAGCCTTGTCTGGAACCATTCCATTCAGAGTATCATCTTCCAATGCACAAGAGCTGTTTCCGCCCGTAAGCACTCATCTACTATGTTAAATCCACTCTCAATTATGAGAGAGTGTATTGCGCAGATTTACTGGAAGTCTTGGATCTCGTCCATGCCTGTGGCTGCCAAAGCGATGTGTAATGGATAATAAGACCAGATAAGACCAGAAAAAAGAAAAGATTAAAACCGGGGGCGCCGGTGCTTGGGGAGGCACTCTCTGCAATAGACGGGTCTTCCCTCGGTCGGCTTGAACGGTACTTCGCATTCCTTTCCACAGTCTGAACAGACTACTTTTGTCATCTCGCGGGGCCGTCATTTCTCGGGCCGCCATAATTTGATTTATACATGGTTTTACTCAAACAGTTGAAAACTGTCTTTAACTATACACCACTCAAGAATATAAATATTTGCATCATCCCCTCCGGACCTGGATGCACCCGACCTCATATCATTTATTTATCCGATCAGGGGTCAGGGTGGTAGGAAGTAAGGAGGAAGATGGGAGGTATCAGTTTCTGTACCCTGGAGATTTATTTTTAAAAAACGGTAGGTAGTTCTCAAAAAGAGTGGAGCGGGATGAGAAAAATGATCCATAGATATCCCCCATGAATGATTCTGTCCGGTATCCTCTCGCTCATGGTACTGGTCAGGGATCAAAGGAGCCGGAACGATATTGCATTCTGTTCCCTCTTGAAAGAAATCTCTTTGAAATTCCCTGGTCGCTGCTGCCACGAACAGATACCTTCGGAATAACCACTTACTTAATCCCGGATATTTTTCATCTGGAAAATCCCGAATTTATCCATTCCTCTACGATCCCACGATTTCTTGACCCCCACGTATTCTGCAACCACATGTACAGGGTAGCAGGAAAATGAACCGGTTCGATGAGGGACAAAGGGATATTTTTTCATGATTTTGTCTCACGATCTGCTTTGCATATATTTATATTCTAATAAATATATCATAAATACAATTTTTCCAAATACCATCGGGATTTGAATACAGTTTTAGATTTGAATCTGAATTGAAAGGGGAGTTATGTATGAGGGCGATGATAAAAGAAAGGTCAGAAGAAAACGGAATGGAACGATGGAAGGCAGTCTCCGAGCTCAGAACAATGGGGCGCCCCGCAGTGGAATACCTGGTTATCAACCTCTGGGATAGTGATAAACGGGTTCGCATGGCTGCCCTGGATGCTCTTGGAGCTATTGGTGATCACCGTGCCTATGATCACCTCGTGAAAATGCTTGATGATCCGGATCATGATGTGCGGTTCGCCAGCGTGATCGCTCTTGGCAAGCTGGGTGATACGCGGGCAGTTGAACCTCTTTCAAGGGCGTGCCATGACCCGCACTGCTACGTCAGGACGATTGCAGCGGAGATTCTGGAAAAATTCAGGTTGCAGATACCATAGCAAATTTTTCATAAAAACCTGGCGAAATATCACTCACGAATGGACAGAGAATCCTATTTATCGTTTTTTCCCTTGGTGGGCGCTCCATGATCCTTTTTGTATAGGAATACGAACTAATCAGGCAGGTATGGATCAAAGCCTCAAACAAGGTCTCCTCCACAAATGCAGGGAGATGGGCATCCCCCTCATCGGGGTAGCTGATGTCAGGCGCTGGGAGAATCCCCCGTTCCAGCCCTGGATGCCGAAGGATTTTTTCCCCCATTCTCTCTTTCCAGAAGCTGAATCGGTGATTGTCATTGGACTTCCGGTCCAGCTCCCGGTTCTTGAGACATCCCCCTCCATTTACTACCGTGAGATGTACAACGTGCTGAATTCCTTACTGGACCAGTACAGCTATCGTATCGCTGAGTACCTCAACAATGAGGGACATCCCTCTGTTTTTGTCCCGAGGGACGGGTATGGAAGCATTGATGTCCTTCTGGAGAGGCCGCTCGCATTCTTCTCTCACCGGCACGCTGCATTCTGTGCAGGTCTCGGTACATTCGGTATAAACAATATGATCCTCACGCCTGAATACGGACCGAGGGTCAGATTTGGATCGATCATCACCTCCGCCTCTCTCCCGCCAGATCCTCTGAGAGATGATGATCTCTGCACAAGGTGCATGCGTTGTGTGCGGTTGTGCCCCTCCGCTGCCCTCTCAAAAGAGGATTATCCCGAAGGGATCACTGATAAAAACGCCTGTGCACGCTGGAGTGCCTCCCTTCATCGGCGATATATCTCTCCCTGCGGTATCTGCATCAAGGTATGTCCGGTTGGGAACGACAGGACCTTTTACCGACGGGAAGATCCGGGAATATACGAAGAGTCAGCACCCGGGAGCCCGTACCAGCAGATCTGGGATCATATCCGGCGTTATGGCGGGAAATAGGGGGAGAGAGCCAAGTCCATGGTTATGCAAATACTCTACCGGCCGGCCATCATCTCTCTTTCTTCGGGAGCATTCCTATTTGGTTCATACAATGAACCAGACCCGGTTACCCATTTTTTAACTTCATGCTTCCCAGTGCAGAGACATGCCGCGAATCATATTAGGAAGACTCTTCCCAATGGGAACACACAAGGCGTTTAGAGACCAGGCTGGAATTTTTTTTCAGAAGCAGAGAGACAATCCCAGAGGCCGTTTGGCTTGAGTGTGGAAGAGAAGGGAAATTCCATCGCGTTTTTTTGAGGAGATGGGTGATGCGTACCCATAGAACTGGTGCCCAAATCCGGATTCAGTGGTTCCTCTTTCGATCTGCTCTCCACCGGGCAGTTCGATTCTGCAAATGGCACTTTTCATAAGATCCTCGTTTCCCTCATGTGTGGCAGAGATCCTCCTCCCAGGTATGCACCGGCATATTCCTGAATAAATGTCTGAACCTGAGTCAAAGCAGCCGGTATCGTGAACACCTACATTCCCTATGTAAAGAACATCTGGGCCCGGATCATTTTGGAGAGAAACGACTCATCATCCGGGACCTTACCCTCTTCCAATCCCTCGTTCGAATCTTGGATCCTTCTGTAGTAGAGATATTGCTGCCAGGGCACTGGTCTCCTTGTCCTTGATCTCGAGCATGATATCCCTGTCAAACGGCTGCGAGAGTTCGAGAAACTGCCGGAAATCAGAAAGGTCTATATGTTCTGCATGTCCACCGGGCCGCTTTGCTGGATGCTGGGAGCTGTAATCCACCATGGGTATCCCGTCAGCTGCACCCCATGTCCTTCCCGTTGCATCGAGCATATCTCCCATCTCCTCGCCATTATTGTAACATGCGTGATGGAATACATCGAGAAGTACAGGAATTCCTGTCTGCTCGGAAATTTCCAGACAATCTGTTGCACTGAACCGTGTTTCATCATTTTCGATAACAAGATGCCGTCTGATAGCCGGATCGAGCGTGTCATATACCCTGACAAAACGGGCGATACTTTCCTGGGAATCGCCGTAACGACCCCCGACATGAAGCTGGATTTTGGCCTGTGTACCGAGCCCCATCAGGTCCAGCAGGGTTGCATGGTAGGCAAGTTCATCTACACTGCGGGAAACGATACGTTCATCGGGGGAATTGAGAATGATAAACTGGTCAGGGTGCATCGAGATACGGATACCCGCATCCCGAATGGAATGCCCGATACGCTCCAGTTCCTCAGAAAAATGCTCCTGCCATGGTGCGCTGCATACCGGATGCGATGCAAACGGAATGATATCGGAGGAGATGCGAAAAAAGAGTATATTATGCGTCACATTCCATGCAAGGATCTGTCGAAAGCAGGAGAGGTTGCCTGAGACCGTTGTAAAAAACCTCTCGTCATTAAAAGAGGCCAGCCGGAACTTTTTGGCACTCGTGCAATCCAGGCGCCTGTTGATGCAGGGATACCCGATACGCATATCACCTACTGAGAGCTGCACCGGAATAAGCAGGTTTGGTTCGGGGAAATACAGGTTGTGAGTCCTGGGATGTTGTGGCAGACACCTTTTCTTTCCATCGTGGACATCCCTTTTTCAGGGTAGTGAGAAGGGAGAGATGGGATATCTGCACTTCAGGTAACATTGCTATGAGAATTTTTTTCTTCACCACCGAGAAAAAATCGGGTATATATTCACATTCAAATAGCAAGGGCAGCACCATTGAAAAGGAAATGCCTTATCCTGCCCCTTCTCCTCAACCGGGTATCCGTGAGAATCCCGATGTGCAGAATTGAAGCGATTCCATAACGTTTCGTTAGAGATTTAATCATCCGTGATCACTACATGACTATGCCGGGTGAACATCCCAATAAAGCCCCGGAAGATACCGGGAGGCCCTCGATCAACGAACTCATGCTCCTGATGGTCGACCAGATGAGAGCAACGGCACAGATGGTGCGGCCCGATGAAGCTGAATCGTTCTTTTCGGAGCTGCTCTGTGCCGGGAAGATTTATGTTGCAGGCGCCGGCAGATCCGGCCTCGTCGCAAGGGCATTTGCCATGCGCCTGATGCATATCGGTTTCGAATCATATGTTATTGGAGAGACCATCACCCCTGCATTATCACCGGGAGATACCCTTGTGGTCTTCTCGGGATCCGGCGAGACCAACTCGGTCTTTGATGTTCTCGAGACAGCGAGGGATCTTGGGGGACGAATTTGCCTCATTACCGCAACCCCTGTCTCACGCATGTCACGGCTTGCACATTCTATTGTCATCCTCTGCGGGAGCCAGCCCTCTGATGACAGCTTGCCGACCCAGTATGAAGTTCGCCAGATAACCGGTCAATACCGCTCCGTCTCCTCCTCTTTCGCACCATTCGGTACCCTTTTTGAGACTGCTGCCCTGATCTTCTCTGATGCGATCATCTCAGCGCTGATCGAGGCGAAGCATTGCAGTCTGGATGAGGCAAGAACCCGCTTATCAAATGTCCAGTAATGCGTGCCCGCTGAAAAGTCACATCATTCATTTTAATCACCACACAATTCGGCCTTTCTCTCCTTCGATCTTTCGGACGGGTTGCATGACAAAAGGGCGGCATAGCAGATTGGCTTGATCCGATCCGCGGATCAATACCCTCATAAGGATGCGATGAACATCTCCTCCTATGGAACAGGCCAGTTCTCTTCGCAGCGATGATGAGGTGAGAGTTCTTCTCAAGAAATACCTCTCAAGTATGGATATTGAAGTGGTAAAGGAGGTTGAAAAAGATGGAAACTGGGGAATATGGACCCGGTTCGGTAATTTCCCGGTCCTGATCGACCATTTGAAAGATACGCATTACTGCGTGGTTGCCTTCCAGATAACATTGCAGGATGAGCATGCAATAACCCACCTGAACAATTTTTATGAAAGGAATGACGCCCAGTTCATCTACGAGCTGACACGGGCTTTCTCATCGCCCCTCACGGCATTTTCCAGAATTGTTGAACGGGGAAGGGTCATCGGCTACACGGTCTCGAAAAACATCTACCCCTACCATCCCGAATTCACCCTCCGCACCCTGGATATTGCCCTTCAGGCCGTGGTGAGTATCGGGGCGATTGGTATTTCCTTCCTGAAATGGATGGCCAGAGTTCTGGATGTCAAGCACGAAATGGGAATCGAGATAAAAGACGAGGACCCGACAAAGCTGTTCGAATAACCGCTACCGGGATAGCCGGCTCAGCGCACATCTCTCCAGGATGCCTGGCCGAATGCAGATCATCAGTCCTTTTTTTCCTCGCAGAGTAACTCAAAGTCCTGAAGGAGCACCTCCTTCCGGACAAATCCAAATCCGTGAGAAGATAGCCAGGAGATGATATCGTCCCGTGATCCTTTCCCAAGGAGCTCCTCGTCTCCGTCCCCGGATATTCGGAAGCATTCATACAGATCCCCCTTTTTCCGATAACAGATCCGGTCACACATGGTAATTCTTTTTGCACCTTGACGCACTAGAGGATAAAACTGGTGATCAGGGAAAAAAATTTAGAGATGGGGAGGCAGGTAAGACGTATATGATGTCCGATTCATTCCCGGTCCGGTTCATTTCATGGGAGGAGTCCGCCAGACTCGCCCGGACGCTTGCGGCTCACATAAAAGGCGACAGAAGCAAACTGCCTGACCTGGTGATAGCCATAGGCAGGGGTGGATTTGTCCCTGCACGGGTGGTTTGCGATGAACTGCTCACTACCAGTCTTACCAGCATCAGGCTCGAACACTGGGGGTCGGGTGCGCGCCGGAAAGAGAGAGCCGTTGTCAGGTTTCCCCTGTCCTGTTCAGTTGCAGATCGTGACCTCCTTGTCATAGATGATGTCAGCGATACCGGGGATACCTTATCCGTCGCCATCAGTTACCTGCAGGAACTCCAGCCATCCCGGATTCGGACTGGTGTTCTCCATCACAAGGCCTCTTCCCGGCTCAATCCCGATTATTATGCAGAACTCGTCAAGGACTGGAATTGGATCATCTATCCCTGGGCACTCCATGAAGATATCTGCGGATTCATGGAGATCGAGCTGACCAGCCACCCGGTTTCGTTACCAGATCTTCACAGTATACTGCTGAAGAGATATAACCTGCATGTCGCGACTGATGAGATGGTATCTGCCGTTGAAGATCTTATCCGTTTGGGAAAAGTCACAAAGAAAGGTGAATTACTCTTTGCATATGAAGATGGGATAACTACCTCAGAATCCTGACGCACTCGGTCTCTCTCTCATCAAATCTGGGCTGCCGTTACTTCCCGGAATTATTAATACGGAGATGCAATGAATTTCAGGGAATATGAAGCGCGAACCGAACCGGGCAGCAGAGATCCGGAACCTTCTCATGCGTCCTGAAATCGGGCGGAAAAGGATCTCACCTTCCTCTTTGAGGGTATACGATGCTGCACTCACCCACCGATCATATGCAAAGGAACAAAGTGATTACAATAAAGAGATTGCTGATAATGAACGACTCGAATTTCTCGGTGATCGGGTACTCAATCTGGTGATAGCTGACTTCCTCTTTTCTGCGTTCGATGAACCGGAAGGAATACTCTCCCTTCGCATGGAGTGGACAAAGAACCGCAACCTTGCCTCAGTCATCTCTTCGGCGGCTCCTTCTTTTCCCGGACTCATCAGGCTCGGAAAAAAACAGGCACTCACCCCCCGTATCGTTGCAGGAGCTTTTGAGGCATTCATCGGCGCGCTCTATCTGGACGCCGGTCTCGATACGGTTAAAAAAATGGTCGTTACGCTCTTTTCAGAGAATATCCAAACATTTTCAACCAATACCAACTATAAAAAGAGTCTGCAGGAATACTTACAAAAGCAGAATCTTCCCGTTCCTGTTTACGAGCTTGAACATCGCGAGGGTCTGCCCCATTCCCCCCTTTTTTCGTATGTGGTAAAATCAGGAGGGAGGATGCTTGGGAAAGGTGTGGGAAAGAACAAGTCAGAGGCAACCCAGAACGCTGCCCGCAACGCTCTCAGCGGCATGTCGTGACTACTGTTTTCTCTCTCCCATGAGTGCTCTCCTCCCGGATGGGTGGACATCTCTCTTTTTTATTTTATACGATCCCATCCGATAACCTATTTCTTGATACCGGTCAAGACTGTGTCTGGTGATGGTATGAATATTCTTTACGTGTATGCTCATCCCGAACCACGCTCCTTTAACGGTGCACTCAAGGATACTGCCATGGTTACCCTTGGGAAACTGGGGCATACAGTAAAAGTATCAAATCTGTATGCGGTAAGATGGAAAGCGGTCCTGGATACACAGGATTTTCGGATGCGGCAGGACCCGTATCAGTTCAATCCGGCATTGGAGCAGATCCATGGAATCCAGACCGGGAGCCTCTCACCTGATATCCTGGAAGAGATCGAACGGGTGGCATGGGCGGATCTCATTATCTTCCAGTTTCCCCTGTGGTGGTCCTCGATGCCTGCGATCCTGAAGGGATGGTTTGACAGAGTGTTTGTCCAGGGTTTTGTGGTACATCTTGAAAAAGGCCAGGTATATGAGAGGGGATTGCTGAAGGGGAAGAAGGCAATGGTAGTTGTTACCACCGGAGCGACCCGGGAGATGTACAGCCCCGGAGGTGTTCATGGTGATATTAGGAACCATCTCTCCCTCATCACGCACAATATCTTCGAATTTGTCGGCATGACTCCTCTGCCATCGTTTATTGTGTTCGGAGCAGCGGATATGACAAGGGATGAAGGCAGCCTCCAGCTGAACAGGTACAGGGCAGTGCTGGAAAAATTATAAAGAGAGAGTATCAAAGCAGAGGCGGTGGTGCCCGTATCTCATTGGCCTCTTTGCTGATAAGACAAAATATCCCTCCAATGAGCATGATAAGGTCAATGGGAGGAAGTACAGAGGCGACCGCAGCAAGGATCCCGGCAGTTGAGAATTCATTTTTTTCTGTGTAATACAATGCGAGGATTCCAAGAATAATCCCCAGAACTTTGAGCGCAAGCAGGGAGATGAGAATCCAGAGCGGAATCATCATCATGAGACCGAATCCTGTCAGCGCTCCTGTCGGGCGGATGAGCGTGATCAGAGCAACGAGAAGCAGGATGATCAACACGCCAAGCATGACGGAAACAAGGATGAGGATCTTCCCGATTTTGGCTTCAGAACTTTTCCCCTCGATATTGAGCATGCTAGTGTACCTTATCTGTTCAATAAATCCCTGAATCGGGATTAAACTATCCTGCTGTCGGGAGTCCGGAATTCCCCTCCAATGGCTGGTTCTCCTGGAAACAGGGGCATCAGTTTCATGATACCCTTACCGGTTCCAATTTTTAACCTTCAATCCGAAAAGATCAAGCAAACGACGCGAAAAATTAATTTTTATGGATAACCTGGAGTCACATATGCCGGGAGCCAGAGCGGTTTATCCACCGCTTCCGGGATAAACCGAAGCACTTGATACGAGCAGGCATCTTCCCGGAAAATCTTTTTCGTCTGTTGAGGGTGAAGGAGTTTTTTTCATGGAACGGAGATCAGGAAGAATAGTTCGTTGTTATGGACCTGAAGAGGATAGGAATTCACCCCGACTGAAACCGGAAGTCTTCTTCAGGTGGTCCTGAAGTCCCGTTCACAAGCGTCATTGTCTCCTGATTCGGAGAGTATCGTTATCGGTCCTGTGTTCGGATAAAAAGAGATGGAGCCGGGGAAGGATATCTCATGGGAGATGAACTGAGATCACCTTCCGATAAATCAACGGTCTTATTTGAGAGTATCCGTCTGCTTTGCAGGACAAAAATTGCAGATGGAATAAGGTACTTCTTTTTCTTTATCACGGACGGGACAGAAATACACCCCATCACGATCCTCAACACGGAATCCTCCCGGGAAAGGCATTCCAACAGGATGGCCCGGCACTTCAAGTACAAACATCTGGAACGCAGCGATCAGGAAGTAAAAAAGGCCTTGGTAGGGAGAATTGAAGCCGGGGACATAGTCTGATTGTGTCTCGCGTGAAAAGCAGGCTTTCTGGACCATCAGGAAATACTCTGATATCAATACCTGGTCGGTAAGGGTTTCGCGCATTTTCCAAAACGATCCATTACGGAACATCAGCATAATCTGGTGGTGAGCACCAAACAACTGTTGGATAAAGAACGGGCGGACTGCCTCACGGTAGGGGGATGGAAGACGTTCCACCTCATGATGCAGTCTGCCGCAGATCACCTGCAGGGCAAAGACCGAATACTTATCCAGTTCCCGGGCAATCTTCTCGGCAAGTTCCCCACTTGTGGAAGATGCCTTGAGATGTTCACAGATATCCCTGATTGCTGCGTAATCAGCGACAGAATATCCAGTGGGGCCATTGCCGGGTACGGTGGGAAGCATTCCCATTCTGTCTTTTTCTGTAGGTGTGAGCAGTAAAAATATC
>MVZQ01000042.1 GCA_002068435.1 Euryarchaeota archaeon ADurb.BinA087 | reverse complement strand
ATACTGGGTCGTCCCGTCACCCATCACCGGGAGGTGTGATTCCATCCAGCGGTAGTCGACCGTGGTCTCATTGAGGATGGTATACCCATCGGCAGCATAGAGGACAACCCGTACGGCAGTGGTAACACCTCCGGCCGGGACGGCTATGATCGGAAGGAGGCAGAGGATGAGAAGCAGCATGCAGAGCTGATACTTCACAGGGCATTCCCCCCATCACCCGTGTTTTTCGGAATGCGGATGAGATGCACGTCTTTTGGAGCAACCCATGCGACAACCTGTTCGCCAGGCCGATACTCCCATGACGCCCGATCTCCTGGAATGTCGATCAGAAGGGGGAACGGACCTACGAAACGGACCTGGCAGCCATGGTCGGTCGCTACCATGGAGATCACCTGCCCATCGATACGATTGACCTGCTCACTCAGTGGGATATCAGCCCCGGCAAGCGTGATATCGCGTGACCTTATACAGGCAAGGATGCGGTCTCCGGCAGGCACTATGCGGTCGGCGATGATGGTGCCGGTACCTATCGAGAGCCGGGTTCTTCCCCCCTCCGATGAGCCGGAAGTTCCCTCGAGGATGTTCTCGAATCCCGCGACAGCGGCTACGGTAGGGTGGACGGGATGGGAGAAGATAGCGGCTGGGGTGCCGGTCTGCAGGATCCTGCCATTATCCATCACCACCACCTGATCGGCAAGGCGATAGGCTTCATCCCGGTCATGGCTCACCTGGAGAATCGTGAGCCCATGATCCTTCTGGATGGCCTTCACCTCGTCCATGCAGGACAAACGTGCCTCCGGATCGAGGGCGGCAAACGGTTCATCGAGGAGGAGAGCGGTAGGCCTGGTCGCGAGTGCCCGGACGAGCGCCACCCGTTGTTTTTCCCCGCCCGAGAGCGATCCGGTATGGCGGGAGGCGAGAGTGTGGAGTGAGAACGAGGAGAGGAGTGTTTTCACCGTACTGGTCCGTTCGCGGGACGCAATCCCCTTCATTTTCAGCCCATACGCAATGTTCTCCTCTACGGTGAGGTGCGGGAACAGTGAGTAGTCCTGGTACATGAACCCGATTCCCCGTTTCTCGGGTGGCAGCATCGTGACGTCCCGTCCGGCGACCAGGATCCTCCCTCCGGTGACCGGCAGAAATCCCCCGATACTCTCGAGAAGAAGGGTCTTTCCTGCACCCGAAGGCCCCATGAGCACCGTATAGGAGGATTCGGGAACCTGGAGAGAGATCCCTGCAAATGAGAAGTCCCCGCGGGTCAGACTGATCTCTTCAACTGCGATCATCGTACACCCCGGCACGGCGTGTCAGGAACCTGAACACGAAGAAGAGGACCAGGCAGAGCAGGATGAGTATGAATGCGATGGCCTGGCTTTCTGCGATCCCGCCGGTATTGAAACGGTAATAGATCAGGGTCGATATTACCACCGGGAAGTAGGCGATCATGATCACGGCAGCGAATTCCCCGATAGCTCTTCCCCAGGCAAGGAGTGCCCCATACATAATGTGGCGGGTGGTAAGGGGCAGGGTCACCGTTACAAACGCCCTGGCCCGCGAAGCACCAAGACTCCGGGCGACGTTCTCAAGCTGGACCGGCACCCTCCCGAATCCTTCCCTCACGGCGTTCACATAGTAGGGGATGGCGACAAAGACCATGGCGGCAACGATGCCGGGGAAGGCGTCCTCGAAGGTCAGGCCGATCCCGCCAAGCGGAGCCCCGAGCAGCCCCCTGGACATGAAGAGGAGGTAGACCATGAGCCCTGCAACCGTATGCGGCAGCACCAGCGGAATATCCACCAGGGTCTCAACGACTCCCTTCCAGGGAGTATCGCTCCGGCTGAGTGCATACGCCAGCGGTGTCCCGGTGATAGCGAGGATCCCAACTGCACAGAATCCTGCAAGGAAGGTGACAAAGAACGCCTGGAACACCACCGGGTCGCTGGCGGCACCGGCAAGGTATTCCGGGTTCCTGAGGACCGGGATGGTAATCACGAGGAGAGCCAGGGCAATGATCCCGACAAGGATCATCCCGGGGATCCAGAAGGCGGCAAGAGAATTTCCCGAAGACCAGTATTTCTTCCTAAGGGGCTGCTCCGGGGAGCTCATGAGACTGCCCCTTCCGGCAGCGGTGCGGGCCATCCGGGGCGTCCTTTTGCTGACTCATTGGCGATGTATCCGATAAACTCGCGGGCGAGATCCGGATTCGGAGCGTTTGCCGGGATGGTCACTGCATACACGACAGGGAGGCCGTTCCGCTCACTGCCGATGGTGGCAAACCGGGGAAATCCCAGGATGACCGTGACATCGCGGTAGCGGTCGGCATATTCCGCAGAACCAAGATGGATGGATGGCGGGAGGGTGACATACGAGAGGTTCATCCCTTCTGCCACGCTCCGGTACTCGATGGCATAATCGATCCCCCCTGCGGAGAGAAGCGAGAGCAGGTAGATACTCCCATCCCGGATGACCACCTTGTCATCGGAAGGGCGCATGATCTCGGGGAGGGTAATCGTGGTGACCCCTTCCCCGGATGAAACGGTGATGGTCGAAGGGAAGTGATCGGTGACGATCGTCTCAAACAGCATAGGCTCCCGGTACTCCTCTTCAGCAAGCTGCAGCACCATCAGGGAACGGTACCCTGCAGCATCGAGCATCGGGTTTGAGAATCCCAGCCGGACATCCGGCCGCGCGAGGATCCGGTACCAGTTGTCCTGGCGTATCTCCTCGTGATACCTGCTTTTGTTTGTATAGGCGATCACCATCTCGTTCGTGGATATGGGCTGGTACCAGTCAGTATAGTTGCGTGACGAATTTTTCATGGGGCGGTACATGAGGTCGGGGATCAGGGATTCGTCGGCAACAGCAATCACATCGGCAGATCTGCCGAGGTCGGTGACCTGGCGGATGACCTGGATGCTCCCGTGCCCCTCGATCTGGACATCGACACCCGGATGAGAGGCTTCAAACTCCTGCTCCGCCTCTGCAAAGGGAGCAAGGAGACTGCCTGCCGCAATCACCTTCAGGGTCTTTGATTGCGGAGCAGTGCCAGAGCATCCTGCAAGGAGGATACTCCCTACCAGGAGTACTGCGATGGCGACGCTCCTCATTCCCTTATCTCGATCCGATCCACCCATTTCACCCAGGCGCTCCCTTCGGTAATGACCCCCGGCTGTTCCGAGATGATTGCGATACGGGCCGGACCGCCATCATCGTAGGACAGGGGAGTTCCGTTCTGCTCATACATCAGGATGATCCGCAACGGGGGTGATGGAATCTCCTTCAGATTCTCATCGAAGGTCACGAATCCTCGTCCCTCAAGCTGGTCTGAATCAAAGACCCAGAGATATCCGTCAGGGGCAGAGACCCAGACCTGCTTGCCCTCCTCCACCCCTCCGGCAACCGCACTGAGATCCCGGAGATCCACCCCCTTACAGGTGTAGGGGCCGAACCTGAAGCCGGTCGTAGAGACACAGTACCCATGACCGTTCACCGCGGGAAGTGCCCTGAGATCGTTCATCGTCAGCACTTTCTCGGTAGTCCCGTTGATGGTCAGCCGCCAGTCCGCCGCAAGCGAGTCCTGAACTGGAGCCGTGCATCCGGCTAAAGTGAGGGAAAAGACAAGGATGGTCACGGAAAGAACGATCGTTCCTGATAGTGCCCTCTCTCTCATTTATTCCACCTCCCGAATACCAGGAAGGCACCACATCCTGCCAGGAGGGTGGTGAGAAGCAGCGGAGATTCTGTGGGGGGAGCCGGATAGGTCTCGTTCACCTTCGACTCGTAGGACTTGGGGAGGAGATCTGATGATCCCTTGTACCCATCTCGATACACCCGGATCTCATCAACCCACTTCACGGTGTAACCACCGGTGGAGGGGTACAGGTTATCGAACAGGTGGATGCGTTCAGCGGGCATCACCTCATGCATGTCCCAGTTGCCAAAGACATGCTTCCCTTCACTGTTGGTTGATGTATCGGCGAGGAACAGAAGCCGCATCCCGACGTGGTACGAGGGCGGATAGCCCGTTCCCTGCCGCTCTCCCACTGATGATTCTTCACCGTTGAACCAGCATACGGTGATGTTCCCCTGCCGGGGATCAGGATGGTATATATTCTCGTACGGGATCTCAACATGATACCCGTCGACTGCTTTTACCATCACGTCATCACCGGGATTCATCCCGCCGACAAGATCGCAGAGGTCGCGGACGGCGGTACCTTTGACTGCTCCCATGTCCTTGAAATTAGTGGTCTCGTTCATGTCCCATTGTCCTTCCTTGGATTCGACAAAGACAGGACCCTGGTGATAGTAGTGGGTCTTTCCATCACCCTGGACCGGGAGGTTTGCCTCCATCCACGGGATGGTCACGGTATTGTTCATGGACAGGGTACCATCTGCTCCATACGCTGATACGAGCAGCTCAGTCGTCGGCACGGCAAGGGCCCCTGCACAGCAGAATATACTCAACAGGACGATTATCACTGCCTTCTTTTTTGTAAATTGTGGCTTCATTTTGGAACGCCTCTGGAAAGAACAATCCATAGTCCTCCGATGATTCCGGAAGAAATCGTAAGGACACTCAGGGGAATTGAGGGGGTAGATGGCGTAGTAACAGGCAGGGTTGTATCTGCACCTTCATGGATACGAATGGAAGAGACCATCTGCACTGATAACCCTGTTGTCGTAGGGTATCGCTCGCTGCCTTGTGTGTAGTAATAATAATATTCAGGATCGGCCGACTCGTGCCAGTCCCAGTTTCCAAATGCATGGATGCCCCAGAGATTTGTTGATGCATCGGCAAAGAAGATCAGCCTCATCCCGCTCGAATAATCCGGGACATATCCCTCATCTTCCCGGTACCAGGTGATGACCATCGGTCCCTGGCGATCAGGGGGCAGGTATACATTCTGGTACCCAAACGTCTTGGAGAATCCATCGACGGCCCCAATGGTGACGGTATCACCAGGCTCCATTCCGCCAACAAGATTGACCAGATCCTTCACCGCGGTCCCTTTGACGGCACCCATATCC
Organism: Euryarchaeota archaeon ADurb.BinA087; assembly: GCA_002068435.1. Taxonomy (GTDB): domain Archaea; phylum Halobacteriota; class Methanomicrobia; order Methanomicrobiales; family Methanospirillaceae; genus UBA9949. Next base: position 10,805 of record MVZQ01000042.1, on the reverse strand, counting down.
TTCTCCCGGATGTTGGTATCCTCTTCGGGATTCCATCGGAGCTGTTCCTGTACCACAGGATCCGGGTCATCTTTAAAGACCGGCCCCTGGTGATAGTAGTGAGTTACTCCGTCACCCATGACCGGGAGATTATCCATCATCCATTGATAGCTGACATTGGTCTCGTTCAGGACTGTCGTCCCATCGTTTGCATAACGCGCGATGTGCACGGTCGTAGTTGCAGCGGTTGCCGGTGTGGCAAGCAGCAGTATTGCAATGAAAATGAGCGAATATACCAAGACTGTGCTCTTCCTATCCATAGATCTACCTCGTTTGAATGAAATTTTCAAATGTTCAGCAGAAACAATTGAAATGATCGGCACGTGGTGTTAAAAGGTTTATTATTTACTTCAGAGAATTAAAAAAATCAAATTTATAAGAAATGTAAAAATAATGGCATTCCACTTTTAATGGACCTGAAATACCATTCTTCTCACCATCAGGAGGAAATTTGAACCTTATTTTTCCTTTTGCAATGAAATTCGGGTTAAATGCTTGATAACAAATTGATAAAGGATTTCAGTAAATACCAACTGATAAACAGTTCAACTCTCCTGGCGCGGTATGAAAGGAATTCTTTCCTTGACTTCCCTTAGAAAAAGCCCGTCACCCCACTCCTTGGTAAAAAAAATGAATGGTTGTAATCAGTTCCCGGCCGCTCACTTGTCGCCAACAACAAAAAAGGCCATGTCGCTCGTGTCCGTGCATGCATTATGCGTACTACTGGTGACACGGATCCGGTACTCATCACCGAGGGGTGTATTGGAAGGAACCGTCAGATTGTAGAACCCTGATCCACCCGTGCCGATGGGCACATTGGGAATTGTCACTATTACGGTTTCTCCCCGGAGCGCCTCGATCTTTACCGAGTCGCCGGCAGATTCGGCATAGCTCCATTGAATGCTCTGGGCGGATCCCAACTGCCAGTCCTCCCCTCCGTTGGGGGAAACGACCTTAATAGCGGATTGAACCGTGAAAGTATCTGCGCTTGTATCAGTATATACCGGATTGCTGGTGCTGGTAATCCTCACCTGGTAATCATCACCGGGAGGTGTGCCATAGGGAACCGGTACGCGATAAGAACCGGAACTTATGGAAATTCCCGTGACTGTTTTCAGGACATTGGAGCCTTTTAAGAATTCGATAGTTACCGTGGACCCGGGATTGCCTGCGCAGGTCCAGTTTATGAACTGTTCAGTACCCTGCGTCCAGATCTCACCACCATCCGGCGACACGATGGTGATCGACGAACCACTATCAGGACTGATGGCGAATGGTGCGTTGCTGGTATCGGTATATACCGGATTGCTGGTGCTGGTAACCCGGAACCGGTAATTATCACCAACGGGCGTCCTGGAAGGAACCGTCAGATTGTAGAACCCTGATCCGTTTTTCCCGATAGGCACATTGGGAATTGTCGCTATTACGGTCTCTCCCCGGAGCGCCTCGATCTTTACCGAGGAGCCGGCAGATTCGGCATAGCTCCATTGAATGCTCTGGGCGGATCCCAGCTGCCAGACTTCGCCTCCATCAGGTGACACTACCTGGATCGGAGAACTGATGGTGAATGGTCCATTGCTGGTATCAGAAATGGCAGGATCGCTCGTGCTCGTGACCCGGATAAGGTAATCAGTACCCAATGGTGTTCCTGAAGGTACCGTCAGATTGTAGAAACCCATCCCTCCGGTCCCGATGGGCACACTGGGGATTGTCGCTATGACCGTTTCTCCCCGGAGCACCTCAATTTTTACCAAGGAGCCGGCAGATTCGGTATAACTCCACTGAATGCTCTGGGTGGATCCCAGCTGCCATGTCTCTCCGCCATTGGGTGACTTCACGGTGAGAGGCAGTTCGGGAAGTGTCATGACCACGGTCTCGAAGACCGTGTTCGGCGGGTATACCGTCGTCAGGTTCTTGAGGTCCGGTGAGACGTCCGCAACCCGGATCACCTCTGCCGTTGCGGTCCGGGCCTCCGGGTCGATCGTCACCCGGGTATACCCGATCATGTACTCGAGGCTGTTCACCGATGCTTCGTAGCGCGGATCGGCAAGATTGTAAGAAGGTCCCCCGCCGATACCGGCAACGAAGTAGTTGGTATTGTTCACCACGAGCCGTTCATAGGCATGGACATGCCCGTTGAAGACCGCGAGGATGCCGTTCTCGTTGAAGTCGTCCTCCCATTCCTGTCGCAGGTTTTCCCACCCCCCGAAGTGCTTGGCGTCCGAGCTGTAGATCGGGTGATGGAACGAGACGAACTTGAACGGTTTCTCTGCCTGGAGATCAGCCGCGAGCCATGCACTCTGCGTGGGGAGGTCCGGCCAGGCCCAGTCGTTGCTGTTCAGCACGGTAATGTGGACATCCGCGCAGTCAAATGAGTAGTATTCAGGAATCCCGTAGATTGCTGCATAGGGATCGTACCTGTCATGGTTACCGAGCGCCGGGAAGACGGGTACGCTTGCCATCATGGCATTTCCTGCCGCGAAGTACCGGTCCCAGTCAGATACATTTGACGCATTGTTCACGAGATCCCCTGAGTTGAGCACGAATGATACCCCAGGCTCTTCGGCAATGCGGTCGGCGACGAGCTTGTGCCGCTCCAGCTGGCTGAAGGTGGGGAGCTGGTCCTGGGTATCGCTGTACACGACGAAGGTAAACACGCCGGTTTCAGGGAACGTCCGGAAGTGGAAATCACCGGTCGCATGGCCATCATACACGACCCGGTAGTGGTACAGGCTATCCGGTGCGAGGCCGGAAAGGGCGACATGGTGCAGGTTGGAGTTCACACTGTCGGTAGCGCTCTGGTCGTATCCCAGGTGTGCCGTATAATAGGCATCTGTCGCGTACTCAACCGTCACATTGGTCGCAACCGTGGTCTTTGCGTTCACGATTGTACCCGTTGTCGTGGTGCCGGTGAGGTACGGGCCCCAGAGGAGTTCCGGTGAGGGGGGCAGCTCTGTTTCCACGTAATTTACAGACTGCGCCATCAGCGGGTAGTCATCGCCACCCGTCCCGTAACTGTAGGACGGTGCACCAACTCCATCTCCGTCGGGATCAGTGCCACTGTAATCTGAGTAGTAGTTGCCGAGGTAGCCCGTAGAGGTGCCGCCGTTATAAAGGTAGGTTATCGGGTCGGGAGAATGAGCGGTGTTCGCGGTCAGGATCTCGACCCGGTTGCTGATGACGTCGTTCAGCCAGAGCACATTGTCCTTGGCTGAATCCTTGATGCAGATACCGGCATCCGTGTTAGCCTCCATGATGTTCTTGAGGATGTCGTTGTCATGGGCTGTGTCCCGTACGCTGATCCCCCGCCGGGTATTCCCGTGGCAATAGTTCTCTTCAACCGTGTTATTCGTGCCCGTTCCACCGATATGAATGCCGTTGTAGCACCCTGAGCAGTCGTTCCCGACAATATAACAGTCGTTGAAGTCCACGATCTCGATCCCGGCGACGTGCTCGTTGGTCGGACCGCAGACCGTTAACCCGTCAATGGTAACGGCGTTCGCATTCACATCGAAGACTGGCAGTGTTGGAGATGCGGCAGTTACCATGACGGATGTGGAGCCGTTCTCGGAGCGGATTACCAGCTGCTTGTCCACGTTAACGTTCTCGGTGTAGGATCCATCCCCAACGATAATCTCATCCCCGGCTGTCGCCGCGGTCACTGCCGCCTGGATGGTGGCGTACCGGAGGCCGGTGTTCACGTTGAGGACCGGCAGGACAGGTTCAGTCACCGTGATGTAGTCCGCTTTCACCTCAGAATCACTTCCCATTGCATTCGTCACCGTCAGGTTGACGGTGAAGGAACCGGCAGTCGTATAGGTATGCGTCGCGTTCTGCGTTATGTTATCAATCATACCGTCGTTCTCGAAGTCCCAGGCCCAGTTGGTCGGGTCACCGGTGGACTGGTCGGTGAAGTTAACCGTAAGCGGTGCATTTCCGGTGGTCACATCGACAATCCAAATTGCGGCCGATGAAGGGAGGATAAGGAGCATAATCGCAATCATGATGAAGATATTTTTTTTCATTTCGTCCATCCACATGTTGAGTACACCCCGTTATCGTTCAAGACACGCGATATAACCTGTTAAATTAATATTTGAAGTAAATTAAACTAAGCTGAAAAAACCAGTATCCCGATAGCGCGTGCACGAAGGCAGGGTCGATGCAGACTGTGACGCGATTCCCCGCGCCGGCACCCCTGCTCCCCGGAACTCCCGCTTCGCAAGGTGAACAACAACAGGGGCTCCAATACCAATCCGTACCCGTACCCTGTCTTCTCTCATGGTTTTATGGCAACAACCCCCTCTCAGAGAATACCATGGGGTGCGAACTAACCCCCGGTTCCCTGAACATAACCTCCCGATAGGTTTCCATAATCATTTTTTTCGTTCCAGAATCGACGCCTGTATATTGGATCGTGCCCAATGCTCTTACAGAATGGATTGCATCGCCCTTGCAAGCGGGAGCAGCGGGAACTGCCTCTACATCGAGAGCGATGACTCGGCGCTCCTCGTCGACGCCGGTCTTTCGAAGAGAGAGATCCTGGCCCGGCTAAATACTGCAGGGGGTAAGGCTGACAGGATCCAGGCAATACTGGTAACCCACGAACATATCGATCATATGAGGGGGGTATACGCCCTTGCCCGCTTCCTGAAGGTTCCGGTATATGCCACAGGGGGAACCCTCCACGAATTCATACGGTGCCGGGGAAGCACCGTCATGCCCATCGAACTGGTACGGTGCCGTTTTGGTGAGCGGCTGGAGGTAGGGGATTTTGAAATCGAGGCATATCCTACTTCGCACGATGCAAAGGAACCCTGTGCATTCCGGATAGCGGAGGGCGGCATCTCGATAGGATGCTGTACCGATACCGGAACCATCTCCCCCGGGCTCCAAGAGTGGCTTGCCCGCTGTGATGCACTGGTCCTTGAGAGCAACCACTGCCCGGAGATGCTCCGGACCGGTCCCTACCCGGAGATGCTGAAGCGGAGGATCCGGTCAAAACGGGGGCACCTCTCCAATCCTGATGCTGCAGCATGCATCCGCACCCTCTCCCAGCAGATCCAGAAGGTGATGCTCTCTCACCTTTCAGAGGTGAACAACACTCCCGATAAAGCCATGAAGACCGCACGGGAAGGGATCGGCCTCTTTATGGACGAGATCGATATCACCCTTGCCTCTAATCCGGATAAAGACCAGCACTGGCCTGGACGGATCAGGATCTGATGTTGATTCGTCTCCCGGTATTGACGCACGCTCACCGGGCATTCGAGGATTTTTTGCTTATTCGGTGAGGCTTGGATCCTCGGCAGGAACGACATAACAATCATTATTCCCTGTTCCACCAAACCTGATGCAAAAAGGGCCTGTACATGAACTTTTGTGAATTTGCACGTGTCTGCGAGGAGCTTGAGGGAATACCCGGCCGTCTTGCAATGATCGACCTGATCAGCCGGATCCTCCCCACGCTCAGCGATGAGGAGCTGCCGGTATTCATCAGGTTCATCATGGGACGGATCTTTCCTGACTGGAGCCCTGAAAAACTCGGGATAGGGCCAAATCTCCTCTACGACGGGATTGCATACGTAGCAGGGATACAGAAAGACGAGGTCATCCGGAACATCAACCGGACCGGGGATGTGGGGAGAGCGGTCGAGGAGCTGCTGGGACGAAAGGAGCAGACTTCATTCTTCACTGAGGAACTCTCTCTTCTTGATGTATACAGGGAACTTGCTGCCATCGCTGCCACTGGCGGGAACCGGTCACAGAAAGAGAAACTCAAAGTCGTCAGGAAATTGTTCAGCAATACAGGGCCCCTTGAAGGGAGATACCTTGCCCGAATCATGCTTGAGGATTTGAGGATCGGAGTTGGAGAGGGGAACGTCAGGGAGGCGATCGCCCGTGCCTTCCAGGTTGATCCCTACCAGGTCGAGCATGCGTTCCAGGCGATCAATGATCTTGGGCAGGTCGCACTCCTCGCAAAAGAGGGGGAGGAACGGTTGAAGGAGGTCCGGATCGAACTCTTTCACCCCGTCAAGATGATGCTTGCCCAGCAGGGGAGTATCGAGGAAGCTGTTGCTGAGAATGGGGCATTGGCCGCAGAATACAAATATGATGGATCAAGGTTCCAGTTTCATAAATCGGGCGCCACCTGCAGGATGTATTCACGGAAACTTGAGGACGTCACAGATGCACTCCCGGACGTCCTCGATCTCCTGGTAAAAGCGACTGACCATGATGTGATCCTTGACGGTGAGGTGATCGCCATCAGGGATGGCCGGCCGATGCCCTTCCAGACCGTGCTTCGGAGGTTCCGGAGAAAATATGGGATAGAGGAGATACGCGAGGAGATCAGGATGATCCCGAACGTCTTTGACCTCCTTTACCTCGATGGCGAGACCCTGATAGATATCCCCCTCTCGGAACGAAGATCCAGGCTTGCCGGTGTGATCAGGGATTATATTGCCCCCCAGATCGTGAGCGGGGATCCAGCGGTGATCGACCGGATGTACCAGGAAGCACTAGCCGCAGGCCACGAAGGGCTGATGCTGAAAGTACCGTCGTCACCCTATACCCCTGGTGTGAGGGGGAAGAACTGGATCAAGATCAAACCCGCCGTAGATACCCTCGATCTCGCGGTGATCGGCGCTGACTGGGGTGAGGGAAAGCGGGCACACCTCTTTGGGTCCTTCCTCCTGGCATGCCAGGATGTAAACGGGGAACTGGTTCCGTTATCAAAGGTGGCAACAGGATTTTCTGACGAACAGCTCCAGGAGATGTATGTCCTGCTCAAGGACAGGGTGATCAGTGAATCCGGAAAGGAAGTACGGTTCGAGCCGGGGGTCGTAGTTGAGGTAGGATACTCCGAGATCCAGATGAGTCCCAATTATAAAGGAGGATTTGCGTTGCGGTTCCCCCGGTTCATCCGCCTCCGCGATGACAAGTCGCTCGATGAGATCGAGACCCTTGAGAGCATCAGGGAGCGGCATTCGAGGCAGTCAACGGTACAGCAGTGAGCAGCCTTGGACAAGGTCTTCCTTGTTCCCGATATTCTCTCCCTATGCTTGACGGGGATGCCCCTGCCTAAAACTCATATAGTGTCTTCTGGAAACGGATCTCCGGAACAAGGGCAGAGTGATGGATCCAGTCAGGAAAACCAGCAAGAGAGCCTGCCTGCTGTATGGCATCAGCAAGAGAAGAAACAACAAGTGGTGGCTCCGCCATCGCACGGCGTGTCGCCTCCCGGACAACCCAGGTTCCGAGCGGCGCCCAGTAGGAGGGGTCAACATTCCGGATTACAATCACCCGGGCACACCGACCTGATCGGAACAGGTGCTCGGTGACAGCAAGCCTCGCTGAATAGTAAGCACCGGTTATCGGGGAGTATCCTGTTTTTTTCATTGTTTCTCCATCCCTGACAACGGTCGCGGTCTCGCCTGCCCAGAGGCTTCGCGGCTCCCATCGCTCGATCATCTCGTATCGCCAGTCACCGGGTAGGAGGATCACAGCGATCCGGTTTCCAAACAGTTCCGAATAATGGAGCCGGATCTCCTGGAGGGGAGAGAACCGCGCAACAGCACGTTTCTGTACGGTCGAGACCGAATCATCCACTGCGGTTATTGCCCACCGGGTGGGCACGATCCTTCTTTTCTTCCCGAGAAGCCCCGCGGTAAAGAGCGGGGTGATCCGGTATACATCAAGTCCCGACCGGTGAAGATCGATGCATGCCTCCACCGCAGGGAGGTCGGTATCTGAGACAACCCGATCCACCGCACGATCGGTTGGGGGATGATCAAGCAGATCAAGTCGCCTGATATTCCCCACACCTCCAACAGGTGCAGTAACCCGGTCAAAATCAGGATTGAACCTGACCGGCTGTTCGAACGAGGCCTCGACCGAAACCGGATGTGAGGCAAGGGCTATTTCCTGTATCTGCCCAAGACGGGGAGCAACCTTTGAAACACCACGGATGGTATCTGCCCGAAGCCTGACAATATCCTCGATCCCGAGACCCTGTGACAACCAGTCGGTCGGAATGTCGGTGTCCTGTACGAGGAGAGGTCCGCCGCTGACTGAAGGGTACCCTGCACTACCGATAAAGACAGACGGAGCTGTCCCCTGATAATCAGTAACCGGACGTGCTTTGGCCAATGATTGGAAACGCTCCATGATGGGACACCTTGTGAGTCCACAAAGACCTTTTCCCTTGCACACAGCGCAGAGCATAACGAATCAGCCCGGGTATCGGGAGATGGTCACCCGGCTGCCAAGGTGAAGGATCAGGCGTGACACCAATTCGTTCCAGAACACAGGTCCGGTTGGGATCATCTTTCCAATCTCAGCACCAATATCATCATCCCGCTCGCTCACCGCCCTCGCAACTACCGAGCCAGGGACATACCTTGCTTCGACTATTCCGTCACGGTCGCCATCTATGATTCCGAAAACAGGGATACCGAGATGGGAGCTGATATGTCCGCAGACAGCGGTTGTATCATCACCGACACTGATAATCCCGCAGACGTCGGGAGTGAGCAGCCGGTACAGGTGATGCCCGGCGTGATCGATGAAAAGCACCCTGCCATAATGCCTCTGCCCCAGATTGGTGGGAACCGGTGCATTTCTCCGTATCGTCCCGCTCTTGCACCAGATACCGGAAAGGTCACTTACCGGTATCTTTGCTATCTTCTCAAGACCGTGCATTTTCGGTATGATCCCCGATTCCGGAATAATAATTCCTTCCTCGAGTTTGAGAACGACCTCGGCTCCAGTGGCATGACCAATCACTACGCCGTTGACATAAACGGGTTCCCCCCTTATACATCCCCGAATCGACCGTTTCGGTGATGGTGCGTTTTTCGATGTCCTCTTCGAAACAACACGAAAGCCTGTCTTTTCCCCAATGTCCTGGACCAGGTTGTCAACAGCCATGTTCCATGCAAAAAGGGTTTTATCTGAGCATTCGATCTGGATGAGCCCCCGGGGTAAAAGACGGGATGCCACAATCTCACCGAATATTCGCCCGGACTCAGGGGTTTTACCGTGGTTGGCGAGAAGAGCACAGCCGGAGATATCCTTCAGAACAAGGCTGGGAGGCACGCTGATAAACTCGCACCTGATCCCGGACTCCTCTGCGGCGGTCCGGGCCATCACCCCCGCAACAATGATCCGTTCTGGATTGAGCCGGTCGATAAGGTAAGGAACATCTCCGGCGTCAAATACCTCCGGTCCATGGAGGACGAGGATACAGGGATCAGAGGGGGTGGACATGGGACGAGTATTCCTGTCTTGAAAAAGATATGTTGAGATTTCTGATAAGGGTGCGGATGGAGGAGTACTCCCTCAGAATATCCATCAATTCATGGTAACCTCACGACAACCCGCACGGAGACACCTCAACGCCATATCACGACCGTCAGATTACGCATCAATTCATGGTAACCTCACGACCCATTAATAAATTCATCCCGTTCTGAACACCGCTGCTATCATAAAAAAATCATATCAGGGGCATTTCTCATATCAAATCCGAAGAATCGATTCAGTTCTTAAAAGACTATCTTCATCGAACAGAAGAGAGAGAGAGAGAGGAGGAGATTATTCTCTTCGTGACCCAATGACGAGAAGGATGAATATCACTGCAACTATCCCGGTCACTCCACCGGCTATCCCTGCTGTTGTTGTGGTGGGAAGTTCAGTGAGGGTTGCTTCTGAGGTAAGCGTTGGAGTGTCATTTACCACCGCAATCGTCTGAATTTCGGTCGGTGATATGGTATCTGATACATTGCCGGAGGTATCTGTCTCGCCAGTTACCAGTGATTGTTCGGCTGCATAGGCAGCGGAGAGCTTATCGGTGATTCCGGCAAGATTCGGATTCATCGCGAGGGCTTTCAGATACTGCTCTGCGGCATCAGCATATTCTCCTCCAGCGAATCGGGCATCACCAAGAAGTGCATAGACGCTGGCATCACCAGGATCGAGTTTTAACGCCTTACCAAAAGCATTTTCTGCTTCAATGGTCCTGTTCAAGGACAGAAGTGCAGTTCCCTTTCCTTTCCATGCCCTGAACGAGAACGGATCATAGGAAATTGCCTTTTCGTAGGCGGCAAGTGATTCATTATACTGACCTTTCGTGAAGAGGTCATCACCTTTTATCCGCCAGAGGACCCCTTCCTCGGCAGATTCTCCACTTGATCCGGATGAAGAGCCGGAATCTGATGAGGAGCCTTCTGAGCCGGAACTGCCGCCATCCCCGGAACTCCCGGAATCACCAGAACTGCCGCCATCCCCGGAACTCCCGGAATCACCAGAACTGTCGCCATCCCCGGAACTCCCGGAATCACCAGAACTGCTGCCATCCCCGGAACTCCCGGAATCACCAGAACTGCCGCCATCCCCGGAACTGCCGGAGTCGTCATCGTCATCGAAGCTTCCCGACCCACCATCATCCCAATCATCTGATGGAGAATCCCAGGAATCCCCGCAACCACAGTCATCTGCAGCTGCGCTCCCAACGATGACCAGAACAATGAAAACGGTCACAATGAGAGATCGCACTGGCTTCATAAGAAGAGTTATGCGACTGACAAATTATAGGTTCCCCCTGAGGGGAATAGTGCCTTCTGCATCAGACGAGCAGGATCTGTATCGAATTCTGGATGAACACAATACCCACCATCAGCACACCAAGTACAATGAATTGCCCGTCTGCAATCAGGTCACACTTCAGATTTCCGGTGCTTATCTTTTCGTATAACAGGATGTAG
>MVZQ01000041.1 GCA_002068435.1 Euryarchaeota archaeon ADurb.BinA087 | reverse complement strand
TCCCTTTATTTTCCCGTTCTTACACCTGCACTACAGGTTTGTCATCGGTGAGTCGCACCGGGGACACCTTAATGCGTAGCAGGGCAGAGTAACCGATCCTTTCCGTTCATATCCGCAATTCGGACAGCGGCATATCACCGGATCGATCATGGGTCCAGCCCCTCTCCTCCCTGCCGGACCAGCCGCGTTCCTCTCTCTCATCAAGCACCACATAAGCAGGGGGACTCTTTCATCATCAATTTTTTGAGGAAAGGAGAAGCGGAGTGGGATCCATGCTGTAAAATGCTCATGGGGTGTTTAGGGGGGGTAAGGTGTCAGGGGAATTGCTGGTTATATTATGGGGAGCGGGCAGTCCTCTGCAACTGTTGCATGAATGGCAGGTACCTTCCTTCTCCAGTCTCTGCATATGAACATACTACTATACCCTTTTTATGTCGATGCAATATACACCAGATATCAATGAACAAAGCGAGCGTGAGCTGACGGTGCTTATATACAATAGCAGGACCGGTGCTACTACCGATGTCGAAAAGATCAGAAAGAGCGAGGAAGAGTGGCGGATCCTCCTTACACAGGAGGTATTCCGGATTGCGCGGAAAGGTGAGACCGAACCAGCTTTTACCGGACTATATCATGATTTTCACGGCAGGGGGATATACCAGTGCATCTGTTGTGGCACGGATCTCTTCACTTCTGAAACAAAGTTCGATTCGGGAACCGGCTGGCCAAGTTTCAATGCCCCAGTGAGCGATACAAACATACTGACTCTTCCCGATACAAGCTACGGGATGGTGAGAATCGAAGTGCTCTGTGCCCGCTGTGATGCCCATCTCGGCCATGTATTTGACGATGGCCCACCCCCGACATACAAACGATTTTGCATGAACTCGGCTTCATTACAGTTTATTCCGGCTGAATTGGGAAAATTATGAAATGTTGAATCAAATGATGGAATATTCGCCGGAGAGCGTGATGAGAGAGGAGGGCTATCCCAAATCCTTCGGCCTCCCGGAACTAGAATGCCTCGGTGTTGGTGGGATGACAGGTCCGGATTTTCGTGGTTCGAAGTCGGCTGCAGGCATATGGATCCTTATTCGCTTTCTGCATGGGTCCTTGTTGCGTAATCAGCCTCATGCGTGTTGCTCTCTCTTGCATGACTGCTACAGAGAAGAATGATTACAGAACCAGAAGCATCTGCCTATTTTTTATACGACAATGATCCTGCTGATAATGGAAGGTGTATTAATGAGAGAAAATATCCTGATGGCCGCTGCGATCATTGTTTTTACATGTGTACCCATCATCCAGCTTTTTGGTGGTATCTGAACAACTCTTTTTTTCACGGTAATTATTTCCCATTGACATTCCAAAGATCACATTCGTCCATGACAAGGACAAGAGACCAGCTGCTGAGTCAATGGCAAAATAATCCCCGGATTCGTGGTATATTTACCAAATCGTGGCGTTCATGGAACTGGGCAATCAAGAAGAACCGTTGGATCCGGTAAAACAAAGGAGGCAATAAGGTGACTGAAAAAATGTGCCCGTTTGATAAAAAACCCTGTATCAGAGATCAATGTGCAGTTTTCAGGGATGATCTCGGCAGGTGTGCATTCCTGCTGATCGGAAAGTCATCGGATGCTCGTTTATATTCCCAAAAGAGCTCGGAGGATAAATCACGGGGTAAGTTCAAAGCCCATCTTTTTGATTAAATCCAAGGGAATAAAAAGCCACGGTGCTGTGAGAGCCCACGGTGATTATGGGATCCTGGTGTTCTGAAGCCTGGATCTCTTGCGATCTCGTTTCAGGGCATTCCAGGATATTGACTCCAACAGCACCATATGCCCTTTCCGCAATACTCCTCCAGATATGATTGTGTTTCTTACCCAGTCTGCAGCCAGGGGGACGTTCCGCATACAAACTGCACCTCCCGGGATTGAGGCGGTAGCAAGAGGGAGATATTCGGGAAAATCCCACTCGACCCGACCTGACGTTGCTCCTAAAAGAGACCTGATCATTAGTTCTCTGCTGGGATGTGTCCCTGAAAAAGAGGATACAGGAGAGAGTAAAACAGGTATTGGCGGGACAGAACACCGTGACACCCTCACAAGAAATACGCCCGTACCCATTCCAATGATTCCAGAATCCAAGGCAAATAGTACCAAATCACCGATCCACGCTCGGTTTCCAGTGTTATATTCGTAGCTTTAAGTCTCTATTATGATGAGGGGTGAAGATAGATAGATCTCGTCGGGAAGAATTTTTCCCATGAAGAACCTGAAGATGAGTCCATAGCATAACCTTATTACAAAGGTGAACTGATGCATCCTATGAGGTGAGAAGTAGTGTGCACCGTTGGTGGACCCGTCGATATGGAAATTCCCCCTGAACGAGTTAAGGGCAAGAATTACCGATGCAAAGAATGCGGAGAGAGATTCAAGGGGGTAGGAAAACGGCCGATGTGCCCTTCCTGCCAGTCAGAAGATGTTGTTGAAGAATAAGTAAATATACCTGATTATTTATTTTTTGACTCAATCCGTCCCTGTTCTGTTCAGGTTTTTTTTAACGAGAAGACTCCCCTTCCCTCTGTTGGCTGTATCGCCCTTGTAAAGCATCATCTGGCAGCGCTGGCCACGATATTCTCTCTCTTCATTACCAGCACCCCGGAAGGTCGGGAGCAGGTCGTACACTCTCCCAAAGACCATGCAGGTACCTCCCGTCATATTTCCACAGGGCCTGTGGCAGTGGCCCCCGATGGTGAGAGTACCCCCACGCATCTCGACACCCGGGAGATCCCCACAGTCACCATGGATCCTGACCTCCCCTCCACTCAGATACTCTGCGGTAAAATCCCCTGCACTGCCCATCACATCGACAAGCCCGCCACGCATACCCCTTTTTTCACCACGATATCCTGCTGCACAGTAATGACCTGCGTTACCCTCGCAACGGATGGTTCCACCCCTCATCTCACGGCCGAGCCAGGCATCGGCATTCCCCTTTATGATAATCTCGCCGGCGCTCATGAAATTCCCGCAGTGCATCCCTATGTCTCCCTCAACAACGATGCGCCCTGCATTCATGTATTCTCCGACCCGTTTGATATTCCCGGTCTCTCCTGAAAGGACGATCTCGACCTGGTCCGGGGAGACGGCAGGTCCTTCCGCGGTGATATAAAAGATCTCTTCCAGTCTCCGTTCCTTGTTCCCTTCGTAGACACGGATATCATTTTTCCGGAGAAAATTTTGCGGAATGATAGTCTCCGCTTCGATAGGAATGAATGGTTTCTTCCTCGGTTTTGTCCTGAGAATGACCCTCATAATGATGCCTCGGTAGGGATACAGATCCCGCGGGGAAGATAGACATCCTGAACAGGGTAATTGCTCATCCTGACAGTATAATATTGTTCAAACTTTTTCATGAATTCAGGATCAACCGAGAGATCATATCCGGGAGGGACGGTAGCTCTTGTCCAGATCGTGCTGTTTGCACCTTCAACGACAACGTCTCCATCCCTTGCCACCACACGACCTCTCTTGATAGTATACCGGGTCTTACCGAATCCGGCCATCACCTGCTGGTATTCTGCCGATGGATCCAATGACTCCGGTTTCAGGGGATAGATGGCAATATCTGCCTCAGCCCCCGGTGCGAGAGAGCCCTTCCCGATCCCGGTTATGCCAAGAGCTTTTGCCTGGCCAGCCCTTGTCATGACAGCAATATCGTACCAGTCGAGTTCCCTGTCAATGGCAGGTAATGGCACATAATGGGCGGTTCTCGGATCAAGGAGCGCAATCTCGTTCTCCCTGAAATGCCTGCTCATAAGGAGAGCAATGATCTCGGGATACTTGACAAACGGTGCACCGTTGGGATTATCAGTCGAAAGCATGCACCTCCACGGATCTTTCACAAGAAGGGCCAGCTCAAGCCCGATCGCCCACATGACACAGTTCACAAGGCTCTTGCGGGAATAATAGACTGGGATGATCCCGGACCCGGTCTCGAGCTCAACATCATGGTTGCTCCACTTGTTATGATGCAGCATGTACAGCTTGAATTCCATCGGCCCATCTGCAGTCATGGTCGTCGTCCTGCCGAACATAATCTGGCCCATGTCGATTGCAACCGCTGGTTTATTATTTACCGCCCGGGCGATATCTTCTGATTTCGAACTGATGTCCTTCCAGGTGGAGCCCCCGTACGAGTGGAACTGGAGATGGGTCAGGTAGAGACTCTGGCGCTTATCATTCAGGTCAGGGACGAGATCGATGGTATCCAGCGTGGTTCTGTAATTACCCGGCACCCCAAGGGCGTTGCAGTGGAGATGAACAGAATGCGGGAGATTGAGCAGCTCGTTTGCCCTGATCATAGTCTGGATAATTTCAGCGGGGGTCACTCCGAAATGAGGAACCTGGTCCTGTATACTGTGGACATCTTCGCCCCACCCCCATGCCTCAGTTCCCCCGGGATTGGTCAGTTTGATGGCAAATCCCTTCACTGCGGAAAGTGTCCATGCAACGACCGCAGCTGCACGTTTCATGTCCTTCTCACGGACTGCCTCCATTATCGACCAGTTCCCGTCAAACAGGGTATTTGCAAGCATATCCTGGTGGGGAGTAGCGGTAAATTCTTCGTGGGTGTGTCTTGCCTCGAGGGGTGCCATGGCCCCTTCCAGCACGGTCGTATATCCCATAACACTATACCGGTATGAGTTGCCGAACGTGGTTGGCACACTGTAGCCGGACGTTACATGCATCACGCCCTTTCGTGCCGTCCTGCCTGCCCGCATATCTTCGGGACTCATGTACCGGCCGAAATTGACCTTTGTGCCGCAGACATGGGAATGCGAGTCGATGCCCCCGGGAAGAGTAAGGCAGTGATCTGCATCGATCACCTCCGCATTGCTTCCCACCTCCTCGACAATCCTCCCATTCCTGATTGCGATGTCCATGATCTCCCCTTTTATTCCGGAAAGGGGGTCAATAACATACGCGTTCCTGATCAAGAACTCGCTCATGGTCCTTTTATCTCCTTTACGATTGCATATAACTGCTCGAGCACTGCGGTATCACTGGGATAATTACCTTTGAACAACATACGGGTCCGGATCGGCACTCCATCCATGCGGTATGCGGTTCCTTCTGCATCGATGCCGGTAACCGCGACGGGAATCTGGATACGGGAAAGATGGGTGGTCGCATTGACATGAGGGTCGATCTGGACGGTCGGGATCCTCGCAAGGTGTTCGGCACATGCTTTCGGGAAATGTGCACCGGGATCGCTTGCCACTACAAGACATGCATCGCATTCCTTCCGACTGAGCACATCAACGCTTGTCGTCTCTCCCGGGTTATAAAATGCAATACCTCGTGCAAAATCAACGGCATAAGGATACCCCGTAATCCAGGTAAACACTTCATTCGATCCATACACATTCCAGTGTCCCCGCATGGGAGAGATAATAAACTTAGTGTGACGGTTCAGCTCTTCCGTCAGTTCGATGGCATTCCTGATATTCTTGCTCTTTCCCCTTGACATGGTGAGACCAAGACCAAAGAAAATTGCCCCGAATTTCGCCGAGAGGAAGAGATCCGCAACACGGAACAATTGCTCCCGTGAAACGCCCGCTACAGAGGGGGGGATGATGCTCCGTTTTCCCTGGACTATTGCCCGGAGGGCTGAGAGGACTGCGTAATCACCCCCTGGCTGTATCCTGACAAATTCATCGGCGATATTGGCAGATTCGCTCTTGCGTACATCGACAACGATGAGCTTCCGGTCCCGGAACGCATCTTTTAAGAAGAATCCATCGGCGAAGGTTGTATATCGGCTCATGTGCCTTGGGTGCGCATCGATTGGATTTGTTCCCCAGTATACGACAACATCAGCCCGGTTCTTGACCTGCCCAAGGGTACAGCCGGGGTGTCCGACCTCCTGGATGGCAAGGATCGATGGTCCATGGCACACTGTCGAGGTATTATCCACCAGGGCTCCGAGAATCTCGGCCAAGTGGATCCCGATGCTCTGGGCTTCACCGTGTGTCCCGCTCCATCCATAGAGAAGAGGACGATCAGCATCGCAGAGAATCTGGGCGGTCTCCCTGATGGCCTCATCGTACGTTGTCTCTTTCCATCCCTTCCCTTCCCTGCGGATAGGGGTTTTTAACCGGTGATCACCCATGAATTTCTCATTTGCAAGGGTACATCCGTTCTCGACACTGACAATGCGAGTTCCTTCAACTTCCACGACGAGGTCGTCACAGAGGCAGCCGCAGAATGGGCAGACGACATCTTCAATCTTCATACCGGACCCCTCCGCATTGTTCCATCAGTTCAGCGACAGTCACCAGTGGTTCAGAGGTAGGAGTAATGGTTACCATCGTTCCCTTGAAATCGGGCATCCCCGATCCATGGGTTTCAGGCTTCACGAGATGGTTGGCATACGGCCCAAGACATACGAAAACCTCGCCTGGCGTGATCCACAATGCGGGATGAACCTTCATTATCACACTTTCCTTCTCACTCTCTACCCTTACCTGCGATCCTTCTTCCAATTCCAGGTTCATCATGTCCACCGGGTTCATACAAAGCGAGGTCGCCTCTTCCTGGTACGCAACCGAGTTCTTTCGTTCTACATAAGAACCCTGCCTGATGGTCCGCCCCGTATTCAGAAGGAACTTCATATCTCCTCCTCCTCTATGTGGACCGCTTCAAGGAGTCGGGAGACCCTGATCGCCTCATTTGGACAGTGGTTTTCACAGGTCTTGCACCCGGTACAGAGTTCCGGATAAAGGACATGGCACTTTCCCTCGCTTACCTTGAGCAGGAGCTGATCGGTGGAGGCACGACCGCCATAGGCCATCTGAGCGTCAATCACCTTGTTCACAGGACAGGCCACGGCACAATTCCCGCATCCCATGCAGAGGTTGGTATCGACATCAATGCGAAAGGAGAATGAGAGGCGGGTATGGTCATAAAACATGGACTCGAGGATCCGCCCGCTTGTGAGGACCCCGTTTGGGCAGGCTTCCACACAGAGGCCGCACCTGATGCAATGACCCTTGTGAATTCTCGGTTCCCATCCCTCCGTGGTTTTGATAACATCGATAGCCCCGGGAGCAGGGCAGGCCATCATGCAGAACAGCGCATGGGTACAGGTCTTGCCGGTTAGTTCCGGAAAACCCCTGGAGTGAGACGGCGTGACCAACGGGGCTGTTTTTACAAAGAAAAATTTTCGGACCCATTCCAGCCGGACAATTTCACAGAGGTAGGGGAATATGGGGAGGGGCATATCACCGCTCCGTGCAGGCAATACATGGATCTGCACTCACAAATGTCGATGGAACATCCGCGAGTGAGGTGACCCCTTTCAGCATGTAATGGCAACATGCCTCGATGTTCATGATGGAGGGGGTCTGGATCGAGATATCAAGCACTCTTCCTGCCGCATCCGTCTTTACGAAGTAGGAGAGTTCCCCGCGGGGAGCTTCCCCCGAATACGATATCTCCCCTGCGCCAGGAATACCTCCCCCGCGGATTGGGCCTTCCGGAAGCATATCAAGGCATCTCCGGATTATCCCGATACTCTCCAGCACCTCCTGGAACCGGACCATGATCCTGGCGTAATTATCCCCTTCAGTCCGGGATACGGGAGAAAAACCGAGTGTCTTATAGGTAGGATGTCGCAAACGCCGATCAACCTCGGGCATCCCGCTTGCCCGGGCAGTTGGCCCGACTGCATACGCCTCGAGGGCTGCCTCCCTGGTCAACACCCCGATACCCCTGCTCCGGAGGGCAATCAGGGGGCCGCTCTCGAACATGTGCATATACCGGACCACTTCGCCTTCGATCGCTGCCAGGTTAGCCTTAAGATGGAGCGCATCCTCATGACGGAGATCGAATCGAACTCCCCCAGGCACAATGTAGGCGCATGTGACACGGGCACCGGTAATCCTTTCGAGCTCGTCCATCACTTGCTCGCGGACATCCAGGAGATACATCGCCAGGGTTTCATGCTCGATGGTGTAGCAGTACGAGAAATTGGCAAGGATATGACTCTGCATCCGGTCCAGCTCGTTGACGATAACACGGAGAAGGGCTGCCCGGTCCGGCACAAAGATTGCACTCATCTGCTCGAGCGCCTCGATGAACACCATATTGTGGATCACTGAGCAGATACCGCAGACCCGTTCGGCGAGGAACATGACCTCCTGCCATGGTCTTCCCCGCATGATCCGCTCAATCCCTTTTTTCATGTATCCGAGTTCCACTTCTGCAGAGAGAACGAACTCGCCTTTCGTCTCGCATTTGACCCGTGCAGGTTCCTTGAAACAGGGGTGAATCGGCCCTATCGGGATGGATACATCGACGGTCCGCTTCATCGCTTGGCCACCTCGTAGTCTTTAAAGACCAGCGGTGCTAACGAGAGCACTGCAGAGAGTATCTCGGTGGGCCTTGGGGGACATCCAGGCACTTCTGCTGCGATAGGGATATGCTTTGATACCGGGGGATCGACAAGACTATGTGGACGGTTGAACAGGCACCCTGATATGGGGCAGTTTCCGATAGCAATGGCAGCCTTTGGGTCGGGTATTTTCTCCCAGAGGGTGTGCAGCTTCTCTTCCCATCCCGGGGTGTAGGCTCCGATGACAAGCAGGATGTCTGCCTCTCTCGGATTGTTATGGACATAGATGCCGTACTGTTCGATATCATAGCGGGGAGAGAGGCATGCCAGCACCTCGATGTCACAACCATTGCAGGACCCGACATCGACATAAGCCACATGGATGGAATGTGAGCGAACCAGGTTCTTCACCGATTGGAGGA
Source organism: Euryarchaeota archaeon ADurb.BinA087 (assembly GCA_002068435.1). Classification (GTDB taxonomy): domain Archaea; phylum Halobacteriota; class Methanomicrobia; order Methanomicrobiales; family Methanospirillaceae; genus UBA9949. Next base: position 7,105 of record MVZQ01000041.1, on the reverse strand, counting down.
GGCTCATTGAAGAATCACGTCCCGGATCATCTCCCGTCCAGCAAGAACAGCATCATTTTCAGGTCTCCCCTCTTTTACCAGGGCATATACCTCCTTTTTTATCCGCTCCATCTCGCCGTCGCTTATAAGTGGCACCGCCCGGGTATAGAGCGCTGCACCGATTTTTTTTTCAAGGGGGGGATTCGTCTCCCTTGCCATCCGCCCCTGGTCATACCGGGCAGGAAGGTTCTCAAGAAGCATCATATCGAAATGATCAATCATCCATTTGCGAAGCTTGATCTGAGGAATATTCAGTTCCTCCGCAATCGACCGTACCACCCGGTCATGCCGTGTGCTGGTAAGTATTGCATATTTCATCGCCGAGAGATCCTTTTCGTAGAGATACCCGGTCATAGCACACCCAGAAATTTCATGATTCCGTAGATCACAAACAGGAGGATCGCAGCCCAGAGCATGACGAACTCCCATTTATGAACACTCTCGTGTCGGCTGTACCAGTAAAACCCCGTTGCTATCAAAATGAGACTCCCTGCAGCAAGTGCTCCAAGTGCGGTAGAAGGTCGCTGGCCTATCTGTATTACCAGGATTACCAGATAGGTGATACCTGCTCCAAGAAGAATCTCCCGGATCATGCAAACACCCCGAGAACTGCGGCATAGACCACCATGATCCCGGTGATCACCATCTGGACGGTGACGCTGTCGAACGGTGAGAGCATGGGACTTAGTGCACAGATGAAGGAGAGAGAGAGGGTGAGGATCACCATGCCGGCAAGTGTCCACCAGAGAGGGATGCCCCCTATAAACACCGTTATGAACAGAAACATGAGGACATAAGTCTTCAGACCATTGCAAACCTCAAGACCGGCCCTCCATACCCCGAAATGTTCTGTCTTGTACCCGCTGACGAGCTCTTTGCTCTCAACAATAGAAAAAGGTCCAAAAGGCATTTTCGAGAGGATCACAATATACATGGCGACCGCGGCAAGCGGAACGATAAACAGGAGGGGGCCATGGACCTCCTGATACTGGATCATCGACGAGATGTCGAGCGACTGGGTATACAATGTCACCACTGCAACGCTGACGAAAAGAGGTATCTCGGATGCCGCCGATATCACCGATCTCACCCCGCCGAATTTTCCATACGGGGAACCTGAAGAGAGCCCGAATCCATGCTCGACGATCTTGTGAAGCATGTAAATCCCAAAGATGATCAGGATGCTTCCCCCGGCAAGCAGGACGAACAGGGCAGCGCTCCAGATGCCGATTGCAACAAGCACCACACCTACGAACAGCGTATCGCTGGCAGTGGCCGGGATCCAGGTGCTCTTAAAAGAAAATTTGAGCATATGAAGTATCTCCTGCCAGACTGGCGGGCCGGGACGGCGCTGTATTCGTGCAATCGCCTTCCGGTGGATTCCAAGCAGAAGGAGGCCGAATGTTACCGCGAAAAGGAGGTAGCCTATCATGTCAGTATCCTATAAACGGAATATCCTCCCCGTGTTCACGCGCCATCCACCAAAGGAACACACAGATCACAACAATAGGAAAACATACGACAAGGATCGCTTCGTATCCAGTGAGGGAGAGAATTCCGCCTTGTTGCAGTACGAGACCGATGAGAATAATAGCACCTGTGAGAAGCCCCAGAGCACGAAGAATGTCCTTCTTCTTTGTCATCAGATCACCAGCACAACTTCGATTACCCTTAAAAATATCAACAGGGATGAGAGGGAACACATGATCACGTACGGTGCACCGGGAGCCCTGAACATCTCTGCTTTGGCTGCATAAAACGGCGCCATGCCTTCTCCCATCACCCCCAAAACGAGAAGTGCTTTCACCACAAGGGGAACAGCCAGGGCTGCGTTGCTCCAGAGCTCAACCATCGAGAGAGTCCCGGTTGTTGCTGCGATGAGAGCCGCCGCACCAAAAAGCGGGACGGTGGCAGAGAGGGCAACAATCCCATACTGGTATGCGGCATTCTGGACATGGCGGTTCTTCACTGCTGCAACTATCCCGACGTTACAGATCCCTACCAGAGATATAAACAGGGTGAAATTGAAGAGATCTCCTGTCACCATCGCACCCATGGAGGCAAAGCCACACGCAATTGCCATGAACCTCCTGATTTTGAGCTCGGCAAGGGAGGTCTCCTTTGCGTAGAACGCGTCACCCCCAAAGACGATGTCCACCTGGCGCTCAGGCCTTGCAATCACAGCGAAAATGGTGAATACCAGCGCCAGGATGAACAGGGAAACAGTATAGGGGCTGAAATATACCAGTTCATCGCCGAACTCAAGGATGAAATAAGGGATACCTCCGGGGTTAACCATTCCCATCACCCCACATCGTCCCGACAAGGGACATCTTTACGATAACCTTCAGAAGGATCCCTATGGCCGCCATGAAGAGCGCGAGGAGCCAGTATTCCGGGATGAACATGAAGACAAAAAAGGCAAAGATCCATATCGCCCATGATATCCCGCTTGCCATCTCCAGGAGTTCGAAATGTTCCCGGTGTCCCCTTGCCATGAAGTAAAAGACCACGCCAAGCCCTGCAACGCCACCGCCAGTAAAACCTGACAGTATTACTCCGTAACAGATGAGAAGGACGGATATGATGAGGGGTGCGTCTGCCTGAATCACCTCGATATTCAGCCCCTGGACTTTCCTTTCCTTTAATCCTTCCTTGGTAACGTAGATCTGGGAAAGGGCCAGAAGCTCAGCGATTCCGACCACTAATCCCGGGAGGATCAGGGCTTCAGCGAGATCCGTACCGAGAAGAGCGATGATCCCAAGGGAGGGGACTTCTACCAGATCGAGGAGGAGAAGCCGATGCAGGTCATCCTTCTCGACCACAAGCGCAAAAAAGGCGATAACCGCGGCGATAAAAACCAGCAGCAACCCGATCGAATACTCCTGCCACATGCTCATCCCTTCCTGTAAAGATACGAAGCGATCGCAAATGCTATGAACAGTATGGTCGTTTCGACCACCGTATCGAGCCCCCGTGTATTATAGAGGATCTCATCGAGGATTCCCCCGGGGTGTCCAACGATCGTCGTTCCCAGATACAAGGTGGTATTTGCCATATACCAGGAAAGAGGAGTTAAATAGCTTGTTACATAGCCGGCAGTAGGGGAGTTTTCAGGATACTGTTCCTTAATATCAATTTGAACAAAAGGAGGCCCGCCCCGGTCATATGGATTGAGAGGGCTTGTTGGATCATAGGTCTTGGGGTACAGCTGCTCTTCGTAATAGGGGAGGGGAAGGGAGAATATTGCAACAACAAACAGGAGGGTCACTGCTCCTGCAAAGATCGGCATAATCATTTCATAATTCGATATGATCCGCGAGATCCGCTGGATGATCATGTCCCCTCCTGTTTCTGGATAACTCTGACGTAGATAAAAGTCGAGAGGGCGGATACTCCTCCAAAGGTCAGGAGGGCGAGGGCCTCATTGTATGAGAGCATCACAAGGAGGAGGCCCCACGCCGGTATCTCCAGGTTGATAAGCTGTACCAGATAGGTCTTTGGGCGAGGGAATGCAGATGCAATGGTTCCTATGAGAATCAGGGTCAATCCAAGGACAAATTCTGGGTTCAATCCGCCTTCCTCCTGACTGCCATAAGGATAAACAACGTTGATAGCGGGGCTATCAGCGCAGTTACCGTGAGAACGTCCAGCAGCCCACGATCTGCGAGAAATGGCATGATCCCGGCAACAATGATCCCCAACGAGATCAATTTGTCGAACAGATCCCGGGATATGACGGTGGCAAGGGTCCCAATGATCACCATCGCTCCGAACATGAGCATGAGTATCTCATTCATTCCTGGGACCTCCGGAATACGTGCTCGCAATCGCGTTCGATTCAAGCGTGGATCCCACAAAATATGCCGCTGCTGCAACGATCGCCAGCGGATGAGGGACGAGGAGGACGATTGAGCCTGATATCGCGAAGGAAATTACATTCAGGAACGGCAGCTTTTTCATCGTGTCCTTCTCGAGCATGACCCGGATTGTAGCATACAGGGCAATGATTCCACAGACACTAAGGGCGAGCTCGGTACCGTTCATCCTTCCCTCCACCCCCAGAGAGTGGAGAGGAGACGGCTTGCATACACATGGGAGATGCCCTGGATCGTGAGAATGGCGATCACCATCCCAACGATGAAATCGGCAGCCGAGAACCCGATGAGGGTGAAGCCATAGACGATGAAGGTTGCGGAAATACACCCGATAGTACCGGCATATCCCGGGTCATGGCATATCCGGTTTCCGATATACACAAGGAGTGCGGCCATGAGGCCGCCCGGGATTCCGGCTGCATAAACACCACAGGAGGCAAGAAGGGTTCCTGCCGATGCATCAGGTGATGACACGATGTTACCCATCATGTATCCCCCATGAAGGGCACCTCCTGCCTTCTCAATATGCCTGCCTATCTCCTCAGCCCCGCTGACACCCCCCCGTTCGGGGAGTTTGAAGAGAAGATCGATTGTTACGAAGTTGAGCCAGCATACCAGAGCGGCGATCAGAATATGCAATGGGTCTGCCGGCATCTTCCAATCTCCAGTGTAGACAGGTAGCGGGGTTTTCTCAATAAAGGTTTGTATTTTACCAAAATGGGCTGTTATAATCGGTAAAATAGGGTAATTTTAATGCGGCTGATTGTTAACCCGGAATCCATTTTACCTGGCTTCAAATCCCCGGACAATCCCCATGAGAAGGATGAACACCGGGATGATCTCAAGCCTGCCGATCCACATGACAAAGATAAAAAGCCATTTTACACTCATGGGGCTTGCGGCAGTGATATACCCAAGCCCCAGGCCTACATTGCTCGCCGCAGACACCAGCTCAAATACGACCTGGTGTACACTGAAACTGGTAGGTGCCAGGTGGAATGCCACAATAGTTGCGACGAAAATTGTCAGAACATAGAGGATGATGATCAGCATATTCTTGGAGAGTTCCACTTCGGATATCCTTGTAGGGATATTACGTCCTTCATGTTTGAAGGGAACAATGACACTTCCCCTGACAAAGAGTCGCTTGAACCACCAGACAAGCCCTTCATAGCCAAGGATGACCCTGTTGGTCTTTATCCCTCCCGAAGTACTCCCCGCTGCCCCGCCAATCATCATGAGGAGGGTGATAACGAGGAGAGGGAGAGGAATCCAGTGGAGGAGCGAATTTTGAAGTCCGGTGCAGGTGTACCCGGATATCGTGCAGAATGTTCCCACCCTGATCGCTTCTGACAAGGGCAGGTTGCTGAAGAGGAAGAGGTCCAGGGAAACAATGAGCGATCCAACGAGAGAGAGGGCGAGGATCAGGCGGACTACAGAGTCCCTGAAAAACATCCTGAATTTTCCCCGGTAGATCAGAAAATACAGTTTGAAGGGGAGCGCCCCAGCGATCATGACGGGGATGAGAAGGCCTTCAAGAAGCGGATTGTTATAGTAAAACATACCTGCATCGTGGGGGGCAAAACCTCCTGTCGCCAGGGAAACCATCACCAGGTTTATTGCATCCCAGAGGGGTATTCCGGAGAAAAGGACCATCCCCGTAAAAACAATGGTGAGAAATACATAGATTGCCCACATCCTTCTCCCGGTAGAGACGACACTGGGCATCAGCTCTTCTGAGCGGCCCTCCGAGCGATAGAGTTGGATCTGTGTGAGCCCTGATCGGGATAGCATGGCAATGCCAAATGCAATCACGCCAATCCCACCTATCCATTGCATAAATGAACGCCAGAAGATCAGGGTTCTTGGCATTGTGTCGAGTGATGTCATCATGGTAAATCCCGTGCCTGTCCAGCCTGACATGGCTTCGAAAATACTGTCCGTCCAGGAGAGATCAAGGGCAAGAACGAAAGGGACAGCTCCAACAGCCGCGATGGCGAGCCAGGTAAGAGCGACGGCAACAAGGGCAACGGAGAGAGAGGGAGTGTATGCTTTTTTCGGAACTCTCGAGATAAGGAGGCCGGTTACAATGAAAATAAAGGGGACCGCACCCATCGGGATGATCATTTCCCATTCTCTGAACAGGATCAGGACAATAAAAGGGACTAGGGTGATGAGGGCAAGGAACTCGAAGATAAGCCCCATATCATGCGCAATAATCGCCAGATGACCGAGGCGCTTCATTGATAGTTAGAGTGTGTCGTGATCCAACAGCATTATACTTCCCTCAGAAAAAAGCGGAGATAGGATATTCCATACCTTTCCTAAAGAAGTTTTGGAAACAGTACAGTGCGAAAGAGACCCGGCACGATAATTGCAGAGAGGAATTTCTATCTGATATGAGGTCTAAAGGGAAGGGGTTTAGGAGGTATCTGGCCACGAATGGTCCATGCCGTTGCAGATCCGGCATTGAGTATACCCTTCACCCTTATGCTTTGTGAAAAAGCAGAAAAGGGTACCATATATGATAGAATAAAGGCCGGTTACCGGGTATGACGGGGTCATGTCAGCGCTCCTTTTTGCTCAGTGTGACAGGCTGATTCGCTCGTAGGAGGGAATAATCACCATCGAATAATCGCAGGCTGCAAGGTGGCGAAGAGCCGCGATATGTTCCAAGCCCATATGGGGATGTGATCCTTCTGCCTGTCATGTATATATCCGGTATTCCAAGATGCTGAACATGCCATACCTTGCTGGTGCTGTAGACAAGGTAGTAAACCCGGTACTGCACAGCTCCCAGGCCCTCATATATGGCATATTTCTATTCAATCTCCTTGTTTATAATATTTGCGCAGAATAATAATTCTGCGATAGGAAACAGGGGATTAGATAAAATTACCTGATTTCTATTGATCCTGCATGATATTGAAGAGAAACTACTACGCAAAAATCCCCGTGTTCAGAAAAATACGCAAAGATGTTCTTTACCAGCAAAATGGAATCGTACAATTTGAATACTCACCAGCCCGCCCTGTCTCTCACCACCCGAAACACCCCTCCCTTCAAGGATATCTAATAAACGATCAGAAGAGTATAGTACTTTACCAATGGTCGCGAGGGTTGCCGAGCCAGGTCAAAGGCGACGGATTTAGGGTCCGTTCTCGCAGGAGTTCGCCGGTTCGAATCCG
>MVZQ01000040.1 GCA_002068435.1 Euryarchaeota archaeon ADurb.BinA087 | reverse complement strand
TTTTATATGTTGTGGAGTCGCCAACCTGTGCCTGAATAGGTTATCCTGCATTGATAATAATATTATACCTGCTTTAGGTGTACCAATACTGATGAATTCCCGAATTTACAAGTCAGTTCATTTTGACGCAAGCCACCGGCTCATGCATTACCACGGGAAATGTGCGCATCTTCATGGTCACCGCTGGCATGTGGAAGTATGGCTTGAGGGAAAAGTGGATGACACCACCGGGATCCTTGTTGACTACAATACTATCAAGTCCATAATAGAGCGTTTCGACCACCAGACCATTCTTAACCAGGATGACCCGATGGTAACCTGCATCTGCCAGTTTCAGCCGGTCGTCACAACCAAAGGAGATCCTACGAGCGAGCTTCTTGCAGGATTGCTCAGGGACACGATCGATGCAGAGTGCAGAGATTCAGGGATAGTTGCACGTGTGGTGAGGATACGGGTCTGGGAATCCGAAACCTGCTTTGCTGAGCTAAGACATGAAGATCATTGAGATATTCAGGAGCATACAGGGTGAGGGAAGCTCGCAAGGCTATCCCACAATATTTCTCCGGTTAGCCGGCTGTAACCTGAACTGTGCCTGGTGCGATACCAGGTATGCCCGCGAGGGGGGTACTGATGTATCCTGCGATGAGATTCTCCAGGAGATCGCTGAATTCACCGGCAACCGGCTCTGCATCACCGGGGGTGAACCTCTCCTGCAGGGAGATCAACTCCTGCCTGTTCTTTCTATCCTTCACAAACGAGGATACCAGATTGTCATCGAGACGAACGGAACAAGGGACTTCCGGCCCTTCCAGCCGTATGCCTCGATCTGTATGGACATAAAATGCCCTTCATCGGGAGAAAGGAGTGACCTCTCCCTCCTTGGATTTATCTCTGAACGGGACAGTGTCAAGTTCGTGGTTGGTGATAGTGACGATTGCAGGTATGCTGAAGAGGTCCTCACCTCTCACCCGATCCGGGGCGAGATATTCTTCTCGCCTGTTCACGGAGCGGATTATGGTGCGGTCGCAGAGTACATCATGAAGCAGAACCTTCCGGGACGGATACAACTGCAGTTGCATAAAATAATAGGGGTACGATGATGAAGGCGGTCTGTTTGTTATCAGGGGGTATGGATTCAGCAACCCTGGTTTATTATGCCCGCGAGCAGGGATATCAGGTCTTCTGCCTCCACTTCAACTACGGCCAGCGAACTGAGCGAAAAGAGAGGTTATCGGCCCATACGATCGCTACGCTGATCGGTGCAGAAGAATTTATTGAAGTTGACCTGAACTACCTGACCCGGTTCGGCGGAAGCAGCCTTACTGACCGCAGACTCCCTGTGGATACGTTTCAGGAAGACCGCACGGAGATCCCGAACACCTATGTACCGTTCCGAAACGCAAACCTTCTTTCAATAGCGACGAGCTTTGCTGAAGCAAGGGGTGCCGGGGCTATCTTCATTGGAGTCCAGTCCCAGGATTACAGCGGGTATCCCGATTGCCGTCCGGACTTCATCGCGGCTTTCCAAAGATTGATCGATGTCGGAACAAGGGAGGGGACGTCCATCCGGATTCTGGCCCCGTTCCTCACCATGACAAAGAGAGAGATCCTAGCGATTGGTACACGTATGAACGTTCCCTATGAACATACCTGGTCTTGTTACCAGAATGAGGATCGGGCATGTGGTATCTGCGGCTCCTGCCATTTCCGCAAGGCTGCTTTTAAGGCGCTCGGTCTTCATGATCCCATCACTTACCAGGAGGATCAGGATGGAGCTCTATAAGGGAACCAGATTATCAGTCGAAATGATAAAGGTCCGACTGCCCGAGGGACAGGAGAGAGAACGGGTGGTTGTTCACCCAGGAGATGCTGTAGCGGTCCTCCCTGTCAGAGCTGATATGAGCTGTTACCTTATCCGGCAGTACCGTTATCCAATAGGTACCTCTATTCTTGAAGCTCCGGCAGGGACGCTTAATCCCGGAGAAAAGCCGGAAGAGACCGCGTACCGCGAATTGATTGAAGAGACCGGTTTCCAGGCTGCAACCCTTATCCCAAGGGGCTTTCTCTACACCACTCCCGGATTCAGCGATGAACGTATATTCCTCTTTGAAGCCCATGACCTTTCACCATCCTGTCTTTATGAGAAGGACGAAGACGAACAGATCGAAGTGCTTCGGTTCCCTCTTTCAGACATCCCTCCAATGATACAGGATGGCCGGATTTCAGATGCAAAGACTATTGCCCTGTTCTACCGTTGTCTCGGCCCGGGAGCTATATGATCGATTCCTTTTTCACCTGCTTTCAGCCGGGCGCAATTTTATGGGTACAGGCACTGAATAAAGATAAGCTTTTGAGAACCGGTGAAACCTGAAATGGCAGAAGCAGCCGAGATGGATAACGCGCGGCGTCGATATGAATTTAAGAAAACCCTGGAGAAGCTGCAGGCAAAACAAGGGAGCGGAACAGAGCTTATCTCCCTCTATATTCCTCCGGACAAGCAGATCTATGATGTCACCGCTCAGCTCAGGGACGAATTCGGGCAATGTGCAAACATCAAGAGCAAACAGACCCGTAGCAACGTCCAGAGTGCCATCTCCTCAATCCTCTCGCGTCTGAAATATTACAAGAATCCTCCCTCCAATGGAATGGCGGTTTTCTGCGGTACCATACAGATGGGAGGAGACCGGTCCGACCTCGAATGCACGATCATCGAACCTCCTGAACCCCTCAACCTTTACATATACCGATGCAGTTCGAATTTCGAGCTCGAGCCCTTAAAGCAGATGCTCGAGGAGAAGGTGGTGTACGGGCTCCTTGTTCTCGACAGGCGTGAGGCTTACTGGGGATTTTTGCGGGGCAACCGCATCGAGCCGATCGGAGGGGTCACCTCAACCGTCCCGGGAAAGCAGAGGAAGGGAGGTCAGTCGAGCGCCAGGTTCCAGCGACTCCGCGAGATTGCGATTGATGAATTCTATACCAAGATTGGTGAGCGGGCCAGTGCAATTTTCCTCGCAGAGAAAGATTTCTTCGAGCGGTTCCACGGTGTGCTGATCGGTGGACCGAGCCCTACAAAGGAAGAGTTTGAGGCTGGAAAATACCTCCACCATGAGATACAGAAACGGATCATCGGACTCTTTGATGTGGCGTACACAAACGAGGATGGCTTGTCTGAGCTTGTGGATGCTGCAAAAGATGCTCTCAAAGGACAGGAAGTCGTAAAAGAGAAGGAGGTGATGGAGCGTTTCTTAAAGGAGCTGGTGAAAGATGCCGGGCTTGCCTCATACGGTGAAGAGAGCGTCAGGAAGAACCTCGAGCTCGGTTCTGTCGATGTCCTGCTCCTCTCTAGCCGTCTTCGGAAATCAAGAGTCAAGATCACCTGCCAGAGCTGTGGCCATTCTGAAGAGAGGACGGTTTCCCTTGAACCCGGCAAAACTGTTGAAGATATTCTCGTCCATTCGTGCCGGTTATGCACCGCACCGCTGATTGTCGAATCTGAAGTCGATATTGTTGAAGAACTTACGAACCTCGCTGATCAGACCAGCACCAGGGTGGAGATCATCTCCGATGATTTTGAAGAAGGGGCAATCCTGTACAACGCGTTTGGCGGAATTGCTGCAATTCTTCGGTACAGGACGGGATCATAATGTACCTTGAAATCTATGAGACAATTGAGCGGGCTCTTGCCGCAGCAACCGGAATACCTCACCCCACCCTGACCGATGGCGGGATCCATGCGGATTTTGCCACGGCCATCTCATTTGAAAGGGCCAAGGCACTCCACCGTCCGCCGGTCCAGATAGCAGAGGAGATCGCGACAGCACTCCGGGCGGATCGGTCCCTTGATGGGATCACGATCGAGACCAAAGGACCCTATATCAACTTTCAAACGGGTCCGGCTTTTCTCAAATCATCGGTTGAATCGGCACTCCAGCCCGGTTATGGCACCCTTCCCATGAAAGGAGGCCGGGTTGTGCTTGAACATACCAGTGCCAATCCGAACGGGCCTCTCCATGTCGGTCATATCAGGAATACTATCATCGGAGATACCCTCTCCCGGCTGTTCCGGAAAGCTGGCTGCCGGGTCGAGGTCCAGTATTACGTGAATGACATGGGCCGGCAGATTGCCATTGTCGCATGGGGATTTTCACACCTTGATGGAGCGCGAAAGGATGGGGAGAAAGGGGACCATCATGTCGCTCGCGTGTATATTGCGGCAAATCGTGAACTGGAAAGAGATCCGGGGATCATGCCCGAGATCGACCTCCTGATGCAGCAGGTTGAGAAGGGGGATCCCAAGACCTCGGGATTGTTCAGGAATGCAGTCTCGGAATGTCTCGAAGGATTCAAAGTTACCTTGGCGCTCCTCTCTGCCCGGCATGATCGGTTTGTCTGGGAGAGCGACTTTGTCAGGAACGGGGATACGGAACGCCTTCTCAACCGGGTGAGGAGGATGGAGGAATGTCATGAAGACGGAAAACTGTGGCTCGATCTCTCGAACGAAGGATTCGAAAAGGAGTACATCCTCCGGCGAAGTGACGGTACCTCGGTCTACGCTTCACGAGACCTTGCATATCATATATGGAAGGGAAGAAACTTCGACCGGATGATCGATATTCTCGGGGCTGATCACAAGCTGATTGGGGCACAGCTCATCACGACCCTTAAACTAATCGGGGAGAAAGCACCTGAGATTGTGCACTTTGAATTTGTCTCGCTCCCGGAAGGAGCCATGAGCACTCGGGCGGGTAAGTTCGTTTCTGCAGATGAACTTATCGAAGAAGTGACACGGAGGGCATATGAGGAAGTCACGTTACGCAGGGATGATCTTGACGAGGGGACAAAACAGGAGATTGCCCGCTCGGTTGCCATCGCTGCAATCCGGTACGACATCGTGAAGATATCCCCGGAGAAGAGCACCGTGTTCAACTGGAAAGAGGCTCTCGATTTTGAGCGCCAGAGTGGTCCGTATATCCAGTATGCCCATGCACGGGCTTGCAGCATACTCGACAAAGCGGGTGGATTCGAACCGGCATTTGAGTTCACCATGGAGAGCGAGATCGCGCTTGCCAAGCATATCGCAAAATTCCCCTCTGTAATCAGGAATGCAATACAGGACCTAAAACCACACCTCGTTGCCACCTACGCAAGGGAACTTGCAGACCTGTTCAATGTCTTCTACCAGTTTGAACCAGTGCTGAAGAGCAAGGGAGTTACCAGGCAGAGCAGACTCACGCTGGTGAAAGCAACGAAAAACACGCTTGCGGAAACACTCGGGACACTTGGTATCGATGCCCTCGTCACCATGTAAAGCACTCCGCGGACAGGGGTATCAGTTCTTCTCACCAGAATCATCTGCAGCCGTCAAGCCCTGTCTCTGGTGTAAAAAGGCGCTGAAAGGAGGAGCGCAGTGTTACAAGCACCAGTTTTACGGTATAGAGAGCCATCGGTGCATCCAGATGACCCCCACCCTCCGATGCAATCACCGGTGTCTTTTCTGCTGGCGATCGTTTGAACATGAGTATCCGGGCGAAAGGGAATGCACCCCTGAAGAGATCCTCGCGGGTCTCTATGATCTCCAGAAACGAGCCCTTTCCGGATACAAGGTCTCGCCCTACGTGACCAGTGAGCGATTTGCAGAAGCCCTCAGGCCGGCACATATTGCCATCTCCCTTTCGGGAGAACCCACGCTCTATTCACACCTCCCCGAGCTGATCGATCTGCTGAAGGCACAGGGGTTTACCACGTTTCTGGTGAGTAACGGAACAAATCCGGATGTGATTTCGCAATGTTTTCCCTTCCAGACCTACATCTCCCTTCCTGCACCAGACCAAGAGACGTATCTCAGCATATGCAGGCCTTCAGCAGACTACTGGGAGCGGATATGCAGGAGCCTGACCCTGCTCTCTACACGGAGATCAGCGGTGCGGGTGACCCTGGTCCGGGGTCTCAACGATCACAGTCCGGAAAAGTATGCCGCGCTGTTTGAGAAGTCAGACGCCCGATATATCGAAATAAAGGGATATATGTATCTTGGATACAGTAGAAAACGATTGAACAGGGAGCATATGCCAGACCATGCCTACATAAAAGAGTTTGCTGAGAGGATCGCGGAATACTGTGACTATCGGATCACCAATGAGAATGCTCTGAGCAGGGTCATTCTTCTGGAGAACAGAGCATGAGATTCAACCCGGAAGAATACCGGAAAGCTGCGAGGGATCATTTCGAACAGGCCTGGCACAAGGGTCCTCTTGTCATTACTCCTCCAGGCAGAGAGCAGGAGTATCCACGACTGCAGTATCGGAAGGCTTTGCCACATCCCATCTTTGAGATGGTAGGCCGTCTCAGGGAGACCTATCTCCTTCTGGGATTTGAGGAAGCCTGCAATCCTATCATCGTAGAGGAGCAGGAAGTATACCGCCAGTTTGGCCCGGAAGCCAGTGCTGTGCTCGACCGGGTATTTTACCTTGGAGGACTCGAGCGGCCAAACCAGGGTATAGGGAAATCAGAACTCGAAGGAATTGCTGCTATAACAGGAAAGAAGGTGAGCTCGGAGGAGGAGGATCGTCTCCGCGAGCTTCTTCAGTCATATAAAAAATCCGTTATCGATGGCGATGATCTCATTCATGCCACATCCCGTGCGCTTGGAATCGATGATGGAGCAACCGTAGAGATCTATGAGAAAGTGTTCTCCGCATTCAGATCACTGGAGCCTCGATCCTCCCGAAATACCCTCCGGAGCCATATGACAAGCGGCTGGTTCATGACGCTCTCGCAAATCTGGGAGAAGCGCCCGCTTCCTCTCCGGCTGTTCTCAGTTGATCGTTGTTTTCGACGGGAGCAGGAAGAGGGTCCGACCAGGCTGATGAGTTACCATTCTGCATCGTGTGTCATCGCAGGGGAGGACGTGACGATCGAGAATGGGAAGGCAGTGAGCAGAGCGCTCCTCTCTTCATTTGGTTACTCCGATTTCCGGTTCCAGCCCGATGAAAAACGATCGAAATATTATATGCCAGGTTCCCAGACCGAGGTGTATGCCCGCCATCCGGTCCATGACTGGGTAGAGGTAGCCACTTTCGGGATGTATTCGCCTTCGGCACTGGGTGAATATGGTATAGGTATCCCAGTGATGAATCTCGGCCTGGGGGTTGAGCGGCTTGCAATGATTGCCTACCAGTCAGATGATGTAAGGAGACTCACCTTTCCCCAGTTCTTCCCCATCGATCTAACCGATTTTGAGATCGCGCGTGCACTATCATTCAGGGAAGAACCGAAAAGCCCTATCGGAAAAATCCTTGCCCGTTCCATCATATCAGCTGCAGAATCTCATGGAACAGAACCAGGGCCTTGTTCGTTCCTGGCATCGGAAGGTGAGATCGAAGGGAGACATGTTCGTGTATACGTGGAGGAGCCGGAAAGCGGCACAAGACTGCTCGGACCAGCGTGCATGAACAGGATCTATGTTCGTTCCGGCTCAGTGATGGGAGTACCTGACACGGAGAAATGGAAGGAGGTCCGCGAGGCGGGTGTGGATTCCGGGATTACCTACCTGGCTGCAACGGCAGCTCTTGCCGCGGCACGAATTGAAGAGGGAGCCCGTTGCGGGCAGCCTGTCACGGTCCAGGTAAAAATGGCAAAGCTTCCGAGCGATATCAACATCAGAATAGAAGATTATGCCATGAGGTATATCACCGACCAGAAGAAAAAAGTGGATCTCCGGGGACCCGTCTTCTTCACCGTACGTTCTGAACTTGTGACCTGATATCCGGTTATCGCTCACCCACCCCTTTCACAGGTCGCAATTGACCCTCTATTTTTTACAGGACTTGTTCGAAGGATATTGAGAACTTTTCCTTCTTTCATGAAAATAATGCAATACCATCGCAATAATTCGGCATCCTTTAAATCCCCAAGTGGAAGAATCTGATAATAATTTCCCGAAAGAATTCCCCGGAATTCGAAAGAGTGCGAAGAGAGAGTGCCCGGAGAAAAGGGGGGAGCCCCGGGGATTTCTCTTCAGGGTCTTAGGGACTGCAGAGGGGGAGGGGGTTGCCCACAATCCTTGACTGGGCTTTTCCCATTACCTCTCCATATAGTTCATCAGCAAGGGGATTCAAATAATCCAGCCGTGCACTGTGAAAGTGCGATGAACTGCTCCGTGGCTCTGCCCTGATGAACAACAAGGAATAGGAAAACCCATGCAGATACAGATTGTAGCAATAGGAAAGATCAGGGAGTCGTTCATCAGGGGGGGGATCAGCATCTACCAGACACGTCTCTGTTCCGCGAACAAAATAACCTTTACCGATCTCCCAGAAGAACGAATACCTTCGACCAGCTCTGATGCAGAAAAGCGGCTGGCGAAAGAGAGAGAGGGGAGGAAGCTGCTGGCCGCTGCACCAGATACGCACATACTCGTTGCACTTGATCAGGGAGGAACGATGCTCTCGAGCAGTGAACTGTCGGACTTGTTGACGGAATGGGAACTGAAAGGGCGAGGGAAAATCTCGTTTTTTATCGGCGGAACATACGGGCTGTCTCCAGAAGTGATCAGCAATGCAGATCTTGTTCTCTCCCTTTCCCGGATGACACTGCCTCATGAGCTGGTCCGGCTCATCCTCATTGAACAGATCTATCGTGCTGAATGCATCAGGAGAGGGATTCCCTATCACAAATAGCAGCAGAAACCTCAGGGGATAATTTCGCACCCGTTAAAGCGGGTGTGGGAAAAATCTGCCATCCGAATCCGCCCTGATTCGATATATGTCCTGATCCGCGGAAGGATATCCGAAATATCGCAGAAGAGAGACTTCACTGCACCGCATATAAGTTCTTTCTGTTCTGCAGACCAGGGTTGGGTGACACTTGCATAAAGGCATCTCCCCCCACAAAAACCATAGATCTCACAGTCCGGACAGGGTTCACATATCCCGACCTCCGGAAGGGAGCAGGGATCCGCGGTCCTTATATGCCCCACATAATAATCACGCATGCCGGTCATGATGGGACAGGGGCCTATATGACCATCGGTCATGATGGTATAGTTCGCATAGCCCGATCCACAGCGGAGCCGGGATGTTCTTCCGGTGAGCAGATCCTCAGTGGTCTGGAGAAAAGGGTACCACCGAGTTACCCGGCCCTGCTCTTCCATTATTTTCACCCAATCGCCGGCCAGGCGTCTGATCCCGGGTTTATACGACCCCTCAAGCCATTCCAGGAAGTCAAATATCCCGGGATTTACGGAGAAATCGGCATCGATCTGCCAATGGATGGATGAAAAAGGACATTCATCGTTGAATGCTAGATGGTGCACTGCAGATTGGATATCAGTCTTCCGGGAGACTGTCATCCGCGCAATCAGTTCCCCCTGATATCCTTCCGAGAGGAGTGTGTTGACCTGTGAGATGATCCGGCGATACGTCCCGCTTCCCCGGTAATAATCGGTGAGCGCCTCAGGTCCGTCAATTGATACCAGAATAGTCTCCATTCGATTGAGATAATCCTTGCCAACAGTATCGAGGAGGAGCCCGTTGGTCTGGATCATGAACCGGCAGACGGGCGGGGCGTCGTCCATGATCTCCCTGATGAGGTCAGCCCTGATCAAAGGTTCACCGCCATAAAAAGTGATACACGGCGATGGATCTCTCTCCAGAAAAGAATAGAGGTCGGTGAGGTCGTATGCAAGTTCTAACGGAAGATCCATATCGATGCCGGAGTCTCCCTCCAGCGGGAGAAACACATCGGGTTCATTTCCACGGCAATAACGGCAGCAAAGATTGCACTTATCGGTCAGGATAATATGATAGAACATGTAAAATTCGTTCCCCGTTTATCTATGGCCGGGGGGCCTCAGACGGAGGAAAAATAGCGCAATGATAAGGGCTCCTAGAAGAACGGGTAATGACATGGAGAGGTTGGTCAGCCCGATATCTACTCCTTTTTCCTCGATAACAGGACTCGGAATGGGGGATGCACCCCGTGCCCGCAGGATCTCTTCCTCGGTATGTATCTTTCCCTGAATGGCGCGATCATATTTTGGATTGATCGTTAACGCGGTGGTATATGCTTCTAATGCTTCCTCATACCGTCCAAGCCTGTAGAGGGCTTCGCCTTTGTTGGTCCACAATTCCCCATCGAAACGTGCGTAATTAGGGTGTTTTCGTACTTCCTTTTCAGCAAGGCTGACAACTTCCTGATAGACAAGCATAGCCTCGGCTGAAACGCCGGCTTGCTGGAGACTGATGCCTTTTCGGAGCAGGGCATAGTGATCATTTGAATTCAGGCGAAGAGCCTGCTCATAGGCAAGGATTGCATCCTCATATTCTCCTAGTGCTGCGAGGGAATCCCCCTTATTATTCCATGCTTTCTGATTGTAGGGATCGATGGTAAGTGATCGTTCAAATGCCTCAACCGCATCCTGGTATCTCCCGGTGTTCATATGGGCTACCCCAAGTTTGTTCCAGGTATTACTGTTGTATGGATCACTTGCAACCGCCGATTCATAGGCTTCCAGTGCATCGTGGTACTCTTTCCGAAGGGTGAGATCATCTCCTTTCTGGATGAAGGTTGCTGCAATTTCAGACGGTGAATCCCCCATCACCTGCACGGGGACCATAAATGTTACCAGGATGCTGATTGCTGCTAGTACGAAAACCGCGGTCACCCGTGAACTCCTGGAAGTATTATGCATATATGCTGGTATGATCTTTGTCTGTGGGATTATTAGAGTAGCGAAGGTGTAAGGTACTACTCTGGATTTCACAGCGGCAGAAGGAATGTATCCTTTCACAGGGCCCTCTTCCTGCAAGTAACATTCGGGATTTTAATACTACCCCGAAGAGCGTTTTCATGGATTGTCGCTTACCGGTAAAATATCCAGAACTTTTTTTTTACGGGAGATATCGAAATTAATGACAATTAGTGAGGAGAGTGAAATAGAAAAAAGATATTTCCCTTACCAGGATTCGGGAAATGCCATGTTCGTGTAAATGTCCTCGAGCCGGGCTTTGTGCCCCCGCTCCATCGCCGCGAGGTCAGTGAAGAGATTCTTTTGTTCTGGATCAGTCTGGGCATCAGCGAGCTGGGTGTACATCTGCATTGCTTCAAGTTCTTTCTTGATTGCGAGTACGATCCCATCAAGGGGCTTTAATTCAGCAGAGAGCGTGGGTGCCTTCACTGAATCGGCGATCTTATAGTCCTTCGATGCTGAAATTTTCAGTTTCTTCGGTTCCTTTGCAAGGAGATCCTGCAGGAATTCCCGGTGCTTGGTCTCATCACCAGCGAGGTCGGCAAAGATCTTTTTCAGATAGGCGTCCTTCACCTTATCGGAGATGGTCCGGTAATAGGTGTAAGATTCCACTTCCCGTTCGATTGCCTTTGATAAAATCGCTCTGTACTGTTCCGGAGTCATAATTCATTCAGCTCCTTATGATCAGGTATTGAAAATCGTCCTATTTAAAAGGATTGATTCTGAAACCATGACGAGTTGTCAAAATTTCAGAACAATCTACACATTTTTTCCTTTTTTTCAATTGGGGCATTTTTTTAATGAGATTCTGATGAATATTCACGATGAATAGAGCAATAATTGAATCGTCAGATGACTGATAATGATCCGATCTTGAAGTGTTGTAGCGTTGTACATATCGAGGAAGACCTGCCTCGGCCTCTATGGTCAGGGAACGATAAAGATGATAATTTCCTCGCCTTAGATGAACGAAATCGAGAGAATATACCGGAATGGGCTCGAGGAGATTCGAACTCCTGACCTCCGCCGTGTGAAGGCGACGTCATAACCAGCTAGACCACGAGCCCGCATGCATCGACCGGGAATTGAACCCGGGCTATAGGCTTGGAAGGCCTAAGTCATGCCACTAGACCATCGATGCAATCGCGCCATTCTATTTTGAGATACTTCCACTTATTCCTTTTGTTATATGCTTATCCCGGTTTTTTCGTCCGGAAACCACCAAAAAAGGGTTGACGAGAAGACGGGATTATGCGAGTCCCTTGAGTTGGAGCTCAACCTGCTCAAGTGCAGCGATTCTCTTTTCGAGGGCTGGGTGAGTCGAGAAGAGTTCGAGGAGGGTGGAACCCGAAAGCGCGGGGATGATGAAGAAAGCGTTCGCGGTTTCCACGGCCTGCTTCTGCTGAGGAGGTACTGCCTCCATCCTCCCGCTGATCTTTCCAAGGGCTGATATGAGATCCCGTGGAGACCCGGTGATATAGGCACTCCCCCTGTCTGCTGCAAATTCCCGGTAGCGTGAAAGCGCCATAATCAGGAGCTGTGCAACGAAGTAGACCACAACAGCCACAATCCCGGCAATGATCCACGCATTTCCGGAATCTCTCCGACCAAACATGGCAGCAAACAAAAAATTGTTCATCACAAGCGCTGCAATCATGGCAACAAAACTTGCAATAGTAAGGGTTAGCACGTCCCTGTTTCGGATGTGCGAGATTTCGTGAGCTATGACTGCTTCGAGCTCCCGCGGAGTAAGGAGTCGCATGATTGAATCGGTTACCGCGACCACTGCATGTTTCGGGCTTCTCCCGGTAGCAAATGCATTGGGTACCGGAGTCTGCATGATGGCAATGCGAGGTTTAGGAATGCCTGCCTCAGAAGCGCATCTCTCAACAATGCGGTGGAGCTCAGGGTACTCCTCCTGTTCTATAATCCGTGACCGCGTAGTCCAAAGCACGAGGCGGTCCGAGAAAAAGTACTGGAGAAACGCCATCAGAAATACGATGACTACCAGGAACGGGAGACCGATGCCAAGCATGGAGAGTACTGCGATAAAGGCAAGGTAGACCAGGAACAGCAGGAACATCGTAAGCCAGATCCTGCCTGTCAGCCCCCAGTCACGCTTCCATGGTTTCATGATAAGAAGTTCTGAATGCGTGGTTCATAAACATTCTCCAAAGTGAGGAGGAAATCCTTCCCGGAATGTGAAAATACGCCTGTATCTGATGTTTTTACACAATAAGCGCCAATGGTCCTATTATTAGAATCTGTCAAGAGAGGGTGCCGACCACGAGGGAAAGCGTGTGGTTTTCATCCTGCTTCTTTCCGATTCCTGTTGAAGTAATTTCTTATAATCCCTCGCGAATACGAATGGATTGAGGAAAGAGATGGAGATTGACGAGCGGATTATCACCAGAGCGATTATTGAGTCAGAGCTGACAGCCCTGCTGGATTGCATTGAAACTGAGGTAGCAATCGTAGGTGGTGGACCCTCTGGTCTTGCTGCTGCCTCCTTCCTTGGAGAGGCAGGGCTGGCAGTTACCCTCATTGAGAAAAAATTATCGGTAGGAGGGG
Organism: Euryarchaeota archaeon ADurb.BinA087; assembly: GCA_002068435.1. Taxonomy (GTDB): domain Archaea; phylum Halobacteriota; class Methanomicrobia; order Methanomicrobiales; family Methanospirillaceae; genus UBA9949. Next base: position 3,414 of record MVZQ01000040.1, on the reverse strand, counting down.
GGATGTGGGGGGGAGGTATGATGTTTCCCAGGATCGTGGTCCAGGAAAGCGCCCGGCGCCTCCTGGATCATTTCAGGATACACTATCATCCCTATTCTGAAGGGTACTATGTTGCCGGGGCAGTTGAAGCAGTCTCGAAACTTACCTCTGCTGCATGCGACGCAGGGGTTGAATTTCTTACTCTTATGACGGTTGAGGACGTCATGATCAGGAGCGATGAAAGGCTGTCAGGCCTTGTGGTGAACTGGACACCGGTTGGAATGGCCGGGCTTCATGTCGACCCGCTCACGCTCGGGTGCCGGTATACCATCGATGCCACCGGCCATGACGCAGTCGTGGCAAAAATCGTGGGGAAAAAAACGGACCGGGTTTTTGTGAAGGGGGAGAGCTTCATGTGGGCTGAAAAGGCTGAATCCATGATAATCAGCCATACAAAGGAGATATTCCCGGGGCTTATCGTGGCCGGAATGGCAGCAAATGCGGTCTTCGGTGAAAACCGGATGGGTCCTGTCTTCGGGGGGATGCTCCTGTCAGGGGAGCATGCGGCAGCTCTGATACTGCGGGAGCTCGGTACTACATGACACTGGGACCTAAGTATTTTTTAGTGCCTCCGTATAACGGTAACATATGGAAAAAGTCGATCCCGAAGTACTCGCCGACGTGGCTTATGGTCTTTTCGAGGTGATGCTGAATACCGGGCTTCGCGAGAGGGGACCGTATCTCTTCGAGCTGGTGGAGGAAGGAATCGATTTCGAAGCGCAATTCCTCGAAATATTCAGAAAGTTCAGCGATGACTATCCCCAGCTGGGGGAGGGACTCATCTTCCGTTTCAGGTCTCCCCATGCCATCTACCAAGCAATTCGTGAGGGGGAGGGGGTGATCCCAAGCCGGACCACCAGGATGTACTGGATTGTGCAGGATGCTCCTGATGTGAAGCCTGACGCGATTGAGGATGAACTCGCGGGGAAATGGCTCATTTTCCTGCCTCCCGAGCGTGTTGACGATGCCTGGATCCTGGTCCGCGATGCGACCTGCCGCAATGAACTCGGAATCTCTGCAAAGGTAAGCACTGCAAAACCCAATCCCGATTCACGGGATAGCATGAAAGTAATTTATATATACACCCCTGACTGGAGGGATGAACAGGAAGTAATGCGGGTACGGGAACGGTTGCGTGAGCTTGGATTCGCCGACCGCATCGGTTATAAAAGGAATATCGAGACGTTCAAAGGAGAATACAGCCAGAAAGGAAAAAGGGTCACCTTTTATAGTGCCTGACGACTGATCAGGCCTTCTTCTCTTTATTCTTGGGACGAAGGTTCTTGTATCCGCACTTGCGACAGCTGGTTGCTCGGATCGCATTCCGGGCATTACAGCGCATGCATATCTTGACATTCAGGAGTCTTGCTTCGGCTTCAGGAAATCTTGCCATGAGGGACACCACTTCTTGGACTATTATTAAACGTCATGCTTCCTCTTAACGGTTTTGTCATGGCACCCTGGGATCCCCTGAAAGGATCCAGGCTTTCAGCAATGACAGCGCTCGTGCACGATGGGAAATCTCGTTCTTCGCAGAACGATCCAGCTCTGCCAGGGTTTGTCCTTCCACCTCAAAAATCGGATCATATCCAAAACCTGAGTCACCACGGGGAGATACTATGGTTCCATCGATCCTTCCCCTGAACACTTGGATTGTTCCCTGGGTGGACGCAAAAGCGATAGCCGTCTCAAAATATGCATTCCTGTTTTTCTCCCCCTCAAGAAGCTTGAGAATCCCGTGGTTTCCAAGAGTAGAGAGGACATATGCGGCATACGGTCCGGGGAACCCCTTGAGGGCTTCGATCGAGAAAGCCGTGTCATCTACCAGGAGAGGACAACGGAGAGCATGATATGCATATTCGGCCTTCTTATACGCAATCTCCCCCACATCATCGTGACGATACTCAGGGATTTCCATAGTAACATGCATGACCTCCACAAGTGTGCCAAAATAATCAGCGATCTCTGCCGCCTTGTGGCGATTGGAGGTCACCACTGCGACCTTCACAGGTACCTCCCTCTCTTCTCTATCTCCCGTTCTCTCCCGAGCACTTCAGCGGCTCCCGAAAAGGTGTGCTCATAACCTCGTGTGAACGCTTCTTTCAGTTCAGAAAAATTATCGGTGGTGCTTTCGAGTGTCTGGAAGAGAACATGGAGATCCACCCCCCGGGCTTCGATCTCCGATGATGCCAGAGATAGACCGAAGTCGATCAGAACACATCTCTCCTCCCGCATTATCAAATTACTCGTGGTAAGATCACCATGGACAATGCCTGCAGTGTGAAGCTTTCCTACGGTCCTCCCGGCCTCCTCCAGATGCCCCGGGGAGAGCGAATCCTTCAGAAGGCTTCCATAGATCCTCTCCATCCGGATTGTTGTGCCGGTGATGTCCTGTATGACCGGGGTGGGCACTCCTTCCTTCCGGGAAGAGGCGATAAGCCGTGCTTCAGCCCGCGTCCGTTCAGCGATCAGTCGGTCATCCAGCTCCTGCTGACGGTATAATTTCCGGACTCTCCGTTTCTCGACGAACAAATCTCCAAGCAGGACCTCTGCTTCCGCACCGGTTGCCCGGGTAATCTGATCGAGAGGCTTATCCCTGATCCGTTCGCCTGGATCATCATGCCGCCAGGTGACCTCAACCTGGTCGGAACGGAAGGAGGGATTCACATATGATTCTTCCAGGGGAACAGAATACCCGCTCTCCAGCATAATCTTGCCGGTATACGCAATCATGGCACCATTATCTCCGAGGTATTTGCGTTCCGGCACAAACAGTTTCGCACCCCGGTCCGCACACATTTGGGAGAGCATCTCCTCGAATCTGCTGTTTGCACCAACCCCCCCGACAAGCAACACCTCTTCTTTCCCGGTGTGGGCGAGAGCACGCTCTGTCACCTCACAACACATGGCAAATGCGGTTTCCTGAAGGCTATAACAGACATCCCCTATGGGGGCTCTACACTCCCGTGCAGCGCTCACAAGACCCGAGAATGCGAGGTCCATTCCCTTGACCGTATACGGAAGGTCCACATACCCGCCCTTCCGTGCAAGTTCCTCAATAGCAGGGCCTCCGGGGTGGGGAAGTCCCTTACTCCGGGCAAACTTGTCGATCGCATTCCCAATACCGATATCGAGAGTCTCTCCGAATATCCGGTATCGTTTGTTGAGATACCCGATCACCTGGGTATTGGCGCCACTTGCATACAGAACAACAGGATCACTGCATCCTGTTGCATACCTGCCTATCTCGATGTGTGCCACACAATGATTTACCCCTACAAGGGGAACACCGAGGCCGATGGCAAGGGACCTGGCAGCAGTCGCCACGGTTCGAAGACAGGGGCCAAGACCTGGACCCTGTGAAAAGGCGACTCC
>MVZQ01000039.1 GCA_002068435.1 Euryarchaeota archaeon ADurb.BinA087 | reverse complement strand
TTGGATCAGGGCCAAGGCAAGGCCTCCATGCAGGAGCTCGATTCCTGCGGTAAAGATCATGGCAGGGACGATACCCGGCAATCTCCCATGCAGGTATCGGTATACCATGCCGGCGAGGAATCCAGCAAGGATCGTTGCAATACAGCAGGGAACTGCCGAGTCTCCGCCCAGGAAGAGGCGATGGATCCCCCCGATCAGCCCGACAGCCACGCCAATGTAGGGGCCTGCAACGAAACCTGCCACAATAGGGGCGAGATCCCGGATGTTACTGATAGCGCCGTGCTCCCATGGGATCCCGATATAGGTACCGAATATTGAGAAGAGGCCGAAAATAACAACAAATACCGCATAATCACGCATCGTTGCTTTTTTGAAGATCACCCGCTGGATCGTCTCCAGCTTTGTGACGATCTCCATGAAAACGAAGATGAAGATCTCAGTCGATGCAAAGAGGGTGAGGAGTTCACCGAACATATTTTGCGAGTTTCCTGCAGACACACCGTTCCCCTGGTGAATTCGTAGTACCAGTATCGCTCTTGATTGGGTTTAAAGACGCCGGATACTTCCCCTGAAAACCGGACAACCGCAGGCCTGATAGTCTGCAGTCTGCAGGAGAAAAAAATGTTCAGACAGAAGATTCAGGGGGATTGGCGGGGAGCGTGAAGTAGAAAGTCGATCCTCTCCCCTCCTCGGACTCAACCCACATCCGTCCGCCGTGCCGTTCAACGATCCGCTTGCACAACGCAAGCCCAAGGCCGGTCCCCGGGTAGGTATCCCTCGGGTAGAGGCGCTCAAAGAGGATGAATATCTTCTCAAAATACCCTTTCGGAATTCCTACGCCGTTATCCCGCACCGAAAACTGCCATATCCCATCAAGGGAACTGGCGGAGACATGGACCGTGGGTGCAATCCCCTTCTGCTGGAATTTCATGGCGTTTGCAATGAGGTTCTGCAGGACCTGGGTCATCTGGGAGCTGTCGGCCTGAATGACGGGAAGCGGGTCATGCGTGATGGTGGCCTGGCTCTCCGTGACCTCCCGGTGGAGAGTGCTCAGGGCATCTGAAAAGACTGTTTCCATGTCCGTTGGAACAAATGGTCTTCCCCCGGACCGTACCCGCAGGTATTCCCGGAGATCACCCACAAGGGTGTTTAACCGGAGGCCATCGCGGGCGATGTTCTCAAGGTATTTTCTGGTCCGGGGACTGTGTTCTGCCTTGCACTCGGCCAGAAGGAGCTGTGAATATGCTACAATCCCCCTGATTGGTTCCTGGAGGTCGTGGGTTGCAATGTAGGCGAAGAGTTCCAGGTCCTCGTTGCTCCGTTTCAGGTTGGCGGCATATTCCCGCAGCTGCTGTTCAGATTTTTTCCGTTCGGTGGCATCCCGTATCACCACCTGGACCGCTGGTTTTCCTTTGTAAAGGATCCTTGTTCCTCTCCCTTCCAGGGTCACCACCGAACCATCACCCCGGATAACCTGGATCTCCCTTGTAGCGGGGGGCAATCCATTGAGATCGTTTTGGGTACTCTGTTCAACACGGGCATGAAAATCGGGGTGTATCAGGTCAAATATATTCATGCCGATGAGATCTTCCGGCTTCTTTGTCGTCCGGAGCAGTTTTGTTACGGCAGGATTGACATAGACAATCTTCCCTTCCTGGTGTATGACGATCACATCTGGCGATAGTTCAACAAGGGACCGGTACTTCTCCTCGCTCTCATGAATCCCCCTCTCGGCCTGTTTCTGTTTCGTGATGTCCCGCACGATCGCACCGACACGGAATCCTTTCCTGGTAGGGATCCTGAAAGGCCTTACCTGGACGTGATGAACTGCGCCGGTGGTGCTCTGTATCTCGTCTTCAACGATTTCACGGTAAAACTGGTCGTTCTCATCATGCAGGAGGCGGTCCCAGACCTGCTTGTACCATGTCAGGGGATCAGGGCTATGCCCTTCCGGGGCCGATCTCGATGCCTGGAACTCCCATGCAGGCAGACCAAGTACCTCCTCTGCGGCAAACCCGGTGAGTCGTTCCTGAGCCTTATTGAACTTGGTAATGCGTCCCTCCTCATCGGTCAGGAGAATCGCATCGCCCGATGATTCGATCAGGTTCTCCAGTTCTTCATCCCGTTCGGCCAGACTCTCCAAAATCTGTTTCGGTTCGGAAATATCCCGGATAATCCCCCCGTAAAATGTTCTTCCCTGCACCGTGTAATTAAAATTTTTCGCTTCAATAGTCCTTTGAGTCCCGTCGGGATGCTTCAGGGCTATTTCGAGAGGAGGGCTGCTGGGTGATGACGTTGCAGTCATGTCAAGCGTATCGATGATGGCGGATAGCCACTTTCCCCCATCACCTGCATCACTGGACTCAGGAACACATCGCGATGCAACTTCAAAGATAGTACTTCCGATTGCGTCATCCTTGGAGATACCAATGATCTCCTCCATGCCGGTATTCCACTCAAGGATCACCCCCTCATCATCGTTTAATATGATTCCTTCATGCGTGCCCTGGAGGAGGTTCCTGAACTTTTCATCACTCTCTTTGAGGGACGTTTCGAGTCTTTCCCGCTCCGACAGGCGTGCTTTGAGAACAGTGATCTCCCTTTTAAGCGCCTCGACCTCGGCCTTCAGATCACCCGATGGGGGAGAAACCGGTGTCCCTGTAGCAGAATCAGAACGGTCCTCTTCTCGTCTCTTCCTGGATCCAGACATATCATATCATCGGAGATCCATGGGATACCCGTGGACTCCGCCAGACAACCCCAGTCCATTATTTAATGTCAATTATTTAAAAAAAATCCGGTCCGGGAAGATCGTTCTCTCTTCCGGGCATACCCTTTTTCATCCAGGGATGTATCCCTTGGTATGACATTACCAGGAACTCCAGGACCGCTTGCGACTGTCCTCCTCGCCCACGAAAAAGCCCGGGCACGGGCCTGGAAGGAGAAGAACACCAGAGCGCTCGATGTTCTCCTTGCACCAGACTTTGTCGAGATCAACGCACTCGGCCGGTTCTCAAAAAAGGAGGTCCTGAAAACCCTTCTTCCCTCGCTCACGCTGCATGAATTTATCATCTCGGACCCACGAATGGTCGTGGCTTCTCCCGATGCAGCGGTCCTCATCTACCAGTGCATCGAGGACATCACGCTCAAAGGGCAGAGAATTTTCGGGACGTTTCATGTCGCTGCACACTATGCAAAACGGGAGAACAAGTGGGTACTGCTGGTCTGGCAGATCACGCCCGTGTCGTGTTAGAATGGTATCAAGAGCGAGTGGGAGAATCGAAACGGGGGGTGCTAAAAAAAGAATCGGGAAGAAGTCTCCCCGTGATCTACGGGATCACCCTCAGATAGATGGATTGCTGTTTTCTGTGGGCCTTCCTCTCACTCTTTCAGGTATGTGTTCTCCGTAATCCCCTTCATCAGGCGCAACGCACAGTAATCCCCACACATCGAACAGTCGCCGGAATCTCCGGCGAGCTGCCGGGCTCTCGTTTCATCCATTGCTAGGGCGAACTGCTTCTCCCGGTCCAACGCAGCCCTCGAGAGCGACATCTCCCTGTCAGCGGCATCCCTGCCGTATTTTACAATATCCCCGATATGAGCAGCAATCCTGAACGCGATGAGCCCTTCTTTCACCTGCTCGGGCCCGGGAAGCCCCAGGTGTTCTGCGGGAGTGAGGTAACAGAGATAGTCGGCACCGGCAGCACTGGCGGCACTCGCACCCGCACATCCTGCGACATGGTCATATCCAAGGGCAATATCGGTCGGAAGCGGACCGGCAACAAAGAGCGGAAACGGCAGGGATTTTTTATAATGCCGGATAAGGGGAGCGATACGATCATACCGGACATGGCCTCCGGCCCCTTCGATAATTACCTGGACACCCCTTGCCCTGGCAAACCGGGCGAGTTCACCATTTATTCTCATCTCCTCTACCTGTGCTTTGTCCCTGCCATCATGGATCCCCCCACTCCGGGCCGTGTTGCCAAGCGACAGCACAATATCGTATTTTCGGAAGATAGCGAGAATATCATCGAACCGCTTGATAAACGGGTTCTCACATGCATGGAGATGCATGTACACAGCGGTGATCGTTCCCCCTTTCGAGACAACTCCGGCCACCCGCTTTTCCCTTTTCAGGAAAGCAAGCATCCTTGTGTCGATGGCATGCAGGACCATGGAACTCACTCCAGCAGCAGCCTGCTCCCGAATAATCGTGAGGATATCCTCATCGGTCATCTTCTCTATCCCGAACCGGGCAGCAGCTTCATAGATCGGGACAGTGGTGACGGGCATGGAGGTGGCACCAAAGAGCGTATTGCGAATCATCGGGAGGTCACCTCCCATGGAGAGGTCGGTGATGGTGTCCGCACCGTATCGCTCTGCAACCAGAACTTTTTCCACCTCTTCCTGGAGCGATATCCGGGAACTTGAGGTTCCGATATTGACATTCACCTTGGTGCGGAGTCCTTTTCCGATACCGACATAGTGATCACCTCGGTGCATGATCACTGCGCTACCCTCAGTGATGCATATCAGCAGCACCTTCGGATCAACTCCTTCTTGGGCTGCTGTCCGCCTGATGGCTTTTGTCATCGTTCCCGCTCTGGCCGTTTCCAGGATAGGTGCCATAGAGTCGCCCTTGATACACTGTCTGTATGTCCCCTGTTATAGGTGCCGGACGATCACCCGAATAGCTCTCCTTTTCCCCACACCTGTCCAATCAGCGTTTACTCTCTCAAAATCTTTGAAGTATATGAATCACCCTCCCCCCACAATGAAACAGATATATGGTTCAAAGAATCAGGAAGAAACTATAGATCCCCGATGCATCCACTCCTTGCCGCTCTCACTGAAGAGCAGCAGAAAAAACTCGTTGCCCGCGAACCGCCGCCGTGGATGGAGCCGATGCTCGCCACCTTTGCCTCCCCCCGGTCAATGACCGGTGACTGGATCTTCGAGCAGAAGTTCGATGGCGAGCGGTGCCTTGTGTTCCTCAACCGCTACCGGGTCCGGTTGCTCTCCCGGAACAGGAAGGTGCTGAACGAAACCTACCCCGATCTTGTGGAAGCACTTGAAGAGATCACGGAAGGGCAGTTCATTGCCGACGGCGAGATTGTCGCGTTCGAAGCAGATATCCCCCGTTTTTCCCGTCTGCAGGAACGGATGCAGATCCATGATCGGGAGAAGGCATGGCAGAGCGGTGTTCCGGTCTATCTCTATCTATTTGACCTGATGTACCTGGACGGCTTTGATCTATCAGCCCTTCCCCTCCGCACAAGGAAAACCCTCCTCGCATCACTCATCCCCTTCAGGGATCCCGTCCGGTACACCGAGCACCGGGAGGACGGCCTCGCTTACTACCGAGAGGCCTGCACGAGAGGCTTTGAAGGGATCATCGCAAAACGGGCGTCAGGCCGTTACCTCCATCGGCGTTCATCCGACTGGCTCAAGTTCAAGTGCCTCAACCAGCAGGAGTTCGTCATAGGCGGGTACACCGACCCGGGAGGGGGCCGGCCAGGGTTCGGGGCCCTCCTCCTGGGATATTACCAGGACAGCCGCCTTCTCTATGCCGGCAGGGTGGGGAGCGGATTTGATTACCGTACGCTCCGGGAGATCAGCGCTCACCTTGCCACCCGGAAACTGAAGACCTCCCCGTTTGCAGACAAACCAGGGGCTGAAAAAGGGGAGCACTTCGTCACCCCGGACCTTGTGTGCGAAATAGTGTTCGCCGAGTGGACCCCGGACGGAAAACTCCGCCACCCCCGGTATCTCGGGCTTCGCGATGATAAACCGGCAAGGGACGTCGTGAGGGAGAATCAGTAGAGACAGAGTCACCGGAAGGCACGGTTGGTTCGAATAAAGAAGCCGCCGTTCCATCGGCGCTACCTCTCCTTATGCACCACCAAAAAGGCTGCGAAATACACGAGCCTGGTGAAAAGAGAGGTGTAAGTTTTAGGTCTTGTTCACGATCTCTGCGACGGTCTTGTTGGTCTGACTGGTAATGTTGGCTGCGGTCTGATTCGCCTGGCTGGTAATGTTTGCTATGGTCTGGTTGGCTTTTTCGGTGATGTTTGTCGCAGACTGGTTGACTTTTTCGGTAATGTTCGCTACGGTCTTGTTGGTCTGACTGGTAATGTTGGCTGCGGTCTGGTTGGCTTTCTCGGTGATATTGGCAACGGTCTGGTTCACCTGGGGTGGCAATGTCGGCTTCGCAGTAACGGTCGGGGTTGTCACCGGTTTCACTTCGGGCGTCTGCTGGGTGCACCCGGCAATCAGCATCGTTGAAAAGACGAGCAGTACGATCAGAAACAGGGTTGTTTTCTTCATTCAAGAATCACCATTTTGGTAGTATCAATTGGTATAAGAAACGATATAGATTGTGAAATGATTGCGCGATTTATCGACGGAGAATTCCCTTGTTTTTAGTACAGTGCGGGGGGTAGTCCTACACCAGGCCTCCATGAAGAGGGGATCCCCTCGGTTTCGTGAAATGATCTGAAAGGCCACAAGGGAAAAATGCTTCCTAGAGAGATTGGGGGAGAGAATTTTACACCTTGCCCCTGATTATATTTTCAAAACATCACAGCGAACCGCTGCCACCAAAAGAACCATCGATCATCCTCTCAATCGCTTGTACTTTTCCTTCAGATAACAGAGCGATCCCTTTCGTTATACTTTCATTTGTTTCCGGATGAGGAACATCCCCACCGATAACCCCACCACACTGGAGGCAATCGCAATCGTGGATGTCGCTCCACTGACGCAACAGGCTGTGGATCCGTCTGGGCTCTTTACGAGGGTGATATAATCCCTGATGATATCGAACATCAGGAAGGAGAAGAGCAGAATAGATCCCGCGATAAATCCCCTGTAAACGACATCCTCCCAGTGCATGATCACGAGCTATTCCCGGGGCGAGGTGTTGTTCTTTTCGTTCTGGTCCCCAGATCAGGTATACAGGAGATCGGTTGCCCAGTAAACGATTTTGAACGGGATCCCTCCAATTACCAGGGCCAGCTCGGTGATGGTCATCCCCTTGGGCTTGTGCCTGAGGATCTTCTGGATCTGCTCTGCCGTTCGCTATCAGGAGGCATCTTCTGGAATCATCGGAACCTGCCATGAAAAAAAATAGTGATCGGTTCTTATGGGCGAGTGTGATGCACCAGGTCGAAAATTCCCCTCTCATCACCCTGATAACCGGAAAAAGATGGTATACCTCACGAATTGAATAGAAATGATCCTATTGTATTACCCTTATTAATAGATCCAGCTTTCCTTATCCATAATTTTAAGCATACTCCCCCCAAAAAAGCATTCTGGTTACCATGACCATTCTTTCAGAAATTGTTGAAGCAGTCACTAGTTCAATGAAAGACCTGATCGTTCCGATGATCGCCTACATCCCTTACCTCATTGCAGCGATCATCATCCTGATTATCGGATGGATTGTCGGGCGGTTCCTTGGCAGGATCATCTCCAAGATTCTTGACAAAGCCGGCGTCGATGATGCCCTCCGGAAGACCTCTGTCGGAAAAGCGATCGAATCATCCGGTACGAATATCGTGCATCTCTTCGATCTGATTGTCCGGTGGTTCATCTACCTCATCGCGATCGCTGCGGCTGCGAGTGTCCTCCGGATCGGATTCATCAGCGACCTGTTCGAGCAGTTCATCCTGTACCTCCCCCACATCGCGATGTTCCTGATCATCCTGATTGGCGGATTCATCCTGATCGATTACCTGCTGGATCTCATCCAGGCATGGGGCAAGACGCAGGATATCGAGTTCCTTGGCGTCATTCTCACGGCTCTGCGGATATTCTTCTACTTCGTCATTGTCATCCTCGCGCTCTCCCAGCTGATGATCGACCTGACCATCATCTACACGTTTGTCACTCCGATCGCATGGGGAGTGGGAATTGGCCTCGGTGTCGGTATCGCCGCATTCCTTGCGTACGGCCTTAAGGACCGAGCTCCCGAGATGGTGAGCAACCTGCTGAACAAGATTCACAAATAATTTTTTTACCGTTTCCTCTGTCTGATGGATCAATCCTTTCAGAGGGAACAGTGTTCCGGTCACTCCCAGAAGTGGAAAAATCTTCATGGGTTGGTATCCCTGCGAGCCTCGTTCCTGATGCAGACCTTTGGCCCGGTCATACTGGTACACCAGCCGGCATAGTACCAGACGCGAAGGCATCGAAATTTTCATGAATGTCCAATGACCCCCTTCTGGAATGCGGAGGATCCTCGGGATCTCTGTGGCTGACAGAAATGCAGGGTGACGGTGAAATGTCACGTTCTGCTCACTCCCTTCCTCCGTTCACCGATCTGCTGGCGCCACATCGCGTAATACAACCCTTTCAGATCAAGGAGGGTGTCATGGGAACCTGTCTCCACGATCTTCCCCTTCTCAAGCACGTAAATCACATCGGCGTGCATGATGGTGGACAGGCGGTGGGCGATCAGGATGGAGATCTGCTCCCTGGAGAGCGAGATCTCACGGATGGTATTGGTGATATCCTGCTCTGTCAGTGAATCAAGGGATGACGTCGCCTCGTCAAAGATCAGCAGGCGGGGCCTTCGCAGGATCGCCCTTGCAATTGAGATCCGCTGTTTCTCACCGCCGGAGAGTTTTATGCCGCCCTCCCCGATGACAGTATCAATTCCCTTAGACGAACGGCCAACGAGGTCATCACACGCAGCCTTGTGGAGTGCGTCCCGGATCTGCTGGTCCGTTGCATCGGACTTGACGAACAGGAGGTTCTCCCTGATGGTGCCGGCAAACAGCTGGGCTTCCTGCGCAACGAACCCGATCTGCCTGCGGAGCGGGTTATACCTGATCTGGGATGAGGGGTGGCCGTTGAAATAGATCTCGCCACTGACAGGCCGGTACAACCCGACCAGGAGCTTCACGAGCGTCGACTTTCCTGAGCCGGAAGGGCCGACAAATGCGATCGTCTCTCCCCTCTTCACCTCGAATGATATCCCGTCAACCGCGTTGCACTGGGCGGTCTTGTGCCGGAACACCACGTCCGCAAACCGGACGGTTTCCAGGTCTTGAACGATAATCGGGTTCTCTGGATTCTGCTCGATCGGTTTGTGCATCAGCTGATCGAAGGTGTTCACGGATGCCTCGACCTCCCGGTAGCTCAGAATGAAGCTGCCGAGCTCCTGGAGAGGACCAAAGATGGTCGTGGAGATGAACTGCATCGAGATCAGCTCGCCGGTGGTGAGGACATTCCGGAATATCAGCCAGAGCAGGATGAACAGGATCGAACTCTTCAGGATGGAGAGCGTCGTCCCCTGCAGGAAGGTGAGCGTCCGGACCTTTTTCACCTTTGTCATCTCGAGGTTGAAGATCTTCAGGTTCTGCTCCCGCAGCCTCCGGATCTCCGGAAAGGTCAGCCCGAGACTTTTCACGAGTTCGATATTCCGCAGGGACTCGGTGATCACCCCAGACATCTTGTTCGTCTCGCGGTTGATCTCGCGCTGCGTGGTCTTGATCTTCTTGGAGAGAAGCCCGGTGAGCGATCCCAGCACGACGATGCCGATGAGAAACACCGGTATCAGCAGCCAGCTCTTTGTCACCGCATACCCGATCAGGAATCCCATCCCGATGATGGAGGAGAAGAGGACATTGATGGCAGTATTCATGAAGATCTGGGTATCTGTCCGGACCTTCTGCAATACCGAGAGGGTTTCACCGCTCCGCTGCTCTTCGAACTCACTGTAGGAGAGCCGGAGCGTCTGCTTCAGACCGTCGTTGAATATCTGCATGCCGAACTTCTGGACGACCAGCCGCACGAGATAATCCTGGAACGCCCGTGCGAGCCTGGCAAGCAGGGCGATCGCAATGGCTATCCCGAGCCAGAAGAGGACCGAGGATACCAGTTCCGCCTCCGGCAGATTCGCGGGATTCAGTGCGTAATCATCGATGATCTTACCAAAGATGACCGGGTCGATCAGGTTCAGCAGCTGGCTGATCGCAGCCAGGATCAGGGCAACCAGGATCAACCACTTCTGCGGTTTCAGGTATTTCCAGAGGATCTTCATCGCAGGGAGATGTCCTTTTGAGGACTTCCTGAATGTACCTGTAGCGTGTATTGAGGTAAATCTTTAGGAACGAAAGGCGGTCTTTCGGGAGGAGAAACCACCGGGCGGTGAGTGTGCAGTATGAAAACAAATGAGTGTCTTCGATCAAAAAGGGGTAATGAGTGGAGCTCTTTTAGCCGTTATTTTTTCTTCCGTTCCTCGACCAGCCGGGCCTGGATCCCGTAATAGGCCGAGACCCCGGTCGCGTGGCACTGGTCGATCGTGGTGCTGTCAAATGAGACTAGATCGTCGGAGTAGATCCCCTCCGGGGATGACCGGCCGAGCACCCGGCAGCACCCCTTGTAGAGCTGGAGATCCACCTTCCCATTCACCTTCTGCTGCGATTCATTGATGAACGCGTTCAGGTCATGGAAGAGCGGCTCGTGGACGAGGCCCATGTAGGCGAGCTCGGACCACTTGTCGTCAACGATCCGCTTGAACGCCAGTTCCTGGCGCGTAAGGGTGAGTTGCTCGAGGTCGGCATGGGCGGCGAGGATGACGGTGGCAGCCGGGTGCTCGTAGTTCTCCCGTGCCTTCAGCCCGAGGATCCGGTCCTCGATCATGTCGGAGCGGCCGATCCCATGCTTCCCGGCAACGATGTTCAGTCTTGTGATCAGGTCGCGCCCACTCATGGCCTCGCCGTTCATCTTGATAGGGATCCCCTTCAGGAACTCAAGGGTGATCTGCTCGGGCTTGTCCGGCGCTTTCTCGACGGGGACAGTCCACCCGAAGATCTCCTCAGGCGGGTGGTACGCCGGATCCTCCAGCCGCCCTCCTTCGATGCTCCTGCTCCAGAGGTTCTCGTCGACGCTCCAGGGCTTCTCCTTCACGACCGGGACCGGGATCTTGTGCTCCTTTGCGTACTCGATCTCCCATTCGCGGGTGAGGTTCAGCTCGCGGATCGGGGCGACCACCTCGAGGCCGGCGATCCGGAAGATGAAGTCGAACCGGAGCTGATCGTTCCCCTTGCCCGTACATCCGTGGGCTACGGTCCTTGCCTTCTCGCGGAGGGCGACCCGCACCACCTCATCGGCGATCAGGGGCCGGGCAAGCGCCGTTCCCATCGGGTACCCCTCGTAGGATCCGTTTGCCCGGATCGCCGGGAACAGGTAGTCCGTGACGAACCGGTCCCGTGCATCGATCGTATAGTGGGCATCGGCAAACTTCTCCCCTTTCTTTGTCGCGATCGCGATCTCCTCTTGTCCCTGGCCGACATCAACGGCCACGGTCACTACCCGGTCGTAGTCGTACCGCTCCTTGAGGAGGGGGATGCATATGGAGGTGTCAAGGCCTCCTGAATATGCCATCACAACGGTTCCTTTTCCCATGGTATCGCTCCGTGCTGTGGGCACAAATGTACCTGATCGGTTCGACGTCGCGGATAATAATACTACCAGAACCCTCTCCCGAAAAAAAAGAGCAGTCCTAAAGCAGCGAGGTCCGAGAAAGGGAGGATATCATGTGCTCCCACTCGTTTTCCTGGCAGGTCCTTCATCTGTTCCCGCCTCCTCCAGCCAGGCGGGTGAGAACCTGGGTTCTCAGGAGGATCCGCCCCCTCTGATGAGGGTCGAACATAGAAAAAAGTATTTACATAATGTAATGTAAACTATACATTATCTACAGTAAATTTGACAATCAGCCACTATTCCGATCGTTCAGGGGATTGGGGATTCTGCCAGAACAATTGGCATCCCCGGAACGGGCTGAAAATGAGGAATAGAGAGCGCTGAGGGAGACGAACAAAAATGAAAAGCATGACTGCACTGATCCTGGCATTCATCGTAGCCGTCACCTTTACCGGCTGGGTGAATGGGGAGACGGCCGGAACCGATTCCGGAGTCACTTCTGTTACTCTGAAAGGCAGTTCGATCACCGCTGAAGGGAGCGGGGCGACCGTCGAGGGCACCACCCTCACCATCACATCCGGTGGAACCTACACCATCAGCGGCACTCTGAATGATGGCCAGATCCGGGTCGATACAAAGGATGAAGAAGCCGTAAAGCTAGTCCTGAACGGAGCCACCATTGCCTGTTCTTCGAGTGCTCCACTCTATGTCATCAACGCTGATAAAACGGTGATCACCCTTGCAGAAGGAACAAAAAATTATATAACTGACGGGGGTTCGTATCTCGCTCAAGATGCAGAATCCGATGAACCCAATGCAGCAGTTTTCAGTAATGATGATCTCACGATCAACGGTGAGGGTTCACTGACCGTCACGGCAAACTATAATCATGGTATTGCAGGCAAGGACGACCTCAAGATCAACGGCGGACAAATAGCCGTAACTGCGGTCAACGATGGTATCAGGGGAAGAGATTCTGTTACCATCAAGGACGGGACCGTCACCGTGAAATCTGGCGGGGATGGAATCCAGTCCAACAATGATGAAGACGCAGAGAAAGGATTGATCTCCATCGAGGGCGGTACAATTGCCATCACCTCCGGAGGGGATGGCATCCAGGCAGAAACCAGCCTGAGTGTCAGCGGCGGCGAAATCACGATCAAATCAGGTGGAGGCAGTAGCATGGGGAGTAGTACCTATGCATGGGGTTCCCAGGATATGGGACCATCGGCAACCGACTGTGATACCGAAAGCGCCAAGGGGCTGAAAGCCGGGGTCGCCCTTATCATCTCTGGGGGGACTATCACCATCGATTCATCTGATGATTCGATTCACTCGAATGACAGTATGACCATCAACGGAGGAACTATCACAGCCACCTCAGGGGATGACGGTATGCATTCAGATTCCACGCTGGAGATTAACGAGGGAGACATCCGCATTACGAAATCCTATGAGGGTCTTGAGAGTGCCTCCATTACCCTGAATGCAGGAACGATCCACATCGGTGCCAGCGATGACGGGATAAACGTCGTCAGCAACGATGACACCTCTGCAGCACAGGGTCGGCCGGACCAGAATCACTACCCTGCCACGGGTAACAACTATCTGCATATTAACGGCGGGTATATCGTGATCTATGCCAACGGAGACGGGATAGATGTCAACGGCCCGATCGAAATGACCGGAGGCACGGTGGTCGTCAATGGTCCGACAAACAATGGCAATGGGGCACTTGATTTTCTGGGCACCTTCAGAATGACCGCGGGGTATCTCCTTGCAGCAGGGAGTTCCGGCATGGCACAGGCTCCCGACACCTCATCGACCCAGTATGCGGTCTTGCTGACATTTTCATCAGCCCAGCCCGCAGGCACCATAGTGCATATCGAATCGGAAGAGGGCAGAGACATCCTCACGTTCATGCCGGCAAAGGCATACCAGTCGATCGTGCTCTGCTCACCCGACCTGGAAAAGGGTGAGACCTACGTTATGTACACAGGAGGCAGGTCAACTGGTACAGTGAATGACGGCCTCTATTCCGGGGGAACCTATATTGCCGGCACGGAGATAACCAGGTTTACCATAACCGGTATCATAACGAATGTCGGCTCTTCAAACAACCAGAACCCAGGTGCCATACCAGGTACCAATCCGGGTACGAACCCTGGTAATAATCCCCGGATGAAACCGAATACTTCAGGAGTTCCTACCATGGCCCCGACCCAGGCACCGACCGGAACGGGGACGGGGGCCCTCTCGGTTATGTCAACCCCCGCGGAAGCCAGTATCTCGCTTGACGGGATCTACAAAGGAGTCACGCCAGTCATCCTGAGCGGTATTACGAGCGGGATCCACCAGCTCAGGGCATCAAAAACCGGATACCAGGAGTATAGCACCGGAGTCTCGATCACGCCGGGAAAAACGACTCACCTCCCGATAACCCTGAAAGCTCAGTCGGGATCGGCAGCCACCTCAAATCCCACGCCCGAGGTAACCCCCATCCCGGCACCCTTTGCGAAAGGGACGGGGATTATCGGAGTGACCTCCACCCCATCGGGGGCCAGTGTCTTCTGTGACGGTGGATTCAGGGGACTTTCTCCACTTACCCTGACGGGTGTGTCTGCCGGGTCACACCAGCTCAAGCTGACCAGGACCGGGTACCAGGAGTATCTCACCAGGGTGACCGTGACGGGAGGGAGTACCACGAGCATCTCAGCACTCCTCACCCTTCTTGAAACAGGGGCATCACAGGGTACCAGCTCGTCCCGGCAAAACCTCCTACCCCTATCCACCATTTCCCGGATTGCAGAAGCTTCACCGGTACCTACAGAAGAGCGCAGCGCATTGACTTGTTCAGTATATCACGGATCAGGATGAGTATGGAGATCGGACTACTGGGAACTGGCATGCATTCCGATCCAGATGACCATCTCCCGCTGTCATCATTGATCAACGAATTTGAGAGCATCTCCCTTTCAGAGCTGGATGAGACAAAAGCCCGGCTCCTGACCCGCATTGAGAGCAAACACCTGATGACGCTCGGGCAGTGCAGGGAATTCGTGCGGACACTCGGTGGAGCGTATCGGGTGCTGGAGATTCAGGACATCAGAATCGGGAGATACGAGACCCTATACTATGATACCCCGATGTTTCTCACCTATCTCCAGCATCATAACAGGAAAGGGAATCGTTACAAGCTGCGGCTTCGACATTACGATACGTCTGATGAGACCTACCTCGAAGTAAAAAAGAAGAACAATAAAGGCTCAACGGAAAAGAGCAGAATCAGGACCTCGTGGTCTTCGTCCGGATTCTCTCTTGAACAGGTGGCGTTCCTCAGGGCGGCATTCCCTTATGATTCCCGGGTATTCCACCCCGTGCTCTGGACGGTGTACAACAGGCTTACCCTGGTCTCCAAAAAAATCCCCGAACGCATCACCCTGGATACCGGGATATCGTTTGGGGACGGGCAGAAGGTTCTTTCGTTCCCCGACCTTGTCATAGGTGAGATCAAGCACGACAAGGGGGTAAAGAACTCCCCGGCACTCCTGGCGCTGCATGCACAGAGCATCAGGAAAAGGGCGTTTTCCAAGTACTGTATCGGGATTTCGCTCCTTTACTCCTGGCTGAAGCATAATCGGTTCAAGGAGAACCTGATCTACCTCTCGAAATTATCCGGCGGAGGCAGGACAGCATGCTGAGCTTGTCGGTCGGGTTGTTCCTTGCAGGATTTATCATCAACATCCTCTCAGCGTTCATCATCGTAAGGCTGATCTATTACCCAAGAGGGCGGTGCAACAACTTCGCCTTCACGTTCCTGGCCTTCAATACGGTGATCTACTTCATCATGGGGTTGTTCACGAGCATCGAATTATCCATTGCCGCGGGATTTGGCCTGTTTGCCTTGTTCTCAATCCTTCGGTACCGGACCGAGACTGTCCCGATCCGGGAGATGACTTACCTGTTCGTGATGGCAGCCCTGCCGATCCTGAACGCTGTCCTCTGGGGATTGTCCTCCTATGCCCTGCAACTGGTAGTGGATCTCCTTGTTATCGGAACCCTCTGGGTCCTTGACAAGGAATGGGGTTTTAATCGTTCCCAGTTCCAGATGACCGTGCGGTATGAGAAGATCGACCTGATAAAGAAAGAGAAGAAGGACGAAATGCTTGCCGACCTCCGTGAACGGACAGGCCTTCCTGTTCAGGATTTCGAGATCCAGAAACTCGATTTCCTCCGGGATTGTGCAGAGATAAGGATCATATATTCAGGGGATGTATAGGAGATCTCTCTTTTGAGGAGATACAATACCAGCGATCTCCCTTACATTCTTAAGAAAGGACAAAATCCCTGATTTACCATCGAGAAACCTGCCTGCCGGATGATACTTCTGGTCCTCATTTCGAAAAAAAGCGGAAATGGAAAAGTGAACGGGGGTCGTCTCATCTCTTATGATAATGGGCCAAAGGCTCGATCGTAATCCGCTCCTTCTTTATCGCCTCGATGGCATAGGCAGCAGCCCGGGCGGCCTGGACCGTTGTGATGTAAGGGACTCCGTAATCAACAGCAGCCCGCATGATCTGGTAATGGTCCTGCCTGGACTGCTTGTCGGAGGGGGTGTTGATGATCAGCCGTATCTCCCCTTTCCGCAGAAGGTCGATCACGTTCGGGGAGCCTTCCTGCACCTTCCGGATCAGATGGGCATCGATCCCGGCATCCGAGAGGTAGTCCACTGTTCCCGATGTACCGTAGAGGGCAAGACCGAGTTCGCGGAGCTTCCGGGCGATCGGGATCACCTCGTCCTTCTGCTCGGAGATGACTGAGATGAAGATGTTCCCCCGGACCGGGAGCTCGTTGTCGGCCGAGATGCAGGCCTTGTAATAAGCACGGCCGAAGTCGTAATCGATCCCCATCACCTCACCCGTGCTCTTCATCTCCGGCCCAAGCACCGTGTCGACACCCGGCAGCTTGTTGAACGGGAGGAGCACCTCCTTGACTGCGGTATGGCAGATACGGGGCTCATCGATCCCGAGATCCTTCAGCTTCTTGCCGATCATGACCTTCGCTGCGATCTTTGCAAGCGGGATCCCGGTGGCCTTCGAGACGAATGGCACCGTCCGGCTCGCCCGCGGATTCGCCTCGAGGATGTAGACCGTCTCTCCCTTGACCGCCATCTGGAGGTTGACGAGCCCGACCACGCCGATCCCGAGTGCGATCCGGGTCGTGTAATCCCTCACCTTCTCGATCACGACAGGGGAGAGCGACTGCGTGGGGATGACGCAGGCCGAGTCCCCGGAATGGACCCCCGCTTCTTCGATGTGCTCCATGATTCCGCCGATCAGGACCTCCTCGCCGTCGCAGACTGCATCGATGTCGAGCTCGATCGCATTCTGGAGGAACGAGTCGATCAGCACCGGGTGGTTCCGGCTGACCCGGACTGCCTCCTTCATGTAGGACTCGAGCTCGATCTCGTCGTGGACAATCTCCATCGCCCTCCCGCCGAGAACGTAGGAGGGGCGGACGAGGACCGGGTACCCGATAGCAGCAGCCTTCTCACGAGCCTCCCCGAGCGAATAGGCGGAGCTGTTGGGGGGGCTTGGTATATCGAGATCACGGAGCAGCGCGGAGAACCGGTCCCTGTCCTCTGCAATATCCATTGAGTCCGGGGTCGTCCCGAGGATCCGGGTATCCATGCCCCGCCGGTTCAGCTCCTCGTGGATGGGCACGGCAAGGTTCACGGCGTTCTGGCCGCCGAACTGGACCATTACACCGGAGTAATGGTCTTTTTCAAGGATGTTCATGATGTCCTCGAGCGCC
>MVZQ01000038.1 GCA_002068435.1 Euryarchaeota archaeon ADurb.BinA087 | reverse complement strand
GAAGGGATAAACTATCTGTTTATTATTAATATTTGATGATTTATTTATTTATTAGTATACAATATGTCAGGAGAGCGCCAGCACCGATCTGAGCTGATCCGGGGTCATCCCTTCAATGAGTATCTTTTTTACCGGCGCGGTGCTTCCGGAGATGATGCGTACCCGCGAATGCTCGATACCGATCGCCCCGGCGATTACGGTGATTACTTCTCGGTTTGCCCGCCCTTCCACTGCGGGTGCCCTGACCCTGCATCCCACCGCGTTTCTCCATTCATTGAACCCAGAGGGAAAACAGGAGGTCTTCGAACCGGCGGCAACCTCGATCGTGATGATGGTGCCTCTGTCAGAACAGGAGAGAGCAGGGGTGATATCGGTCATGAGCCACCAGGAGAATGATTGTCGCCCGGCATTAACAACACCGGATCACCAGTGGCATGCTGCCGTTCTTCACCATGTTTTTCCCATTGCCGGGCGGTGCCTGTCGCGCAACCGGGTTGTCCCGAAGCTCATCTCCAGGTCGTCGCCAGTTGATCACCCGGGGACCTAAGGAAGCGCTTTGTCGGCACGATCATTAGGTAGGGCCTCCCCCAATATAACCCCTTCCCGGGTACCACCGCGGGGAGGAGGGGTAAAAATCACCGTGATCATAGGCAATGTTCCCGGACTGGATCACAATATCAGGGAATACCGCGGGTAACCCTTCAAAGGGGGTCCACCCCGCACGGCTGTGCAGGGTCTCTGCGGTGACCCGGGTGCTCTCCGAACCATAGAGGGCAAAATCTGCCCGGTCGCCCGGGCTATATCCGGCTTTCGGGATACCGAGAATTTCTGAAGGACGCCAGGAGGTCTTTGCAATGAGGGTGGGCAGGTCGATATCCCCTTTCACCAACGAGGCAACAAGGAGGGGGAGCATGGTCTCGACCCCTGGTATTCCTGAAGGAGCATCGGGAAAAGGAACCAACTTCTCCTGCATGGTGTGAGGGGCATGGTCTGATGCAATCACATCGATCCGCTCCCACACGGACCAGAGCCTTCGCCTTTCAGTCTCGGTCCGGAGGGGCGGGTTCACCTTGCAGGAGGTATCGGTCTCCCCAGCCTGTTCATAGGAGAGGTACAGGTGATGGGGGGTGACCTCCACCGATGCACTGCCTGCGGCAGCTACTGCCGATGCAGTACTCAAGTGGCAGAAGTGGATGCGGCAGTGGTGCTGCCACCCTGCAATCAGGCTGACAGCCCGGGTCTCACCTGCCGGACCACGAAGACGGTTGTGGGTGGCAAGGTCTGAGGGACTCCCGGGCATGGTCTCCTCTGCATGGATGGTCGCGAGCCCGCCGAGCCTGCCGATGGTCTCAAGCGATGTTCTGAGCGCCTGGGCATCGAGCGATTCACCATAACTTGAAGGAGCAGCAAAGATCTCCCCGAATGCCATTGCCCCTGCCCGCCAGAGTGCCGCGAGATCGGTCCCGGGCAGGACCCCGCAGTTGATCGCATAACTGCAGACGGAGTCCCGCGCTGCTTCCGAGATACGCTCCCGGAACGTCTCCTCTGTTTTGAGAGGTGGAATGGTGTTTGGCTGATCGACCACTATGGTGACACCGCCGGCGATTGCACTCATACTCCCGCTCTTCCAGTCCTCCTTTCCGCTCTGCACCCTCCCTCTCATGTGGACATGCATATCGATGGCGCCGGGAAGGACGGTCAGGCCTCTGCACGATATCAGCTGGTCCGATGGGCAGGGTGAGCCCGTGTGGACAACGATGCCATCGCTGATCGAGAGGTCCGCCACCCTCCCTCCGGGCAGGGTTACCTCTTTGAGTACCAGGTCACACCGGGGAGGGATCATAGAGAGGTGTGTGTGCGGGGAGAGGAAAATAGTTGTTTATGGACCAGCAGCCGGGGAACGCTCTGTGGTTTTTTCGAACCGGCTCATCAGAACGATGATGGCAGGCATGACGATGATGGCTCCGATGAGTGAGAATCCGACGGTAATGACCGTGACGAGGCCGAAATTGCTGATCATGTTGAAGGATGAGGCGATCAGTGCCGCAAAGCCAAAGACAGTAGTCATCCCGGATACAGTGATGGCAGTCCCGATCTGCCCTGTTGCCTGCTGCACCGAATCGATGACCGGCAGGCCGTTTGCCCTCTCCTCGTAGTACCGCTCCATGATCAGGATGGTGTATTCCGAAGCAACGCCGATGGTCAGGGACCCGAGCGTGGCGGTCATCGGCGTGTAATCGATGCCGAGCACGTACATCACAAGCCCGTTCCACCCGACAATCATCATGATGGGGATGACCGGTGTGAGGGCCTTGACAGCATTCCGGTAAATAAGGAACAGGAGACCGAAGATCATCACGAAGGCAAGGAAGGTCATCCGGGTCTTCCCGACATTGATCTCCTTGATCAGGTTCGTGAACATCTCTCCCATCCCGGTGATCCTGACCGACACTCCCGGAGGCGGCTCGTTCCATTCAATCTCCTGGGCAAAATTATCGATCATCGCCATCGCGACCTCGTTCTCCATGTCCACTGTCGAGAAGAGGATCACGGCATCGGTCGTCCCGCTGATATACTGTTCTTTCTGAGTCCCGGGGATCCTTGACAGGATCTCGTCGACCTCCGAGTTTGAGGTTGGAAGGATCCCGTTATTGTAGGCCACAATAAGGCTTGCAATGCTCTCTGATCCGGTAATCTTGCTGTTATGATGTTCCTCATACTGCTGGAACTCGTACATCCACCGTATCGTTCCGATATCGAGCACGTTGTCTCCCCTAACGTAGAGGGGAAGCGAGGCGGTCGACCCCATCGTCCTGCTGACTTTCTTGAGGTTGATCAATGCCGGCATGTCCTGCGGAACAAACGTCTCCTCGTTGGTGTTGATTGCGATCTCGGCATCCATCAGGAATCCGACAACGCCTATGAGGGCACAGACAAGAAGGATTGGCACCGCCTGCCGTGCGATCTTCCGGGCCAGGGCGCCGACCGCCGCATTATACCGCTCCATCAGGTGGCTGTTTCCTTCGCTTCCATGTGCATTGTTGATGCCGTGTTTGGGGCGGTACTTCAGGACAAGCCCGAAAGAGGGGATGGCAAGCAGCGCGACGAGGTAACAGCAGGCGACTCCGATGACACAGATGACTCCGAAACCCGCGATCATGGGGACCGGGGAGATCCAGAGTGCGAGGAATCCCATTGAGGTCGAGAGCATTGCGAAGAGGATCGAGGGTCCTGATCGGGTGATCGTGGTCCGTGCTGCCTCCTCCAGGGAGGACTTTCTCGCCTCTTCATCAAATCTCGTCTGAATATTGATCGCATAGTCGATCCCGACCCCGATCAGGACAGGAAACGCGGCAATCGCGACCATGGTGATCGAATACGGGGAGTATCCGATCACCCCAAACGTGAGGATGAGCCCGGATGCAACGATCCCTACCGGAAGAAACCGGTACCTGATATGGGAGAAGAACAATCCCACGGCGACGACCATCAGGACCATGGCGATAAGGATCAGGGTCCCCATCGAGGTGCCCATCTCCTCTCCCATCTGCTGCTGGAATGCCGGATCTCCCGTCACAACGATATGAACCCCGGGTGGTGGATTGGAGAGCGTGACGATAGCATCCAGGTTGTCAAGAACTGAATTTTTCGTCTCCTGCGAAAGACCGGGCTCAAGGGTCATCACCCCGATAGTGAGCAGGTGCGAGGGGATGTATCGTGATGAGATATCAGAAGGGATGCGGGAAATGACGCCATCCAGCTCGGCAGAGGATCGGGGGATGACCCCCCCGTTCATCTGCTTTACAATGGAGGCAATACTGGATGTCCCGGTGATGTACCGCTGTTGTGAGATCTCCTCTTCGAGCCTCTCGAGATACCGGAGTGTCTCGAGGTTGAGCACGTCATCGCTCTCCACGAGCAGCATGATGCTCTCTGACTGGAAGGTGTCCGAATACTCGGAAAGGAGCATCGAGCGGGGGGTATCGGGATCAAGGTAGGTCTCCGATCCGGTCTCCATCACGATGAAACTGGTCCCGACAAGGGCCACGGCAAGAAGGAGTGCGATGAAAAGCAGGACCATCTTCGGCTTTTTCACGACCCTGTCTGCGATGATTTCAAAAGGAGATCGCATCGGTTAAAACACCGTCAGTACTAAAAGGTCGGCAGTATTGGTATTAAAGGAATTGTTGTGAAGAAGACAACAAAATGTCAAAAAAAAAAAAAGAATCCCAAAAAAACGCTTATGAAAAAGATACTGCGAGATGGAACCTGGCATTTGTTACATTCCCGGTAGAATCCTTTCCCCGCTGCAGGTGTATGACCCTCTGAACAATTGTCCCGGCAGGAATCCGGTGGTGACATGTCCCGGAAAACCGGAAGAATTGCATCCACCATCCCTGCTTGGACGAAACGATCCCGGGATCTGGTGAAGACATGATGATCAGCCATACTCCAGGAAAAGGAAAGATGCAGGATTTCGTCGCAGTGAAGGGAAGACTCCCGATTTATCACACTGAAACGGGGAGACCTCAGGATGTTCGGTGCAGAAGAACCTCGCTGATCGCCCTCTCGAGGATATGCTCTGCAGCTATACAATCTGCCTCTGAGAGGATCAAAGGGGCATGCTCCACCACTGCCTGGGCTTTTCCCAGGAACAGTCGCTCAACTCCCGCCATATCAGGAGATCCCTCCTTGGTATGATGCAAGATTGATGAATATCATGGTCTCTCTCCCTCTTCTGCTGCACGTAAATCCCGTTACCAGCCAGGGATACGCCCTCGGGTATAGCAGTTCGGCATCCTCTCCGCCGATAAACAACGCATTCTCGGCGGATGTTGTCTGGTGGACCAAGAGAATCTTTGGATCTTCTCTCTTTTTTGAAACCAGTCTCTCAGCACCCATTGTAAACGAGGTAAATCCCAGGTCCCGGATGATCTGTGGAGTGATGCTGTGGAATCCGTCATTGCATTCTGCAAAATCTATCGACAGGAGGAAGAGGAGCCGTTTGGAATAATCAGCCCTCACTCCCCGGTATACCAGAGTGCCGGCAGAGATGGGTGATCTGCAGATGGTATTGTCAAGATGATGAACAAGTGCCTCAAAATTCGGCGACTCCTCAAGTCCGCTCAATTCCCTGGGATGCCGGAGATAATACTGCACCTCGCTGCTATATTCGAGGTAGAATGCAACCGCTTCCTTTTCCTGAGGGGTGAGGTCATCCCGGTCCTCCCATGGGATCCTCTGAAGTTCGTTTTCTGTCACAGGAGAAGATAGTACGAAAGGAGATGAGAAAAGCGTTTCATTTCAATCCGGGAATGAGGTGATGGAGGGGAGCTGGTGCAACAGCATCCGGTACAAAAGAAATCTGGTACAACAGGTATCTGGTGAAACAAGGTACACCAGACCAGTCATCATCATTCCTGTTCTCAGGAGAAAATAATGACAAGCAATGAGAAGCCTGAAGGGGTGGGCGAGCAAATCGCAAAAACGAGATCGTTCCACTCCTTTTCTTTCAAATAGGGGTATCTGAAGCGAAAAGAGAGGTTTGCTTCAGAATCCGGGTATCAGCTGCGCAACTTCGGTGAATTAAACCAGAGTCCGTATACCTGATGGGTATCATCTCCTTTCCGGAATATCACTCTGATGTCCACCCCCTCTTCCTGTTCGAAATCAGCCTTGTAATTCACGACCAGGAATTCTCCGCTTCCTGTCACAAAGGGATCACCCCTTGATATATAGGAGCCGATCTTAGAGACGACCAATGCCCGATTCTGTTCGAACACCTTCTCATCCAGACCCTGTTTCATCTCACTGCTGAAATCCCGTGAATACTGCTGATAGTTGTCCTGGTTAAATCCGTCCAACAGGTTATCGGTGATTGGATTGGCGAATGCAATGACCTGTGCCTGTTCTTCCTGGGATAATGGCATCTCCCTGCTGATACAGCCACAGGAACCGATCATGATGACTGCAGCAAGGAACAGAAACAGCGGATGTTTCAACCGGTCCATCATGGTATGTGTGTTAAGACCTGATCCGATAAGAATACAAACCATCGATACGCAACCGGATAACGAGGGGGAAGGGAGAGAGAACGGAGCGTGGAATGCGTCCCGATGAAGAGCCGCTATAATTCCATTCCTTTCATTCACCTTTGTTTGATAAGGATTAGGTGTCATTTCAACCGTATGTCCGGATATCATCCTTGTGCCTGTTTCTGTATAGTCTGCATTTGCTTGAGAACAAAGGTTTTTTGCTCTTATAAGGTTCCAGGCGGGATTCCTGTGATTAAGGAAGAGAATGATATTCTATCCCAAAAATCTTCAACTGTGGAGGGCATCTGACCCGGAATATCTGCAATACCTTTATAGGCTTTTCTATCGTGTTATCGCATCAGTGATTGATCTCCATGCATTACCGGTTTCTGAACTTCTTGCCCACTTCAATACTTCAGAAGGAGGGCTTGATGAAGATGAAGCCGTACGCAGGCTTCGTGCATACGGACCAAACGAGATTGAGAGCCAGATAAAGAAAAATTACGTGAAAGAATACCTTGCGAAATATGCTCAATTTTTTGCTATCCTCCTGGAAGCAGCGGCAGTTCTTTCCTTCATTGCCGATTGGTTTTCGCCGGGTGAAGGGTACGATATCCTTGGATATGCAATCTTTGCGGCTGTTATCATTAATGCGACATTTTCATTCTGGCAGGAGTACAAGGCAGACAAGACCATGGCAGAATTATTGAAACTGGTTCCTGCCATCGTCACGGTCAAAAGAGGCGGCAAGATCAAGGAAATTAAGGCAAAAACCCTCGTTCCTGGTGATATCCTGATAATTGAAGAAGGTGACAGAGTGGGAGCTGACACCCTGCTCATTACCTCAAATTCTCTCAAGGTGAACAACGCCTCTTTAACCGGAGAGTCACGACCAGTTGAAAGGTCGGAGAAAGGAGTCACCTCCGAGGAAATTCTTGACGCAGAGAACATAGTTCTCGCTGGCACCACGGTGGTTTCAGGAAATTGTTCCGGGGTTGTATTTGCAACAGGCAAAAAGACCCAGTTCGGAAGGATCGCTGAATTGGCAGTACATGTGAAGAAGCGGTCCACTCCCATGCAGATTGAAATAACACGCATTACCAGGATACTGACCCTTGCTGCAGTTTTCGCCGGGGGAGTCTTTTTCCTTCTGGGATATCTTTCAGGGCAGGGGGTGCTCATTGCTTCCATCTTTGCACTCTCGCTCATCGTTGCCAATGTTCCGGAGGGAATGCTCCCTACTATCACTCTCTCTCTCTCTGTTGCCAGCAGGCACATGGCAGCCCGAAACGCCCTCATTAAAAACCTTGATTCAGCCCAGACACTCGGGAGTGCTACTGTAATCTGTACAGACAAGACCGGAACCATCACCAGGAATGAAATGACGGTCAAAAAGATCTACCTCGCCAGTGGCGAGGAGGTTTCTGTGACGGGTGAGGGTTATTTTCAAAATGGAACCTTTCATTTCTCGGAAACAAACAAGGGATCCGAAGAACGGCTCAGATTTTTACTTACCTCAGGGATGTTGAATTGCAGAGCAAGAATTGAGGGGGAGATATTCCACGGGGATCCCACTGAGCTGGCGATAATCGCGGCTGCCAACAAGTTGAATCCGGATCCGTCTGGATATGAGGAGATACAAGAGATTCCATTTACCAGCGAGCGGAAGATGATGTCCACAATCTGCCGGCTGAAGGAATCATATTATACCTTCACAAAAGGAGCGGTCGAAATCCTCCTCCCGCGTGCCACACTGTTCCTCGGTGCGAATGGGGAAGTGCTACCATTTTCTGATGAAACTAAATCTGCATTCCTCCAGAAAGCAGAAGAGTACGAACGGGATGCATTTCGTGTCCTTGGATTTGCTTTCCGTGAAGGGAAGGGGGAGGATAACCTTGTGATGCTTGGCCTTATTGGAATTATGGATCTCCCCCGGCCGGAGGTTCATGGGGCGGTGGCGAAATGCAGAAAGGCCGGTATAAAGGTGTTCATGCTCACAGGGGATAATGCTCTCACTGCAGCTGCTGTTGCTGAAAGGATTGGGCTTGACGTTGACAAGGTATTCTCTGGGGATGAGATCCGACGGATTCCCGACAAAGAATTGAAACATTTACTCCTCCATAAGAATGTGCTCTTCGCGAGAATGCGGTCGGAGCAGAAACTCCGGATTGCCACGCTCCTTCAGGAGAACGGAGAGGTAGTTGCCATGACGGGGGATGGGGTGAATGATGCTCCTGCCCTCAGAAAAGCAGATATCGGCATTTCGATGGGGATCAAGGGTACGGATGTGGCAAAAGAGGCAGCAGATATCATCCTCCTTGATGACAATTTTGCATCCATCGTAGCGGCGATTGAAGAGGGGAGAACCGTCTATTACAATATCAAAAAATTTGTGACCTATATCCTGTCCTCTAATGTCCCCGAGATCGTTCCCTACATCCTCTGGTTCTTCCTTCCAATTCCCCTTCCGCTTTCCGTGATCCAGATTCTCTCCATCGATCTTGGTACCGACATGGTCCCGGGTCTCGCCTTGGGAAGTGAAACTCCTGAAGAAGACATTATGGATCGTCCACCTGTCGGGAAGAATGAAAGACTCCTGGATTTTGAGGTATTCAAACGGGGTTATTTTTTCCTTGGAGTTATCGAGGCAATGGCTGCCATGTTTGCGTTTCTCGGTTTTCTCTATCTGAATGGATGGGCGTATGGAGATCTGTCCATCACCGGCACATTGTTGCATAAGCAGGCGATGACCATGACGTTGCTTGGGGCTGTGAGCTGTCAGCTTCTTAATGTCTGGACGCTCCGTTCATGGGAGAATTCCGCTATTGAAAAGGGGGTTTTTTCAAATCATCTCCTTATTATCGCTATGATCCTTGAGGTTGCCTGGATAGGGGCAATATTGAATGTGGAGATGGTGCAGTACATATTCAACACCGCGGCAGTGCCGGTCCAGTATCTTATCCTGCTCGTGCCATTTCCAGTACTCCTCTTCATCTCCCATGAGCTGTACAAGTGGCGGATTCGTCGAACGCATGCAATGGGGGATGGACAAAATACGGGGATATGATACCACTCAAGGTATTGAATGATTTGAGAGAACTTTGATTGCAGTTCGGGTATGAAGAAAGGATCATCGGAGTATTCTTACTCCTGTTTTATCCTGCCGGACCAGGGGGTTGCTTCTGGGATGTGCTATCCTGATCGCCCTTTCTGAATGGATCCCTGAAGGGATTGCTGGAATTACATTTTGCAGCTGCTCTCCTCCGCTATTGACTCTAACCGGGTTTTCAATACCCCTTTTTTCCGTGTGAAAGCGATTGTCCTCACTCTTCAAACCGTCGGCGGATTGCTCGTTTGGGTAGCAATAGCATGGGCTTTGACCCCGGGTCTCATTTCACTCGTCATTTTCCTTCCTTTGATCGGGTCACTTTGGATTTTCTCTTTTTTCTTCGGTTTTCCGGAAGAGTTCCCCCCTCCTCAAGGACATCAGAGAGCACTCTTTTTACCACATCTTTGATATTATCCCGGTAATTCGGAGTGTTGATAACCGAGTCAAGGAAGGTGTCACGGATGAGATCTTTCATTGCTCCCTTGTAATCGGCATCATCCAGGTAGGTGCGCCAGTTCATTGCCTCTTCCCCAATCTCCTTCCTCATTTTTAGCCAGTCCTCGACAATAGCCACCATGAAGGGGGAGAGTTCCATGTGCCTCTCCTCAGCCATTCGTGCCAGTGTGGCTTTGGTCTCTCGAGGAAGTCGAACAGAGATTGGAGAAGCCAGTTCCCGCTTATACGTCATGCCTGCAAACCTCGGTCCTGATACAAATTTTGATGATTGAGAACTACAAGAGCATCTCTTGTAATAAGATTTATTCCTTCTGGCGCCTGTCCACTACTCGTCTCCCTTATCCTTTCATTACTTATCGGCCATTCATGATCCGACACTCCCTGAAGATACAACGAGGTGCCCGTTCCCAGAGCTGGCCATTCGGATCGTGCCTGTGGAGGGCAGAGCCCGCATCCAACAATTGGGTTTCCTTCAGCACCTTCCCCTTCACCGAACCCGGAGATCCACCTGTCTGAACGGAATCTCAATTCCATCATTTTTAAACCGGTAATCAATCCGTGAATTGATGAAATCCTGGACATCCCACACATTATCATAGTTCCCTGTCCAGAGAATAAGTTGCCCATTCAGGCTGGACTCGCCGAACTCGAGAAAATACACCGATGGTGCAGGATCAGTTAGTACCCAACTGGTCCTCTCGGCCGCTTCACCGGCAATTTCCATGAGTATCTCCTTTACCCTCGACATATCAGATCCGTATGCAACGGAAAAAGGTATCCTCACCTTCATTTTAAAATCCGGTTGTGCATAATTGATCACGATATTTGAGGTCAACCTGGAATTGGGGATGGTGACGATCTGGTTATCGAGAGTTTTCAATCGTGTGCTCCGAGGCCCTATACTTATGATATCCCCAAAATGATTTTCGAACATGATCCGGTCCCCTATCCTGAACGGCTTGTCCATCGTGATGATGGCACCCCCAAAGAAATTCGAAAGGATGTCCTGGGCAGCAAGGGCGATTGCTATACCGGCAATACCGGCACCTGCCAGGAGCGGGGTGATATCAATATTGAAATTGTCGAGTAACAGGAGCAGGGCGGCAAACCAAATCAGGTACTTTGCGATGATCTCAAGCATTGCAAACAGCCTGTCATCGATATCTGTACCTGTTTTTTCAGCGATAGCAGCACCGTACGTTCGTAACAGGTCATATGAGAATGATGAGACGATCCAGGCCCCGATAAGGATAAAAAATGCATGTACAAACTGGTCAACACTAAACCCGGCGATCGTTTCCGGAAGGATCCCAAAATGTGTTAATGCAATGTATACAGACCATGCAAGGATCG
Organism: Euryarchaeota archaeon ADurb.BinA087; assembly: GCA_002068435.1. Lineage (GTDB taxonomy): Archaea > Halobacteriota > Methanomicrobia > Methanomicrobiales > Methanospirillaceae > UBA9949. Next base: position 6,458 of record MVZQ01000038.1, on the reverse strand, counting down.
TAATAATCAGGGGTTTTTCTATCGCGGTGAGCAGGATGTCATCGAACTCTGAAGCGGTCGTTGAAGCTTTTCTTTTCAGCCACGGGAGGAGGAAATACGCAGCTCCTGCTGCAATACCCCCAAAAATGAGGGTGAGTACCGCAAAGAAAATCTCTGAATCCATTATATACTTCCAATGGTCCTGGTTCCACCAACGGCGATTGAAAGAAGATTCATTTTCTCATTACCCTGGCAGCCTTTTATACCAGACGTTCATGTCCTCAATTGTTCCACTGATATTGGTATTGTTGGGAAGCAGTCCCCCGTATTCATACCCCCCTCGCGCAAAGGTGATGTTGATCGAGTATGATTTCGCCCGTGCAATAGTGTATGCCAGACGGAACTCCTCTTTTTTCATTTCAGCTTCCATCGCGTAAAGAAGGGTGCCGGCAAGTCCCTTTCCCCTGAATCCCGGATCGGTAGCAAAATCAGTCATTTCGACGTTTTTGGCATCTGTGTTGACTTCGCAGGAGGCGGCCGCCACGATCTGTCCTGATTGCCGGATACAGAAATACCGGACTCCTTCTTTCATCGAAGCGGTAATAAAGTCCGGATCGTACGTAGGAAAGGGATAGGTCTCAAATACCGAACGGAAAAGGGCTGCCATCTCCCCCGCATCGGAAGGATGAGCAGGCATCAACGAAAATCCGGGAAGTACCAGCGGGGTGTAATCGTTCCTGCGATATCCAGACGCGATGGATACTACATCGGCAATGGTCTGCGGATCGGTAACTATTCTCCGTTGCGGGTCTGGATATTTCGCCATGAAAAAGGCAGTTTCCCGCCCATAATAGAAACAGGGCACCACAGCTTCCACCTGATATCCGGCTTTGATGAATATATCTCCCGCTGATTCCGGAACTTTAACACAGATTTTCGAATACCCTTCCTCTTCCGCAAGTGCATCGAGTGTATGAATGATACCGGGTATGTCCTCCGGCGACAACCTGACCACATATACGCGGTGATTCAAAGGCCCATGCTGGACGATACTTTTCCCTATCTGCAGGATGGCATCAGCCGCCATTTTCCTGTCTCCGTTCAAGGCGATTGTTGTTTTCTGGAATAAGGGTGGTTGTGTCATCGTAATCAGCAAGCAGCTTTGCTATTCCCACCACTTTTGATTCATCCGCCCGATCGATATTGAGCTGGAGCTTACAGTCACTGCAGTCCCCGTTGCAGAAGATGCGATCGTAATTGGCGGGTTCCTGGTAAGTACAGATCACCCCTTCATAATTACGCAGGACCACTTTGTGCACCGACCAGGTCAAGAGGTAGTTGGGGAATACCGGGATTTTCCCTCCTCCCCCGGGAGCGTCAATCACATACCGGGGGACGGCAAATCCGCTGGTGTGCCCGATAAGGTTCTCCATGATCTCGATCCCTTTCGATACCGGTGTGCGAAAATGGCTGATTCCTTCAGACAGATCGCACTGATACAGGTAATAGGGCCGGATACGGTTTTTCACCAGCTGATGCACGAGTTCTTTCATAATCCTCGGGCAGTCATTGATCCCTGCAAGAAGGACTGACTGGTTCCCAAGCGGAATGCCGGCATTGGCAAGTTTTGCGACGGCATTTTCTGCTGATCCTGTCATCTCCTTTGGGTGATTGAACTGCATGTTCACCCACAGGGGATGGTGCTTCTTCAGGACGGCAACAAGGCCGTCAGTAACCCTGAACGGGAGGGTTACCGGTGCCCGTGTACCGATGCGGATCACTTCGACATGGGGAATGGATCGGAGCTCAGTGAGGATCCAGTCCAGGTGTTCATCACTGAGCATGAAGGGATCGCCACCTGAAAGGAGGACATCACGGATCTGGGGGGTGTTTCTGATATATTCGATACCGTGCTCAATTTCATCCTTGCCGGGAATTGAATCATTATCGCCGACTTTTCGTTTTCTTGTGCAATGCCGGCAATACATTGCGCAGGTATTGCTGACGAGGAAGAGCACCCGATCGGGATACCGGTGGGTGATGCAGGAGCAGGGGCTGTCCTTCTCCTCAGCCAGAGGATCGGCACGTTCGTAGTGCTCTACGGTCAGTTCCTTGGGAGAAGGAAATGCCTGCCTGAATATCGGATCGTGTGCGTAATCATCCACATCAATCAGAGAGAGGTAATAGGGGGTGATGTTGAGAGGGAAGGTGTCGATGGTTTTCTGGAGCTGTTCGCGCTCTTCCCTTTGAAAACGTATTCCCAGCACCTGTTCAACGGTGGAAATATCCCGGATTGCGTGCCTGAGCTGCCATCGCCAGTCTCTCCAGAACTGGGGTGGATTCTCTGAAGCACCCCCCTTTTTGATGAATGACAGATCATCCGGTTGCTTCCCCGCACCAGGTCCCTTGAGATACGAGACTATCTCACTGACAGTACTTTTTATCCGCCCCTTGATCTCCCTGGTAGTGCCTGTGGCATCTTCCGCTTGCGGTGACAGGGTGAACTGGTGGCTTTTCGTTGCCATACTGTCCTTCACCATCAGAACAACCACTGCATCGCCGGCATCTTCATGCTCAGAAATCCCCGGATGGGCGTGGGCTGATGCAGGTAATCGTCGAACCACCGGGCAGTGGGATTGCTCCGGTAGACCATTGTCTTCCCGATAGCGGCTGGTTCCGCTGCCTGATGATACCTCATGAAGACATGGGTTTGCGTCTTTCCAACGACCTCGATCTTACCGGTTGCATGGGACATGACAAAACGTGCTCGTTTTGCCAGGCCGGAACACCTCTGCCATGCCTGCTGGATGATGTCATACGACCGCTCCACCGGGATCTGGAAGAACCGATTGCCAAGCGATGGCCGGCACTGGAATACGTAATAGGGTGAAATACCGGCAAAGGATAGTTTCCGGAAAAGGTCAGTAAAGGTACCAGGATCGCTGTTTACCTCATTCAGGAGGGGAGTCTGGTTGACGACCACTACCCCGGACTGCTGGAGCTGGGCAACTGCCTCCATCGATGGCTGTGTCATCTCCCTGGGGTGGTTGTAGTGGGCCATGACATAGATCCGTTGTTCCGGGGTGCTGTAACGGGAGAGGATGTCCATAAGGGCAGGATCATTCAGGAACCGGTAGGGATTATAAGCAGGCATCTTGCTCCCAATCCGGATAATATTGACATGTTTGATCTCGCGGAGTTCTTTCAGGATAGGTTCCAGGCGGGAAGTCTCGAGGCTGAAGGGATCGCCGCCTGTTAAAAGTACATTCGTGATCTCCCGATGAGTGCGGATATATTCCAGTCCGGGGCATACCTCCTTTACGGTCTCCCGTTCCTTGGTTACAAACAATCTCTTTCTGAAACAGAACCGGCAGATCCCTCCGCACACATCAGAGAGGAGCAATAGCCCGGTTTGCGAGTATTTGTGCTGCACGCCAGGCAATTTGGTATAATCTTTCTCGGATGATGGATCAAGCGAACCACCCCCCTTCAGTTCCCTTGGATCGGGGATCACAATTTTTTTAAGAGGGTCCCGGTCATTCTTCCAGTCGACAAGTGACAGGTAGTAGTCATTAACGCGGAAAGGGAATGTTTCGCACACCTTTTCCATATCGTTCCGTTCTTTTTTTGTGAGTCCGACGATAGTATCGAGTTCATCAACCGTCTGAATATACTTTGGCTGCATGTTTTCCACCATGATTATTTGATCTGTCAGGATGAACTGACAGACGGTAAGTGTTTTGAAGAGTGTGCAATGCATTGCGGGTGGCATGAAAATTCAGTGATGGCCCGCAGACCTACTTTTATGGCTTATGTTATAAACACTTTTTGGATTTAACACTACAAGAGCATCTCTTGTAATAACATTTATTATTTAAAATATTTTAACAATATTTGAAAATCAAGTTGTTTCGGGGTTGGCCTTTCGGTCTGTACGAAAGGTGGGTTTTAGGGGATATCATTGTGACGGACCAGAACAAAGCATGGAGCGATCGACGAGTTAGTGAATTATACCAAATCATAAGGGTGACACGGGACCGGGTAATTCGCCAGGAGGCTTTATCATTGCTCGGGGCATTGGCAAGAACAGGAAGTCAGGATGCAAAATGGGCACTTGATGATATTAAAAAGAGAGAGGCATGACAAACCAGGAACATTAGTGTCCATTCAGTGCACTACTCTGTTTATTTCCCTCACTTTCAACATCTCATCTAAAATTACCCTGTATTAGAAGGTAGTATACGATGAAGGGATAGCGAGGTTATTATTTCGTACCATCCTTGACTATGATGGTTCGAGGTAAGGGGGATACTCTCATTTCCATTCATCCACAATTCTTCCATCCTCTCTATCCCCTTCTTCGTGGTATGACCACTCGTATCGCTCTTTTTTAATAAAAGAATTATACCCATTCTGTGTTCACGTATCGGTCAATGATGGTATTTGCATACCCTTTCTTAACACTGGAAAAATGATCTTGTGGCGGAGAAAGGGGATACGTGTTTATCTGCTGATGCGATGCACGGGCGGGGAGTGGTGATTCAGCAGGGAGAAAGATATCATAGAAACATCTGCCAGTTCTCATCCATATCAATAAACTGACGTTCCCGGAGAAAGTATTTAAAATTTCAATATAATTATAAATCAAAATTAATGGGGAATCAGTATGGTGAAAACACGATCCAAGGTAAAAAGGAAATGTTCCCCGAAAGGTTGTTGTCATTCCCATCGGGAGGGTGATGGGTATGGACGATACACATTCCTTCTTTTCATAATTCTTCTGATTGTTGGAATGGCTCATGCTACGGAGCCTTCCTCTGAACCGACCAAGAGAGACCTCGACTGCATGATTTACGTCACTCCGGACTTCCAGGTCCTCCCCGCCTCTTCATTCTCCCTGCAGGAGGGAATTGCTGTATACACATGGATGTGTGACGGCCATCTGGCAGGAGTAATCCCCAGGGGTGATGGATACCAGGTCACCATCCGCCACGACACCGGAATCCTTGAGACGCGCTACTTCTCCGAATTTTCCAACGGTCAGCCGTTCTGCCCCCCGGCCCCTGGGTGCAGGAGATGGGCATATGCTTTGAACGAGGAAGAGGTTGCACAGGCCAGGCAATATTATGGGCAGGAGATGTCGTGGCTTGACCTGATCAAGGCAGTAGCTCCCGAAGAGTACGGGAATATGGACTACACTACACGTGCGGAGACGGCGTACCGGAATGTTCGATGGCCTGACAATCCGGATGGCTTTGTCATTCCCTGGACCCTGGCATACCACCATTGCTCTATTGCCAGCCATTACAGTCCGGCTGAGGTCGGCTCCCTGTTCCCTGACCTGAGCAGCGAATCTGTGGGGAGAAGGTCCCTGGAAGGTCCCGGCTGGAAGGTTGAGATCGTGATCCAGGAGCCAAAAGACCTGAACCAGAACAGTTATCGTTCCATGCTGGACTTCTACCGCGTGCAGTATCCCGATGTCTACACATCGCTGTCTCCAACAGAACAGCAGAATCTTGAGGCACAACCTCCCCGGGTAGGATATGTGAATATTCTGACCACCCCGGACCGGGAACAGCAGGAAATATTGCGGACGATCTGGGGGACCGAGATCACCAACGAGGAGTACTATACACTCCTCTGGCCTGAACTCTGGGGTACCCTTCCAGCGTGGTTTAAGGAATACGCGTGGACGGACAACCTCTACCGGTGGCAGGAACCTGACCCTGAACATGGCACGGTTCCAAGCGATTACATTCTTCCCGAGGACCGTCTCCCTCCCTTCTCATATCTTCCCACCAGTCAGACAATCCAGCCTGTCAGAGGGATTAAGGAAGAGCCTCATGACATGAAATTCAACGTAATATCCCCGATCACCCCTCATGCCCAGATCTCTTTTGATCCCCAACCCAACCGTTCCACATTACCCGCCATATCCAGAATTAAGAATCAAACAAATGCATCTGGTTTATCTGTGGAGGGGATAAGGGAAGTGAATGCTGTGAAAGAGTCGCTTTCACAGGTTTCGGGGCAGTTTCCCCTGAATACTCCCCCGAAAATGACCCCCTTCATTACCTCCAGTTCCCGGATAAATATATCTTTTGACGAGATAAAACAGCGGACGATTCCCGAAAGGATTGCTTATCTTGGCGCAACGGAGTGGTAATCTCCATTTCCAATGAAAATCACTTCGTGATTTTTATAATTTATGCCCTGCATCCCGAAATCGGGGCCCATTTAGCGGTTTTAATGAAAACGATTCCTGCATCGAGCCTTGCCCCGATTTCGGTTCACGGGCAGGGGAGTGAGGAAGACCCACCGAAGCGCTGAAAAATCTTCCCTGATTCAATACGGTTGAAAATCTCGTGAATTCCGGTTCGGGGGATTAGAACTTCGTGTCCGAATGCGAGGGATGGGATTTGAACCCAAGAACTCCTGCGAGACTGGACCCTGAATCCAGCGCCGTTGACCTGGCTTGG
>MVZQ01000037.1 GCA_002068435.1 Euryarchaeota archaeon ADurb.BinA087 | reverse complement strand
TTATCAGATCCCCCACCCCAGGTATGATTACCATCCCGGGATACTGCCATGGATGCTATCCAGGTAACCAGCCTCACCAAAAAATTTTCCGACCTTGTCGCGGTCGACAACGTGAGTTTCACCGTCCGGCCCGGGGAAGTGTTCGGGTACCTCGGCCCGAACGGCGCCGGGAAGACAACAACCATCCGGACCCTCACCGGGATCACGACTCCAACTTCCGGGACGGCACGGATCTTCGATCTTGATATCGTCACCGATACCATCAGGGCACGCCGGCAGATGGGGATCGTGTACGAGACCTCGAACGTGTACGACGACCTGACCGCATGGCAGAACATGATGTTTGCCGGCGAACTCTACAACGTTGGAAAGAAGGACCGGGAAGAGCGGGGATCTGCGCTTCTTGCAACTTTTGGCCTCCTGGAGAGGAAGGGGAACCGGGTGCACGGCTTTTCGAAGGGGATGAAACGGCGTCTCACCCTTGCGATGGGTCTGATCAACGATCCACAACTCCTCTTTCTGGACGAGCCAACCTCCGGCCTTGACGTCCAGAGCAACCTGATCATCCGGGAGGTACTCCAGGATCTCACCAGCCGGGGAGTGACCGTCTTTCTCACCACCCATAACATCGAGGAGGCAAACGTCACCTGCGACCGGGTCGCCATCATCAACAAGGGACGGATCGCCGCCATCGATTCCCCGGAGCGCCTGAAAAAGACTATCCAGAGTGTTCAGTCCATAGAAGTCGCCTTTGAAAAGGGGATCAGCGAGGCCCTCACCACGCTTTCTCGCCTCCCCATGGTGAGCGAGGTGCGGAAAGAAGGGGACAAGATCAGGCTGTATACCGATGACCCGTCCACCCTCCTCGAAGAGATCATGGAGTACTCCCGCGTGCACCAGAACCGGGTGGTGAGTGCGACCACCAGGGGCCCGACCCTCGAGGATGTCTTCATCCACCTGACCGGGCTCCAGGCACCGGCAACAGGAGGAGGGGGAAATGGCAGATAACCCGGGAGGAAGCCAGCTCCCAGCCGAAGCCAGGGCAGCATGGGCGATTGCCAAGAAGGACATGGCCATCTATTACCTCAAGCCAAACATCATCGTATCCGGCCTGCTCTTTCCCCTGTTCATGTTCCTTGCGTTCGCTTCCGGAAAGAACGTCCCTCTCGGCCTCCTGATCCCGGGGCTGATCTCGGTCACCCTCCTCTTCTCCTCGTCTACGATCGAACCGGTCTCAATCCCCATCGAACGCCGGACCAAGACCTTCGAACGGCTGATATCCGCACCGGTCTCGCTCCATGCGATCGTGTTTGGCGAGAGCCTCTCGGGATTCATGTACAGCCTCGGGATCGCCCTCGTCCCCCTCCTCGTTGGAATCATGGCGTTCGGAACAGGCATCCCAAATCCCCTCTCTCTCATCGCCGGGATGCTCCTGACCGCCCTCTGCTTTTCGACCATGGGCACCCTCTTTGCCGCATACCCCACCGAGAGCCCGGGGGACATCATGTCGATGTTGAACCTCGTACGACTCCCCCTCATATTCGTGTCCGGGACTTTCATCGCCCTTGAGGCCATGCCTCCGATTGGTAAGGCGATCTCCTTTCTCTCCCCCCTCACCTACGGTAATGACCTGATCCAGGCAGCATACGGGAATCCTTCCTATTTCAGCCCGGTTCTCGATGTCGCAATGCTCATCCTGTTTTTCATCATCTTCCAGCTGATTGCCCACCACTTATATGCAAAGTTCAATGAATGAGACCGGTCATCGGGGTGGCAGTTGATAAAATGGGGAATCAGGCCAGCAAAATGCAGGAAAATGCCGATCTTTTTTGCCGGGACCGATTCTCAAGGAGTCCTCTCTCCGTTATGAGAATACATGAGAAACAGAGAGAACACCACTTCCTTCGCACTACTCTTTCGTCTCTGCAGAACACTTATCTTCCCCAGTACCCGACCGATGCCCAGTCTCTTGGGCGGGTATATGAGCACCCATACCTTTATCTCTCCCTATTGCTATCCCGCTCATTATGCCACTCTTTATAATCCTGGGGAAATTGTCTGACAAGGCGATTGAGAAGATGAAGGAAGCAAAACAGCGGGACAAGAAAGCAGAGACGATCATCCATTCAGCGGGAGGAACCCTCCTCAGCCATTACTACACGTTCGGCCGGTACGATTTCGTGACCATCGTCGAGTTGCCTTCCGCCGAAGTCCTAGCAAAGGTGGTGGTGGAGATTGCCAAATGCGGGACGGTCAGCACTGAGACCATGACAGCTATCCTGCCGGAACAGATGTATGCCATGGCAAAGGGGACATGAGGAGAGGGGACGACACAACACAACGTTACTCATGCGATTGAAACGTAGACTCCTCCAAAAAAATCATTTTCATTCTCCAATTCGTTGGCTGACCTTCGTCCAGTAGTCTGAATACGTGGATAGATTGGTCTTTCCGGGTACATCTCCCGGGCTGATCACGCTTTGCTCTGTCCGATACCACCACCAGCCGGCCGTTGCCAAGCCATGCCATCCCTTCCAGGTTACAATAGATGGTCCTACCTTTCTCATCGCGTGGGAAGAGATATGTCTCGCCATCATCAATGAAAAGATCATCCCATGCCCCACCCTCTGACCGGATATGCCCTGTCCACAACGCCGATGAAGCCTGCGAGAGAACGGTCAGAGAGCCGTTATGGAGAGCGAGACTGACATAGTCCTTGCACCATACCGCTTCAGGCAGGGGAATGGTGCCAGTATGCTCCCATTCCTCGCCAACCTGCTTAAAGGCCTGTATTCTCCCTTTTCCCGGTTTTGCCCCTTTGGCGCCGCTCTTACAATCATTTCCTTCGCAGATACAGAGGAGATACTCATTCGCTTCATGATGCATGATCGACAAGCCTTCAAATCCCTTGTTGCCCGCTTTAAGAGGGAAGTGCAGCCAGCAACTCCTGAGAAAGGAGAATGATTCGTCAAATACATCGAGACCGGCTAAATAGATATCATGACCTGTTTTTACGGCCTCGATAAGGCAGAGCCAGTGGCCTGCAGATGACTGAAACGTGATATCTTCATAACCGGCGCCAGTTTCCTTCAAGCGGAGCAATACCGGTTCCTCAGTGGTGCCCCTCCAGTCCGGCCTGATGCGGAGCAGAGTGGGATCATCGTCAAATATGATGTGAAGATACCCGTCTTTCAGGTACACTCCACTGGCTTCAAAGTGCTCATGGGTAATCCCCTTGAGAAGGTCCTTGATCCTGGCCTCATACACCAGCTCAAGGAACAATTCCTTGACCGGATTCATCGATCACCCCTGCCAGACTGATGTCCTATGTCTGTCATGGGAGGTATATTATCTTTCATGAACGCTGAGTCTGCCATTGTTCTGAATCATGGTGGTAAGAGTGATGGTTTTCACTCTCGTGTTGGTTTGATATTCCAGGAAAGAGCCAACGATTGGTGGTAAAATATGATCCCTTCATCAGTGAAGGGGGAAATCCCGGGTTCATCAGCAGAAGGCACCACCGTGCAGGATATGGCCTGCTGGTATTCACTGCATCAGGACAGGAACGGAACAGATAAGCCCAACTTAGAAGAGGATTATACAGGACATCTCAAGAGAGGGGGACGCTGAAAAGGATGACAGAGACACCAACCCTCCCTTCAACGGAGGAGGAGCCCTTCCTGGTTGAATCGGAAACAGTGAATGCCATCAGGGCCCGGGCCCCGCTCGAGGCGATCATCCTGGATTTCATGCTGATCGATGGGCGGGCCATCGTCACCGATATGAGCCTGGAAGAGGTCAGGGAGGGGATCAAGGCACGGTACGAGGTCGATCCCTTCGAGCTTGCCGATCTGCCACGGTCAGCGAAAGGAACCCCCTCTCTTGTTCCGTATGTCGCAGGAATCTACAGTTCTGCTGACGTTGCAAAGATCATAGCCGGCAGGCTAATCGACGCCAGATTTCCTGTCCTTGTGGAGCGGCTACCGGAGGCTCCCCCTGACGTTGATGTCATCGGGACACCAGAAGGACAACTGGTGGAGGATCACCAGGGTCCGGTCTGGGTGATCAGGACAGGGTATGGGGAGAGGGTTTAGGAGCTACACTGTTTTTAAGGGGTATTACCCTTACATTGATAGATATGGCGGAGATAACCGTTAATTCTCAAATAGCTCCTTATTCAAATCTCACCACTTCCGGCAGTTTCACCTCCAGTACGTTCTTCTTCTCAAAGAGCGTGAACGGTTCCGGATTCTCCTTTTCAAGACCACAGTAGGCAAGGGTCACGAACGCCTGCATGGTGCCCGATTGGAAACCGGTGATTTCATCTTTTTTAAGTCTGACGGAAAGGTTATCCAGCTTGACCGTCGACATCACTTTAAACCAGTAGGTAGTCGTCCAGACATCGAATGCCCCAGACTTTACGATGAAATCGACCCTGGGATAGATGGGTTGCAGCGACTGCTCATACATCGCTTTGATTTCGGTCTCTTCTTCGAGTTGCTGGATGGAGACCTGGACCAGGCCGTTGCTCAGCTCTTTCGAGATACAGGTCGCCAGGGTATTGATCAGCTGTTCCCGGGCTTCCTTCTCACCAAGCCCGGTCCTGATGGTCCAGGCAATAATCTCCCTGAAGTCATCCCGGTGGCTGTTGTTTACCAAATCAGTTATCGCTATATCAATCATCTGTGGATTTAAAACCGGTTTATCCAGTGTTATCTTCATCTCTTATCCCCCTCCTTCCAGATCCCTGACCTGACTTCCACCGAGATGTCAGGGAATTCATCCGATGTTCTCTTCATGCCAGTCTCATATTCCAGTCCGCTGTAAGTAGTAATATGGAACTCTGGTGAGGGACGCCTACGTTTGACTATCTGCTGGCGGATATACCAGAGAGCGATGGCTGCACCGGCAATAATCAGTGCCCCGCCAATAAGCGGCACGATAAGTACTGGCGATTCGGCGATCACGGTCTCCTCTGCCCGTCCTGAAGCACCATGCATATCCGTCACCACGAGGGAGATATCAAAGGTCCCTTCTTCCTCGTACGTATGACTGGTAGTCTTGCTGGTCCCTGTTGTTCCATCCCCGAAGTCCCAGGAATAGGTGAGTGCAATGCCGTCAGGGTCAAATGAACGCGACCCGTCAAAGGTTACCTTCAAGGGTACAGATCCACTTTTCGCTGAGATACCGATCACCGCAACGGGAGGCTCGTTCCCGACCGTGATTACCACCCCATCCTTACCGGTTGCTCCCAGATCATCGGTTACCGTGAGCTCTGCAGTATATGAACCCGGATCCCGGTACTGGTGGCTTGTGCTGGTGGTTCGCTCATTAGTGCCGTCGCCAAAATCCCAGGAAAAAGACCGGACCTTCCCGTCCGGGTCATATGACTGTATACCCTCAAAATTCACCGTCAATGGAGCCGGCCCGGAGACAGGAGAAGCTTGTGCCTCAGCAACCGGGGGATTGTTGTCCGTCCGTATCATCACCGATGAGGTTCCGGAATAGCCCTGGTTATCGGTCACTGTCAGTATCACGCGGTATTCACCAGACTGGGTGTAGGTGTGGTCTGCCGTTGCGCCGGTTGCTGATCGTGTATCTCCAAAATTCCAACCGTACGAGCTGATTGCACCGTCTTCGTCATACGATCGTGAACCGTTGAAATGAACAGAAAGGGGTGCCTTTCCGGAAAGAGGATCGGCGTCGATACGAGCCATGGGAGCACGATTCGTTACCGTGAACATGGCTACTGCGGTATCGGGCAGATTTTCAGCCCGGACGGAGTAACTTCCTGGAGGGGTATCTTCGGGAATGATGAACGATGCCGTGAAAGATCCAAGGGTCCCGACCCTCGTCATCGGGATATCACGGGAGATTTCAATCCCGTTGAAGAACAGGGTGACCCGGGGGCTTGCCTTCATATCATAACTAAATGAACTCCCGTTTACCGTCACCATGGTCCCGGCACTTCCGGAAACGGGGAATACCCTCAGGATGGGTTGGTAGACGGTGATTGTTCGTTCTCTCGCACTTTTTCCTGCTGCATTGGTGACCGTCAGCTTAACCTTGTAGGTACCGGTTTTCCTGTATGTGTGTGATGGATTCTGCAGCATGGAGGTGCTGTCATCCCCAAAACTCCACCACCATGAAGTCGGCGATCCAGTCGATGTATCGTTGAACTGCACAACCAGCGGTGCCGGGCCTGTTCCGGATGAAGGGATCATGGCGAAGCTCGCGACCGGGAGCGTTACAACGGCAAATGTTGCAGTTGCCGTTTGAGATCCCCGGATGGCCTGGACGGGGTAGTCACCGGGAGGGATACCAGACGGAACCTGGAATGAGAGGGTGAAGGACCCACCCCCATAGGCGCTGGCCACCTCAATTCCGTTGAACCTGATGATCGTCTCCGGGGGAAATTCAGGGTCTCCTTCTTCGGAGAACATGCTCCCCGTCGCCTTTGCCCAGCTTCCGGCCTTTCCTGATGAAGGTGATATGACCAGGGTAGGGCCGGAGATTGCCGCCGCTGTCACCAGCGCACCAGTCGCGGAAGTGATCAGGAGGACAACCAGCATGATAACCAGGAGGGGCATGATTGGGTTCGTTCTCGATCTTTGTGACTTTATCCTGCCAGCCCGGTGAAGAGAAAACCCCGAAATTCTTCTTATTGTTTCATTCTCTTCACACCAGCGACCCGGGAGGTGGTTCACTCGCCATGGAGTGTGTGATGAAACAAAATGCCCGAATGGGGATATCCTGGTCGAACGATTGGTCACATAAGTTTCCCCCTCTTGATGGTGAATTTTTCTGCGGGGTTATTAAGGATGCCGGTGGATACCAAGGTATCAAATCATCCGTGGGAGAATAGGAAATAACGGAGCTTTGAATGACCCTGGTTGTGAAGGAGGTCCGGGCAAAGTCGATCCTTTCGCCCTCAAAGATCCATCGGCACGTTGTCAATCCCTATACCGGCTGCCAGCATAGTTGCACCTACTGCTATGCCCGGTTCATGAAACGGGTGACAGGGCACAAGGAGCCATGGGGCGAATTTGTCGATGTGAAGATCAATGCCCCGGAATTACTGGAAAAGGAGATACGAAAGAAACAACGGGGAACGGTCTGGGTAAGCGGGGTGTGTGACCCATACCAGCCCCTGGAGGCAACCTACCGATTGACACGACGATGCCTGGAGATCCTTGCCAGGAATGAATGGCCGGTGATCATCCAGACCCGTTCTCCCCTTGTCCTGCGGGATATCGATATCATCCGGGAGGCCCGGGAGTTCGAGGTCGGCCTCTCAGTCACCACAGCGGATGAAGAGATCAGGCAGATCTTCGAACCAGATGCTCCGCCAATCCCGGAACGGATCGCCGCACTCGAAACATTACACGGCGAAGGTATCAGGACCTTTGCCATGATTGCCCCGGTGCTCCCTGGAGCTGAGGGGCTTGCTCAACTCCTCAAGGGAAAAATCGATTATTGTATCATAGACCGGATGAACTACCATTACGCGGACTGGGTATACCGGAAATATGGGCTAGAGTTCGCCCTTGCGGATGACTTCTTCTCCCGGATGAGTCGGGAGCTCTCTTCTCTGTAAGGGAAACCAGCAATCGAAAACAGATGCCGAATAACATTCTGCGTAACTTTAGGAACCGTATGTTCCGCCTACCCTGGCGATGAATGAGAGACCTGTGCTGGATTCACCTCTCCCGATCCCCTCTGCCCCTCTCAACAACAACATCCTCACAACAGATTACGTTGGTGGTGGCATTGTCTGCATGCCTGTCATGCGATAGTTTTATCCCAACCATCACCATATCCGCTATCGGCTCTGGAAGTACCACAGGAATTGATCGGGAGATTTGGATTCCCCCTCTTTTTAATCGCAGCAGAAACCATCAGAGCTGATATTCCAGCAAGAGGTGTGATGCAATGACAAAATTCTACATGAAATGGAAGATGAACCCGATGACCGTCCCTGGAGATCCAGCAGAACGAGTGAAATACTGGTTGGCACTGCTTGAAGGGGTAAAAGCCCAGTTGAAATCCGGCCAGCTGCTGGACTGGGGTATCACCTGTGACAGCAATGAAGGGTACTGTTTTGCTGAAAGCGATGAAACCTCCCTGCATGCAACTGTCGTGAGCTGGCTTCCGTATATCCAGTTTGATATCAAGCCGGTAATCGGAGTCGATGACGTGATGGCAAATGTGAAAAAGGCTGCAGCCGCGGGAAAAAAATAAGAGATGCCTCTCCCCTCTTTTTTCGAGTGAAAATACTTCCGACTTTTCATCTTGCATCGTGTCCTTAATGAAGGTATGCAATTTTTCATTGAGGGGAGAATGATACTGTACCTACCCATTTTTCCTTACCTAGGACACATCCAATACCCTCATTATTTCTGAAAGGAAATCGCCTCACGGTTATGGATTTCTTTGAACAGGCTTATCATGGGACTCCTCCATGGGATATCGGAAGGCCACAACAGGAGATCGTCCGTCTCGAGGAGACTGGGCAGATTACCGGCAAAGTGCTTGATGTCGGATGCGGGACCGGGGATAATGCCCTCTTCCTCGCGGGCTGTGGTCATGAAGTTGTAGGTCTCGATTCGGTCGAGCGGGCGATTGAGGCTGCCCAGAGGAAGGCAGAGGAACGGTGCCTTTCTGCAATATTCATTCGAGGAGAAATCCTGTCTCTTCGTGAAATCGGCAGGACATTCGATACGGTCATCGACTCCGGTTTGTTCCATACACTCTCTGATACTGAACGTATCCTGTTTGTCAGGAACCTGCACGATGTCCTGGTGCCGGGAGGCAGCTATTTCATGCTTGCGTTCAGTGACCTGGAACCGGAGGGATACGGTCCCCGCCGGATTACGAAGCAGGAGATACAAGATTTGTTTTCGGACGGATGGAGGATCAACGGGATCCGGGCTGCAGTCTTTGAGAGCCGCACGAGAAAGGAAGGATCCGCGGGCATGGCTCTCGTCGATTACACGGTTGTAATATAATATCAAGGGAAGGAAACACCCTTGGGAGCACCCTTATTTCGCCCCTTTCCGGTCCAGAGAATGTATCCTTTTTTCGACACGCATTTTTGACAGTGGTCCTGCCACCCTCTCCTCGTAATTTGGTTACTAGGTCGTGGTTGAAACACAGCTATACCCTAAAAAAGTGGTCACCCCACTCTCATTTGTCGAGGGTGAGATCCCCTCAATTAAGGCAGATCGTTTTCCTTCAATAATCACCCGTCGATTTCCTACTCAGAACAGTATCATGAGGGCCTTCTCATCTCCTTGATCTCGTGTACGATATTCTCGACTATCCTCTCAAAATGTTCATCGGAACAATCCACTCTTATTTCAGCATATTTTTCGTACAATGGGATCCTCTGATCATACATCTCACGAAGACTCTGGCCTGGATTAAGAACAATACCCCGTGTCGTGATGTTGTTCAGTCTGTGGAGCATCTCCTCGTAAGATATCTCCAGGTAAATGACAATTCCTCCGTATTTCAGGTGGGCCATCGCTTTCTCGCTGAAAATAACACTTCCCCCCGTAGCGATCACGGTATTATATGCATCAAGGGAGCATATCGTCTCTTCCTCGATTTCAAGGAATGCAGCAGGCCCCTCCTTGTTAATGATCTCCTGCAGGAGCCTTTCGGTATTCTCCTGCATCAGGATATCGGTATCAATAAAATTCATCCCCAGGATTTTTGCAAGGATTACTCCGATGGTGCTCTTCCCGGCACCGGGAAGACCGATAAGGATAATGTTTCGCACGAAAGTCGATTCGTGATTTCCCTTTTTTCTGGTTGCCTGTCTGGATCGGGCTGAACGGGTCGTTTTCATGGCACTTTCCTGTCTTGTTCATTATTGTGGAGCGGACGATTCTTTAAGAGGGGAGTCATATCTTGTCAGAGGACATTATCTTTTTTCACCGGGGGCTTCATCATCCCGAATGCAATCAGGAATCCAATGACCGCAAGGAGCAGTACGGCCGGAAAGATCCCGAGGTAGCTCCCGGTGGTCGTCTCGACATATCCTGCAAGCTGGGGACCTGCGATCGCCCCTGCCCCGTAAGCGAGGAAGACGACCCCGTAACACCGGGGATAATCCACGGTTCCGAAATACGTTGCGGTGACGGTCGGTGCAATGGCGAGCCATCCGCCAAGGCACCCCCAGAGCAGGGCGAAGGCAACGATATACCCTGCAGTTGAAGGCCACTGCCACATCACGAAACCGGCCAGTCCGATCAGGAGAAATGAGAACATGGCGGTGTTCCGGGGATTGAACCGGTCGGTAAGAATCCCGAATATCGGCCGCCCTCCGCCATTGAAGAGGGCAAAGAACGCCACAAGGGTGGTAGCAAGCCCGGTCTCAAGGTGTACCAGTTCGGTCCCCACTGGTTTTGCGATCGAGACCGCCATCAGGCCGGCAATACTCCCGATGAAGTAGCAGAGCCAGAGGCCGTAAAAGGCCGGGGTTCTGACCATCTCCGCTCTGTTACAGTCGCACACTATATGCCCTCTTTCACCGTGAACCGGCGTTTTCCACTCTCGCGGTCTCCAGCCGGGCGGGGGAAAGGTGAGCGGGAGCGCCATCGGGATCGTAATCAGAAGAATTCCTATACCAAAGAAGAGAAAGGTGGTCATGACATCGTAGGCATCGATGAGGTACCCTGCCAGGTTTGCGGTCAGGACCGCAGAGAAGCCGACCCCAAGCACTGTCATCCCGACTGCAAGGCCTCTCCTGTCCGGGAACCACCGTGCGGCCATAGCAATCGTTGCTCCATAGGCAATGCCAACACCGATACCGCCGATCACCCCGAATACGAGCGTGAGCATCATCAGGGAGGTTGCAGTCGACGCCAGAAGCCAGCCGAGCCCACAGAAGATCCCCCCGATCATGGTAACCATCCGTGGCTGGAGTTCCTCAACGTATCTGCCGGTGATGAGCATGGTGATTGCAAAAACCGCGATGAATACCGAGAATGGCATCAGCACACCGTTGACCGTTACTGCCTGTCCGAGTCCCAGGGAAAAATAAGCGATGAGGGGCTCGACAAAGACACTCCACGAGTAAAGGGTGCCGAGGCAGAGGTTGATGAACATGCCGAGGATGACCAGCACCCATCTCCCTTTTTCCGGGGCCATATCGAACGGGAACCGGGGAATCTCGGGAGTCCCAGCTTCTCCCTGGTGGAATACCATACAGAAGAGGCGTTGGTGACGGGAAGAGATAACGGTTCTTGGTGTCATCCGGTTTATCTGACGGCGTTGATATCGACAGAAGTCTCTGGTGGAAACGAATCGGTGAAAAAAATAACCGTATTTTTTTCCGGATTACAGGTCAGGAAAAAAAGGAAGAGTGCAGGCTTCAGCTTGTATAACGAATAAGAGGAGTAAAGCTCTCATCCCTCAGATAGAGGATGCCATCGCTCGTTACCTCATAGAATGCGACCGATGGAAGGAGGGCGAGGTACGCCTCCTCCTGCTCCATCACACCATATCCCCCGCAATACCTCTCTGTCACAACTATTGGGTCCCCGATGGAGATCGTTGTTGCACCACCGGGGGTGTATGAATCGTTGTAGGCATTACACCCCGCCGATCCTGAGAGGGTTCCATCAGTACCAAAGAGGGCAGTCACCTCCGTATCAAGGTTGGCCGGCATATTTGCTCCTGATTCCATCCGGTACAATTCGAGAATCCAGGGAATACCCGTGATAGGAAGCGAAGATTCCTGGGATTCTGCACGGTCATAGATGAGAAGGATAGTCCCTGTGAGATCATAGAAGGTGAGACGGTCGTTATCGATTGTGAACCGTTCTGCTGCTTTGAGATTTGACAGGTAGATCGTCTCCTGGTCTGATACCCCTATGGGACTGCTGCATTCGTTCTTTGCAACGGCAGGCTTCCCTACCGCAATCCGATCCCCGCTGACCTGGTACGTGGCAACATAATTGTTGCATCCCGCAGATCCGGAGACCAGGCCTGTGTCAGAGAAGGTCGTTGTGATGGTGGCCAGGGGTACCATGCTTGTCCCTCTTCCCTGGGCAAGGATAGAGGCAAGGGTCCAGGTCCCGGTAAGGGTGGGCTCCTTTGGTGTGATCATCGGCATGGCTGTGGTAGGCAAGGGGGTGACTGGTACGGTCTGCGGCAGTGGCGTTGTGCAGCCTACAACAAGTACCGTGACAATGAGAGCGCCAATAAGGAGGATGGCAGCATTACTGTTCATATGTAACACCTTACCGTCGTCTCTTAATAGTATTTCTCTCTTTGACGGCCAATCCCACGGAATCTTTTCCTGGATAAAGGTCCTGGTGCAGACAGCCGTTGTTCCTGACTCAGGAAAAACCTTGTGGGTCAGATTTTTTAACAGATTGCGATAATCAGATAGTGACGGTTCCTATTCGGCAGTAGTGTTCTGATCCATGAAACGACGGAAGATGGCAGTGAGCAGCCTTGACAAATCTATTGTGAATCTTGTCACTGGAGTTGACCATAGGATCCTTGCGATCTGGGCTGCTGATTGTGCAGAGCGTGCCCTCCCCCTCTTTGAGGAACTGCGTCCTGGAGATCCACGTCCCCGGAGGGCGATTGAAGCACTCCGGGAGTGGGTCACAAGCGGGGTGTTCAGGATGGCGGATGTCCGGAGAACTGCCCTTGACGCACATGCCGCTGCCCGTGATGTGCAGGGGAATGATGCTGCTCGTTCTGCTGCCCGTGCTGCCGGCCAGGCGATGGCGACCGCCCATGTGTCCTCACATGCCATCGCTGCTGCGATATACGCGGCAACCGCGTTCAGGGATGCTGCTGCAACCGGGGATGAGGAGGGCGCCACAATGAGAGAACGGGAGTGGCAGTTTCGCCATCTCCTCGAAATGATCGGAACATCAGAAGTCTGAGGTATTAATTCCATTTCTCCTGCAACAATTCAAAAGGGACAGAATCCGGTCCTATACCCGGGAAAAGAAATGCCTGCCTGCCGTATCTCCCTCATGCTCCTGTGAATAGTAAAATAATCCCCAGTGATCTACTTGTTTATGCAATAATCAGTGGAGGGTGGTCCCCGATCATCTCAGGAATCTGGATCGAAAGGGAAAGACCGGATCACCCCTCCCCTGCGGGAGGAATTTAGTGGCGACACAAAAAGGTTCGAAAACAGCGGTGGTTGCTGCCGTTGCCGGGAACCTGATCATCGCGATCATCAAGTTTATTGCTGCAGCAATTACCGGGTCATCGGCGATGATATCTGAAGGGATCCACTCTCTTGTTGATACCGGGAACGGATTACTCGTGCTGCTTGGGATGAAAAAAGCCCGTCAGCCTGCTGATCAGAGCCACCCGTTCGGCTACGGAAAATCGCTCTATTTCTGGACCCATATCGTCGCAGTCTCCATCTTCGGAATCGGTGGTGGCATGTCGCTCTATGAGGGCATTTCCCATATCCGCCATGTTGCGCCCGCAGCCGAGATGGGTGACCCTGCGGCTGCCTATATTGTCCTTGGCATATCGCTCCTCGTGGAGGGGGGATCCTTTGCCGTGGCCGTCCGGCAGTTCCTGCATGCGAAGGGGGACCTCGGCGCCTGGCAATTCATCAGGCAGTCGAAGGATCCCAGTCTCTACACCATTGTCCTTGAAGACAGCGCTGCAATGCTCGGGCTGATCTTTGCCTTCCTCGGGATCTTCTTTGGTCACCTGCTGCATAATCCTTACCTTGATGGTATTGCCTCGATCGCCATAGGCCTGCTGCTGATGAGCGTCGCATGGATCCTTGCCTCCCGGACCATGGGGCTGCTGATGGGGGAGGGGGTGAACGCCGATCAGCTCGCGGACATCCGGCGGCGCGTGGAGGCGGACCCGGCGGTCGAACGGGCAGGGGATATCCTGACGATGTATATGGGGCCCCATGATCTGCTGGTGAACATGGGGGTATGTTTTGCCGAAGGCACCACGGCTGAGCAGATGCACGAGTCGATACGGCGGATCGAGGCTGATCTCCGGAATGCCTACCCGGAGACTAACCGAGTCTACATCGAGGCTGAATCGCTGCCGGCAGGCCTCTTCCGGAAAGGAGAGGAACGCTGCAAGAATAGTGAGAGATGAATATCCTCTCCCCTTTCCGGATAGCACAGTCTTTTCTGATTCCGCCACTGAATTCTCTGGAGACACGTTGCACACCTCACTGACCGGAGACCGAACCTGGTGCAACAGGGATGAAGTCAATGCAGTATCGGACGGTACCAAAGAATGGCGATCGCCTTTCCGCCCTGGGCTATGGCACGATGCGGCTTCCCACAAGGATGGGAAGGATTGCAGAGGAGCGTGCGATACGCCAGATCCGGAGTGCCATCGACCGTGGAGTGAACTATATCGACACCGCTTCCCCCTACCATGGCGGTGAGAGCGAAAGGATTGTCGGGAAAGCCCTTGCCGATGGATATAGGGGGAAGGTGTATCTTGCCACCAAGCTCTCTCCCTGGAACGTCCTGACACGCGAGGATATGGACAGGATCCTCGATGCACAACTGGAAAAACTCCGGACCGGTTTCATCGATTATTACCTCCTACACTCCCTAGATGCCATCCAGTGGAAGAAACTCCGGGATCTCGGAGCCCTGGAGTTCCTGGACTCGGCATGTGCCTCGGGAAGGATACGGAATGCCGGGTTCTCTTTCCATGGCGATCTCGGGACATTCCGCGAGATCATCGATGCCTATCCCTGGATATTCTGCCAGATCCAGTACAATTTTCTTGACGAACAGAACCAGGCCGGGACCGAAGGTCTCCGGTATGCAGCATCAAGGGGGATTGCAGTGATGGTGATGGAACCGCTCCGGGGTGGCATGCTTGCCCGCAATCTCCCCTCAAAGGTGCGGCAGGAATACGCACGGTCCCCTGTCCGTCGGTCAGCTGCTGCCTGGGCACTCAGATGGATCTGGAACCACCCCGAAGTGACGGTTGTCCTGTCAGGGATGAATGATGAGCGCCATATTGATGAGAATCTGCAGACCTGCAACGATGCGCTCCCTGGATCGATGAGCGCTGAAGAATTGGAGACGGTCAGAAACGTGGCGGGGCTGTACAACTGTCTTACAAAGGTGGCATGCACCGGCTGTTCGTACTGCATGCCCTGCCCGTTCGGGGTGAATATTCCGTACTGCCTCTCCCTGTACAATGACTACTGGAGGGGAGATTCACGACTCATCACCCGGGGATGGTATGGGATGCGGCTGATGGGCGGCCAGGGAGGGGGACGTGCCGATGCTTCATTCTGCCGTAACTGCGGGAAGTGCCTCCAGGTCTGCCCCCAGAAAATTCCCATCCCTGATGAGCTGAAAAAGGTCGACCGGACGCTTGGGGGAATTCGCACCCAGCTCATGCTTCCTTTCATCAGGATTTTCATCAGGGGGAAAAAAAAGGAATGACCCGGAAGAGCCTTTGTATCCTGGAACAAAGGGACTGTATCGCGTGAAGATAGTGAGAATCGTATGATCAGGAAGGATAAGCCCGTTATACCAGCGGCGGGAGAAACCAGGGCAGTTGATGCGTATATCAGTACCTATCCTCCCGGTGTCCGCATGATCCTCGAACAATTACGGAAGGTGATCCATGAGACTGCACCTGGTGCACAGGAAGCGATCAGATATGGCATCCCCACCTTCATGTTCCATGGCACTCTCGTGCATTTTGGAGTGTTCAAGCAGCATATCGGGTTCTATCCCACCCCATCTGTTATCCGGGCTTTTAAGGATGAGTTGAGACCTTATCCCCATGCAAAGGGCTCGATCCGGTTTCCCCTTGACAAAGAGATCCCCCTTGACCTTGTCAGGAAGATGGTCCGGTTCAGGGTGGATGAGAACCTTGCCCTGGCAAAAGCGAAGGGATGATATCATCTCCCTTTTATAACCGGAGTTATTGCGCGGGAAGCGGCAGAAGGGTGATCAGATTGGACACCAGGGAGGGGAACGATCGATGATGCAGACCGGATTTGGCTGGATCGAAGTGGGAAAGAAAACCTATCCTCATGATATCATCATCCATACCGATGGTTCGGTATCGAAGAGGAAGAAGAAGGTCTCCAAGGGGATGAAAGGAGACTATGGCCATACTCCTCTATCAGAATTCGAGCTAGACTTTCTCAGCGATGAAAAACCTGAAGTAGTATACATCGGGACCGGGCAGTTTGGTAGTCTTCCCCTCACCCCTGAAGCAGAAGAGATCCTCTCATCATTTATCACCGTGCTCCTGCCAACCAGCGAGATTATCCGCGTAATTGAGGATGAAAAGCGATCGTTTGTGGCTCTCCTTCACATCACCTGCTGAGTAGAGACTTTATCCGTATGGGATACTACTCCATGAGGCTCGTGCTGGTGTGAATACCGTGGGGGTCAATCATCCCTTGCTTTTTTGGATCAGGGAGGGTTCTTGGTCGCAGACAATACTCTCTAGCCATATCCAGGCCTTGCGGCACCTCCCGGTCTGGCAGGAAAAAACCGGAGGGACCGGGGTTGGACAGGAGCGCCCTTTTTAGGGGGTCAGCCGACGTAATCTTCTGCCCGTCGCAGCCGATGTAAATCCAATTATTCGGGGTTCTTATGACTCAAATAAGCCTCTGAATCCCTAAATTCTCCAAAAGATTTTTATTTATTGAAATTATTACCATTGAACGATTTAAATGACGGGGAAATTACCGGTATTATTCATAGTAGTGGCAGTGCTGGGACTTTTTACCATCCCGGTACTGGCCGAGGACACAGTAACCCTTACCCTCCCTGGCGGTCATCAGTACTACCTTGGAGATGAGATCCCCCTGATGGGGAGCAGCACAGCGGGCACCACGGTCTACCTCCTTTTCACGGGACCGGGTCTTCCTCCCGAGGGAGCTCCCCTGCATAATCCGAATGTCTCGGTGTATGGCGGGGGATGGACCACGACCACGGTTCTCGCTGACAACAGCTATGGGTATCTCTGGAAGACCGATGGTCTCACGCTCTCAGAAGGAACCTACACGATCTATGCGGTGTCTGGTCCAAAGCCGATAACCAATCTCAACGGCTCATCGTTTGGGAGCATAGTATTACCCCTCACATCCCCTCCCCTGACCCTTTCGGTCTCTCCCGGAATCATCAAACCGGGTCAGGAGATCGCTCTCAGTGGCGTTGTGCAGGGCACACCGTCACCAGGTGTCCTGATCTGGATCATTGGTGAAGAATTCACCAGTGTGGTATCAGCGCCGATCCATGAGAACGGGACCTATCAATACCTCATCCCTGATTCCACTACAACAGGGATGGCCACGGGAGAATACCATGTACTAGCCCAGCACCCCATGGGGAATGACGCCTTCGATGTGATCCGCCAGGGCGACTCGGTGATCGGGACTTCCCCGGTCCCGGGGACTGCCCTTTTCACCTTGCAGGGTGAAGGGAGCCTGAAGGGCGAGGAAGCAGCACAGGCACTGGCCGCTGCACTGGATAACGCGGCGATTGATGATGTCTATCGTGAGGCTGTCTTTCAGGTTACCCCGAATCCTCCGAACCTCCCCCATGCCTTCTATGGAAACGTTACCATTGATGGCACCCCCGCTCCTGTACAGACCACAATATCCGTACGGGTAACGGGCGGGATTGAGCCGGTCAATTATCTCGTCACCACAGAGGAAGGTATCTACGGTGGACGCGATGAAGACGCACCGAAGCTGATTGTCCAGGGGATTATCGAGAATGGTGCCCCTGTATCGTTTTATATC
>MVZQ01000036.1 GCA_002068435.1 Euryarchaeota archaeon ADurb.BinA087 | reverse complement strand
GGGTATGTGGGTATCCGCGACGAAGTACGGCCGGATGTCCCTGATGCAGTCCGGACCTGCAACGAGGCCGGCATTACCGTGAAGATGGTGACAGGGGATAGCCCTGAGACCGCCGCAGCAATCGCACGGGAGACGGGAATCCTTACCAGCGGTGTGGTCATGCTCGGGAGCGAGTTCCGGTCGCTGCCCGATGAAGCACGACCCGAAGCCGCCCGGCGCCTGGAGGTCATGGCACGGTCGGAGCCTTCCGATAAGCTGCTCCTTGTCCAGGCCCTCCAGGGGAACGGCGAAGTGGTAGCGGTCACCGGGGACGGGACGAACGATGCTCCTGCACTCCGCAATGCCGATGTCGGGCTCGCCATGGGGATCGCCGGTACTGAGGTTGCACGGGAGGCAAGCGACATCATCCTTCTGGATGACTCGTTCCCGACCATCAAGAACGCGGTCTGGTGGGGCAGGGCGCTCTTCGAGAACATCCAGCGGTTTTTAATCTTCCAGCTGACAATCAACATCTCGGCGGCAATGCTCTCGTTCCTTGCGCCGGTCCTGGGATACCCTCCTCCGTTCACTATCATCCAGCTGCTCTGGATCAACATTGTCATGGATTCGCTGGCAGCACTCGCCCTCTGTTCAGAGGCACCGCATCCTGCCCTGATGCTCCGGAAACCCATTCCGCGGGACGCACCCGTAATCACTCCGTATATGCACAGGGCGATCCTCATTACCGCAGCGGTCTATGTCCTGATCGGGATGCTGGCCGTGGTGTTCGGCCTTCCGTTCATAGAGTCCCCCGAACAGCAGGCAACGGCCTTCTTCGCAGCCTTTGTTGTGGCACAGGTCTGGAACGGGATCAATTGCCGTGGGATCAACGGCATCATGCCGCCATTCTTCAAGGGGAATCCGGCATTTTTCGGGATCATGGCCGGGATCGTGGTGATCCAGATCCTGATCGTCCAGTACGGCGGGGCTCTCTTTGCGACGATCCCGCTCACGGCAGCCCAATGGGGTTTCATCATCCTGTGCACCGCACCGGTCCTCCTCCTCTGGCCGATCATCAGGTGGAGTACTATATTCCTTCGGATTCCAGGGAGACCAGGTTCATAACCTGTTGTGAGTGGAGATCGGTCCCCTGCCCATTATAGGAATTAACGGAGAGACCTTCCCGGGTCTTATGGGGCTATTTTTATGCCAGCCTATTTATCACGCACTGCCCAATATTTGACATGGTTCTGCCGGACCTCCTGTCGCTGTCCGACATCATCCTGAATATCCAGGAGCAGATCCCGCAGCTGATGGAAGTCTATGGGATCTGGATTTACGCTATTCTTTTTACGATTATCTTCTGCGAGACTGGACTTGTATTTGCCCCATTTCTCCCGGGTGACTCCCTGCTCTTCCTTCTTGGCTTTCTCGCCGCTGGGGAAGGTCTGAGTGTCTGGGTAATCATTGTGATTCTTTCCATCGCTGCTATTCTCGGGGACTCGGTCAATTACCGGATTGGGACCTCCTTTGGAAACTGGCTGGTTAATCGGGAGAAGTGCCTGGTGGACCTGAAGCATATTGATATGACCCGGCAATATTACCACCGGTACGGCAAGAAGACGATTATCCTCGCCCGGTTCGTCCCAGGGATCCGGTCATTTGCACCCTTTGTGGCCGGAATTGTGAAGATGAAATACCCGGTGTTTCTCGTTTATAATGTCGTTGGGGGGGTGCTCTGGGTCACCGGTTTTGTCATTTTCGGGTACATTGTTGCATCGCTCCCGATCTTTAAGGAGCATCAGGACTGGTTCCTCTGGGCCATTCTTATCATCAGTATCGGGATCTTCCTTATGATGATGTATAATTTCAGGAAATCGATGAAGGAGTGCGTAAGGACCCCTGAAGAGATGTTGGAAGAGATGGCGATTGATATTGAGCTGAAATAAAATCCTTTCATTTCACGTGGAGATCCAGAGATATCCACTTCATGATATAACCTAACTCTTTATTGAGAGGAAGGACGCCCTGAATGTTTGTCTCCGCTACATTCCATCCGCTCCTCCTCTCGTCAGATGCTCCTCCAATTCGCTCCCCCCACATACCGGTCCTGTTCTTTCACAGCGACGGTTGATGATGAGGCTCCCGGTTTCAACGTTTTACTCCTCCCCGGCAGCTGCTCCTCACCACTTCTCGACATGGGGGGACAGCTCCTCATATTTTAAGAGGATTTGTAGGTATGTTCAAATCCCTATCAGGGATTTAAGGTAAAATAATCTCAAAATTTAGCTTTATTTTCAGAAATAAAAATCAATTTGCCATCTGTCCAAATTATGTTTAAAGCCCCAGCCGTGATTATGGACATGAATGTTTAAATCACTGACAGTTTTGTGCTCGTGCAGAAATGCAGTTGAAAAAAGTATAAGTGCATTTTTATAGGGAATTGACCTCCGGCATCCCGGGAGGAATTTCATCCTTCGAGGCTGCAAAAGCCAGTGAAAAAGGAGACCCTTTCAGCATTCAGGGCTGTCCGGAGGAGCTCAGAAGAAGGAGGATAATTCATCTCGATTTTCATAGGACCCAGTGTCAAAAATATTCATCTCCTGAAAACGATGATAAGAAGAAGGAAAAGTGCTCAAATGAAGGAGACTCAGATGAAGAACAACAGATCTACATCCCTACCGGTTCCGGCGTTCGCTGGTGGAACTATGGCGATTACCCTGACACCGATCGTTGGCACACCCAGACGGGAGTATACCGAGATGTTCATCCCGGGCGAAGAAGTGCTCGAAAATGGCGAGATGCGAGTGACCGTCCTCGGAAGCGGCAATCCCTGGAATACCCGTGCTCAAGCCTCGGCCAGTATCCTCATCGAGGTGGGCAATCCTGATCGCGATATTCTGATTTTCGATATCGGGAGCGGTAGCCTGGCGAACTACGCAAGTCTGAAGCTGCCGGTCAACAAGCTCAACAAGGTGTTCCTGACTCACCTGCACGCAGACCACACCGGCGACCTCATCACACTTTCGGGTAGCTGGTCAAAGGTAGGACGAGCAGACGGGCCGATTTACGTATGGGGTCCCAGCGGGACCGAGCCTAGCTTAGGTACGCGGCACTTTGTCCGAGGGATTGAGGAGGCCCTTGCCTGGGATACCGCAGCGGGGCACGGTGCCATCAACCCCGAGAGTATGAAGATCGTAGTGTCCGAGTTCGACTTCAGCAAAACCCAGGTGATTTACGATGAGAACGGTGTCAGTGTGACATCATTCCCCGTTGTCCACGCACTAAGCGGTGCAGTCGGCTATCGTATCGACTTCGCCGGTTTATCGGTCGTCTTCTCGGGAGACACTCGTGCATGCTGGCCGCTCGTCCGTGCGTGCGAAGGCGGAGTTGATCTGCTCATCCACGAGTGTTTCCCGCCTGCTGCGGCGCTCGCTGCCGCTTCGGGTCTTTCAATTGAGCGGGCAACAATCGCGCTCAATGCAGCCCACACCTCACCGAAAGCTGCCGGCAAGGTGTTTGGGCTTGTAAAGCCGCGTGTGGCCGGCCTCTGGCATACGCTGCTTTCGGCCCAAGTCATAACAATGATCTTATCGGAACTTGATAGCGTGTATGACGGCCCTGTCGTCCAGACCCAGGATCTGACCGTCTTCAATGTGACGAAGGAAGCTGTGGTCGCCCGCCAGGCAAAACAATTCGACCAGCTGCCACCGATACCTGGCAAGCAGAGTATGGCCTTCACACCTGTCGCGGTTCCCCCTCCCGACTGGTGGGCAGAGGCGCTTATTCCTCTCGACTGAGTTCTGAAAGTTAGGAGTGGGTGATAGGCTGGGTGAGCGATGAGAGAGCGTTGGCAGGGTTGCTTAAGCGACCCGATCAACCGTCCTTCATATTCCTATCCCAGCCATCGGTCCGTATACGATGACGATATAGTACACTCCCACGATGATGAACACGGCAGCGACTGCCCATTTGATCCACTTCTCGTTCTTCTGTACCGCAGTCATCATCCCCGAAACCCGGTTCACCCCCGAGACGAGCACGATTGAGATGATGATGACCGGAAGGGCGGTCGCGATGCCAAAGACCGCCGGGACGAAGATCGCATCCCCGGTCTTCAGCGCAATCGGAATGAGCATCCCGAAGAACAGGACCGCGGCGAACGGGCAGAGGGCAAGGGCGAAGATGACCCCGAGAAGGAAGCCCCCGAGGTATCCCTTTTCCCCAAGATAGAGCTCGATCTTCTGCAGCCATCCCTGGCCTCCGATGGAGGGGATGTCCACAAGCTCCAGCATCAGGATCCCCATGATGACAAGGAACGGCCCGATCAGCTTCTCCCCGTATTCCTGGAGGAAGAGAGAGATGGACTGGATATTCAGTCCTGCATAGACGATCAGGGCGGTGAGGCCGATGTAGGCAACCATACGTCCCAGGGCATAGAGGGTACCTACGAGGAGTGTGTGTCTACTGTCCCCAATCTTCTTTGAGATGAATGCGATAGCCGTGATGTTGGTGGCGAGAGGGCAGGGCGAGAAGGTCATCACCAGTCCGATGAAGAACGCTGCGACCAGAGGGATACCACTGGTCCCCAGCGCTTCCATGCTGCCCATGAAATCGATCAGGAGAGGTCACCCGCCAGTCGTTTGTCGACAACATCCTTCAAGTAGGCGAGATACGCCTCCTTGTCCCCAATCTTGTACCAGACATTGACGTTCTCCTCTTTATGGAACCCGTCCTTGTCATAGACACCGATCCAGAGCGAGGGTCCTGTCGGCCCGTACTGGTCCACCAGCGCCTTGTTCTCCGGTTCTTCGATATTGATATGGCCGAATACCACCCTCCCGGATTCCAGTTCCGGGGCGAAGTAGGTCTTCACGGTCTCCTCGGCATACGCCCCGACGGTTCGGCAGGAATAGCATTGCTGGGTCCGGTGGAAATGGTAGACTTCCACTTTCTGGACAGCCCCGGGAGTGGTCGTTATCTGGCTTTCGTTTGTCGCGGCCGGAGTGGTGCATCCTGCTCCCAGGACGGCAAGGGTTACGAGTAGTACGAGCACTCCTAAAACAATTATTCGTCGCTTCACAATCTCATTCTTCATTCTTACCTCCACTATTCCTGATCGTCCGGACGACTGCCTGGCAGAGGCATTCGATCTCATCGTAGCGGGGATCTTCCATCCCTCGCTTGGTGATCCCTTCTCTTGTCGCGATGAGATAGGCATCCGGGATCTTCCCGATCAGGTCCATCCTCTTCTTTGCACAGCATTCCTCGCATCCGTCCACCGCGATGAGGCATTCGTCCCCGGTCAATTCTTTCTCCAGGGGCCGCGTGAGGGAAGTGAGCCTCACATGACGGGCGACAAGGATGGGTTGCCGGCACCGGAGTGAATTCCCTAGCATCGTGGTGAGCTGCCCGGTATGCGAGATCCCGGAACAGGTCAGGAGGAGGATCGGCCGGTCATCCAGGTCCATGCCGGATCCCCTGACGAAGTCTGGCTCAGCCACAGTGGTTCAGCCCTTCAGTTTCTGGTAAAAGGCCGGGAGGCGTTTCCGGTACATCTCCCTGATCGCCGGTTCCTCCTCGCCGAGAGGCCGGATCGGGACGAGGTCCATGACCTGGTCGGGGGTGAGATGTGCCCACATCATGGTCTGCACGGTCCCCTCCGCCATCTTCCGGACTGCATCGGCAGCCCGTTCCGGGGAGAGCCCGAACGAGACGGCAATCTTTTCCAGTTCATAGAGCTGGAACCAGAGGTAGGTCGGCCCCATGGCGGAGATCACCGCATAGGCCTCCAGGTCTTGCTCGGGGACGTCGATGTACCGCCCGAGGGATTCCATGAGGGTTCCCACCATCGCACGGTCCCCCGTTGCGATCCCCTCCGAGAAGGTAACCGGAGTATACCCGCTCAGCACCATGGACGGGGCATTCGGGATCATCCGGACGATCCGGTTGAAACCCCCGAGCATCCCGGAGATCTGGGCGATGGTCAGCTTGGGCATGAGCGAGATGACGATGGCATCGGGTTTGAGTGCCGGGGCAATCACACCGAGCACCTTCCCTGCGTCCGGGGGATGGACCGCAATGAGGACAAGGTCCTGGCCGGCGGCAAGGGTGTTGTGGTCCTGTAGTACCGTCACCCCCGGAAATTCTGCGGTTATCTGGTCGAGGGCTCCTCTATTGGGGTCGCTGACAATGACATTCTCCGGGAGAAGGCCCACCTCCCTCCATCCGTGCAGGAGGATGCGGATTACCCGCCCTCCCCCAATACATCCAATTGATTCGTTCATGACAGGTTCACTCGCATTTCATATCCGGGCCGCAATCGCAGCCACAGCTGCACGGGGCCTCCCACGATTCAACGACCCCGATAATCACCTGTTTCAGCAGATCGGGGGGGATTGCCTCATAGCGTTCATCACCAACATCGATCGCACGGCACTCTGCTTCGTCCTGCCCCGTGATGCAGGCACAAGAACAGCAGGGAGTCTGCACGACTTCCGCACCCGAGAGATACTCCTCCAAGGGAACTCCGTTGATGAGAACCTGGTTTGACTCGTCAATCTGTGAGTCGGGAAGTACGGTTTCCCTGAATCGGGCGGTAATATTCTTCTGTCTGAAATAGGGCTGGAGGTCTTCGAGGACGTCCAGTATCGCCCCGCCGGTCAGGCTGCAGCGTTCGCAGGTGCCGGTGACGGTGGTGCCGATGTGTTTCCATTCAATGATAAGATTGCGTTTCATGTGAACCATCCTTTCGTTCGCAAACATATCTTTACCAACAGGAGCATCGTCGGAACTTCAATCAGCACTCCAACCACCGTCGCTAGGGCGGCACCCGACCAGAGCCCGAAGAGGATAGTCGCAGTTGCGATCGCCACCTCGAAATGGTTTGATGCCCCGATCATTGCCGAGGGTGCGGCATCCTCATAGGTGAGGTGAATTCTTTTTGCAAGAACGTATCCGATGGTGAAGATGAGCATCGTCTGGATGAGAAGGGGGATAGCGATCCAGAGGATGGTGAGGGGCTGGGCCAGGATCACCTCTCCCTTGAAGGTGAAGAGGAGGACCAGTGTCGAAAGTAAAGCGGTGATGGTAACCGGGGTGAGGTAGTGGACGAACTTCCGGTTGAACCACTCCTCGCCCTTCGCCCTGATGATGAGTCTTCTCGAAATATACCCGGCTACAAGCGGGAGAGCGACATAGACCGCGATCGAGAGGGCGAGCGCCTGCCAGGGGACCGGGAGCTGGCCGATCCCGAGCAGGAAGCCCCCGAGCGGTCCATAAAACAGGAGCATGGTGAGCGAGTTGATGGCCACCATCACGAGGGTATGCCCGTCGTTGCCTTTCGCAAGGTATCCCCAGACCAGGACCATGGCCGTGCAGGGAGCGATCCCAAGAAGGATGCACCCCGCAAGGTAGCTCCGCCAGAGTGGAATTTCAAGCATCTTGATGCCATCCACCAGGACCACGGTCCCGTC
This sequence comes from Euryarchaeota archaeon ADurb.BinA087, assembly GCA_002068435.1. Lineage (GTDB taxonomy): Archaea > Halobacteriota > Methanomicrobia > Methanomicrobiales > Methanospirillaceae > UBA9949. The sequence goes on along the minus strand of MVZQ01000036.1, from coordinate 10,519 downwards.
CCCGTAGGGCGCTCCAACCGGGAGGTCCAGGCCGAAGGGCATCTTCACGAGGTCAACTGCCTCCGGCCCGATGAACCCGATGAAAACATAGCCGAGGAAGAAGAGGGCGATGGCATACATGGTGAAGGGCTTGATAGCCCAATTGACAAACAGGGTGAGGGCGACTGGCTTGATGTTCTTCCCAGCCTTCAGGACTTCCGCAAAGTCGATCTTCACCATGATGGGGTACATCATGAAGAAGAGGGCGATAGCGATGGGGATGGAGATGATCGGGGCTTCTCCCGAGTAGATGGCAAGGGAATCGAGATACCGGGCAAGCTCCGGAGCGTATTTCCCAAGCAGGATGCCGATCCCGATGCAGAGGAGGACCCATACCGTCAGGTACCGTTCGAACCAGCCGAGGCCTTTTGGTTCCTTCGTGACGCAGGACTCACCGGGCATAGGTCTCCCCGGGTCTCCCCCTTCCTTCCCAGGCAGCAGAGACGACGAGTTCCACCTCGTCTTCGGTAAAGTTCTTCTCGTACAACTTGTCGATTCCGAGACCGGTGATCACGATATGCTGGGCCGGGGTCACTCCCTGGGCATTGGCTATCTTCGCCCCGCAGGTCATGGGGCAGCCATCGATGATCACCACCTCATCGGCATCGGCAATACGCTTCTTCAGACCCGGATCCCCGGATCCCAGGAGTGCGATGCACGTCGCCACGCCATACCCCTCTTCAGCGAGCTGGAGGGCAGCCTCGTTGGAGATCAGGCCAACGTTCGCTGTCCCTGCACAGGGAAAGATGATCCGTTTCTTCCCACCAGCGAGTGCCGAGGTGTCACCGCATGCACACTCTGGTCTTGATGCCATGGCTTATCCCTTCAGGATCTCCTTGAGTTCTTTCACATCCGCGACCCGCCCAGAGACTTTCATCTCTCCGTCAACCGCAAGCGCTGGGGTGAGCATGACTCCGCGGTTGATGATCTCGCTGATGTCGTCGACCTTCACAATCTCTGCCGTGATGCCGAGTTCTTTTACGGCAATCTCAACGTTCTTGAACAGCCGCTTGCATTTCATGCAGCCGGTGCCGAGCACTTCGATCTTCATATGGTTCCTCCACCCTTGCACTTCAGAAATTCCTCTAAAAGCGCGATCCGGTATTTCTCTTCTGCTGATGCAGGAATATAATTGTAGATCTTCACCCTCTTCAGGAGTTCTCTCCCGATTTCCTTTTCGTCCGGAAGTTCCATCTCCCTCACTTCGGGAAGGATGTGGTCGAGCATGCTGATCCCGACCACGATGCCCCCGACATCGACCTGACGGATTCGCCGGAGGGCATCTGCCGCACAGCAGGGCTTCTCATCCACTGGTACCACATCCCGGGATCCCAAGGTACGGGAAGTAGTTGCCAAACACAAACCCGGCGAAGGTAGAGAAGCCTATTACCAGGAGAGCAAAGACCAGCGTCTTTTTCCCTCCCATGATGCGATACAGGACAAGGAGGCTCGGGAGGCTGACTGCAGGCCCGGCAAGGAGGAGGGAGAGTGCCGGACCTCCTGCCATCACTCCCTGGGTGTAGCCGAACGTCCCTCCAATGATGGGAACCTCGAGGAGCGTGGGCATATAGAGGAGGGCGCCGACCACCGATGCCAGGAGGCAGGCACCGAGCGAATTGTCGCCAAAGAACGGCTTGAAGGTCTCGGGAGGGAGGAAGAAGGCAATGATGCCCACGATAAAGGTCCCAGCGATGAGGATCGGGAAGATTTTCTTGGTGAGGTCCCAGATCTCGTATCCCCATTCGGTTACTTCGTCGCGCTCAAAGTAGTAGATGAGCAGCAGGGCGACTCCCAGAGTCAGGATATACACGATCGAGAGACGGACAGAGAAGGGAATGAGCCCGGAAGCCCCGATAACCAGGATGAGCACAAGGAAGACAAAGAAGAGAGGTACCACCCATTTCGGCCGGGTGGATTCTTCGCTGTCGGCCACAAACCCCTTGCTCGCTGCTGTCACGGCCTCATCGTAGGATCGGAAGATGGTGGCCATGAGGAGGCCGATGGCGATTGACATGGTGATGGCGAAAAAGGCCCGGGCAAACCCGATGTCCCATCCGAGCACACTGGCGGTATAAATGATGGCGAGGATGTTGATGGCAGGACCTGCATAGAGGAAGGTGGTGGCAGGACCGATTCCGCTCCCTTTCTTCAGGATGCCGGCAAACATCGGCAGGATGGTGCAGGAGCAGACGGCAAGGACGACCCCGGAGACAGATGCAACCCCGTAACTGACTGATTTCTTCGCCTCGGGGCTGAAGTACTTCAGGATCGCCTCTTTCTTGATGAAGACCGCGATCGCACCGGCGATAAAGAAGGCAGGGATCAGGCAGGTGACAACGTGGGCTGCAAGATACTCGATGACTGCGTTCAATCCGGAGAGGAGTGCACCGGTGATGGCATCGGTCATGGTTGTTCTCCTCCTTCAGCAGGTTCGAGGAAACGGGAACGGGGTAGATGCATTCATATCCTTCTCGATAAAATATTTCAACTATAATTGAAATATTGTGAGACATAAAACTTCTGATAGAAATCATTCAGAAGGAACAACCGCACAACCAGGTGCGGATGAACAGTTTATGAGATCATAGTAGTTTATAATAATTTGAAATGTCCATGCAGGTATCACGCTCCCGAATGGCTCGAAAGGATGTCGATGACCTCTCCATCCCCCAGGAAATCGCCGACTCGCTCTGTTCCTGTGGCGGAGTGGAGGGACTCATTGACCAGCTCCCTTCCGACCGGGTGGTTGAACAGATGCAGGGGTGGTACCAGGCGTGTGCCGATCCGGTCCGATTGAAGATCCTCTCCCTTCTCATGGTCCAACCGCTCTGTGTCTGCGTGATCAAAGCAGTGGTCAAGATCGCCGATTCCAAATTGTCTTACCATCTCAATATCCTGAAGAAAACCGGGATGATCGAAGGGGAACAGCAGGGGCAGTATATCATTTACCAGATCACCGACAAGGCACGCACCTTTCTCGACCAGGAGAGGGTCCGGTTTCAACGCTGAAGGGAATCCCCAGCCTGCCCGCCTTTTGTCAAACGGGTAATCTCCTCGGGAGGCAGCTCGGCATATCGCTGATCGGCCACCACCGATGCAACCAGGTTGGGATCCACTTCGAGAAGACTGACAATCCCCTCAGCGAATGCACGAAGTGAACGATTATCCGGTTTCGCCCTCTGGTAATACATCCAGAGACCCTCGCGGCGGGCAGTCACCAGCCCTGCATTCCGGAGCACGGTGAGGTGGCGGGAGATTTTTGTCTGTGGCAGTGCCAACGCGACCTGGATCTGGCAGACACAGAGCTCGCCATTCCCCAGAAGGAGATAGATCCGGAGCCTTGTCTCGTCAGAGAGCGCCTTGAATATCGTGGCATAGGGGGAGAGGCCGGGAGATCGGCGACCATGGCGACCGGGGGTCATCCTATCCTCCGTGACCGTTCTTGGGAAGGGTGCTCCCGGTCGATGCGGTAACTGCCTCTGACTTCACGAATACCGGCGTTACTCCGGCTTTTTTCACCTCAATTTCGATCTCCCTCCGTGAGAGGAGCGAGGGGTTATAGATGAGTTTCATCTGATTCGTAATGGGATTCAAAGAAAAAAAGGTGATCCCTTCCTTTCCTTTCAACCGCTTCTCGACAATCTGTCCTTCGCAGGCGCATCCCAGTCCCTGGATTTGGAAGGTTGCGGCCAGGAGTCCGGGATAGTTCGTGGCAGCTGCCGGTTCCCTAGAGCAGCACCCGGTGCTCGCAGCCTCCTGGACCGGAACCTCTTCTGTATCAGAGGAGCAGCAATTGCCTGGTATCAGGGTTCTATCCTGACTATTCTCGCCGCAACAGCAGGTTGAGATGTTCCCTGATGCAGGAATGATCGGCACGGTACAACCGCACCCCGAACCTGCAGTCTCGGGAACGGCAGAGGACAGAGCGACTGCTCCACCCGTTTCATTACCGCAAGGGGGAGCAACGGAATGATTCCCTGACGGCACCGCCACAACCGGTTCTGCTCCAGAGGAACAGCAGCATCCAGCCGCCGGATTGGGTGCAGCTGCCTCTCCTGGAGTGGTGATAGCGGGGAGGGGCATACCTTCCCCAGGAGATGCTCCGTGATCAGAGGAGCTGCGCCAAGTCAGGAGACGCAGGGCATTCAGGATCACGAAGACCGCACTCGCCTCGTTCAAGAGCAGGCCCGTGACCAGTCCAAGATACCCAAGCAGGGCTGCGATGACCATGAACGCAACGTTGATCAGGGAGACTGCGATGTTCTGCCGGATTGTCGTGACCGTCCGGTGCGAAAGCTCCCGTATGAACGCAATCTTCCCGAGATCATCGGACATCAGCACGATACCCCCAGCCTCGATCGCGATATCCGTGCCGGCAGCCCCCATGGCAATTCCAACGTTGGCGACGGCCATGGCCGGGGCATCGTTGATCCCATCGCCAACCATCGCCACGGTCCCGTGTTCCTCCTTGAGCTGGCGGATCACATCGACCTTGTCTGTCGGGAGGAGTTGCGCCCGGTACTCATCGACTCCTACGCGATGAGCGATTGCCCTTGCACTCCGGTCGTTATCCCCGGTCAGCATCACCGTCCTGACTCCTGCACGGGAGAGCCGCTGCACTGCATCGACCGCACCCGGCCTCACCTCGTCGGCAATTGCGATCAGGCCGATCAGGTATCCATCACGTCCAACCAGCACAACCGTCCTGCCCTCGTCTTCGAAGCGGGCAATGGTTTCGCCAGCTTCATCGATGCTGATGCCCTGTTCGCTCAGCGACCTAGGACTTCCCAGCACACAAGAACGCTCGCCAACGTTCGCTGCGACACCACGTCCGGCGGTCTCATGAAACCCCTCCACCAGCTGGTCTGGGAGGGGGCCGCTCTCCCGTGCCTTCCGGACAATGGCAGCAGCGAGCGGGTGCCCGGACTGTACCTCGATACACCCGGCGAGTTCGAGTACTTCGTCCGGGGTAACATCGCCAAATGCAAGGATGTCCGTGACCTCGGGTCGCCCGATCGTCAGGGTCCCGGTCTTATCGAAGGCAATGACCCTTACCTTGTCAGTGACCTCCAGGTACGTCCCTCCTTTGAAGACCGTGCCATGCCTGGCTGCGTTGGCCATCGCCCCGACCACGGCTACGGGGACCGAGAGGGCAAGGCCGCATGAGCAGGAGACAACGAAGACGACGAGCCCTCGGTAGATGAACGGATACCACGGGGCCCCGAAGAAGAGAGGCGGTACGATGGCTACCATTACGCCGAGGACGAACATTGCAGGGGTGTACCATTTCCCAAACGAGTCCGCGAACCGCTGGTAGGATGTCCGTTTTGCCTGTGCTTCCTCAACCGACATGATGATCCGCGAGAGCATCGTCTCGGATACTGGTTTTGTGACCCTGACCTCCAGCGATCCGTTCTGGTTGATGGTCCCGGCAAATACTTCGTCTCCTGACTGTCTGTTCACGGCGATTGGTTCGCCCGTTACCGCAGCCTGGTCGACAAACGATGTCCCCGATATCACGGTCCCGTCCACCGGAATTCGCTCACCCGGCCGGACCCTGACGACTTCACCAACCCCGATCGTATCAACGGCACAGATTATTTCCCGGCCGTTCCGCCGGACAAGAGCCTCCTTTGGCACGAGCGCCATCAGGGAGCGAATGGCACCCCGGGCTTTATCCACGGCATATGACTCGAGCACGTCTCCAAGTGAGTAGACGAAGATCAGGACTGCCGCTTCTCCCCAGAGGCCGAGCAGCATCGCACCCACAGAGCCGATGAGCATCAGAAGGTGAATGGTCGGGGTCAGGTTGCGCAGTGCAATGAGGGCTTTTCGTGCCGGATAGAATATCCCAACGAGCACTGCTAGAAGATACAATCCGTTGACGAGGATCAGAGATGCCCCGAAATACCCGGCAATAAATGCAACAAGGGTGATAAGGCCGCATCCATAGAGAGCGAGTTGCTGTGGTTCCCGCCACCATGTGCTCCTCCGCCCCTCGCTACGGACGAGGGATGCGGTCATTCCCGTCTCCGAAACCGTGCGGATGATTTCCTGAACACTGACAACCGCGGGATCGTAGGTGATTCTTGCCTGCCCAGTGACAGGAGTGATCTCCTGGCCTTTTATTCCGGCAAGAGAGTTCAGCTTCCGGGCGAGCAGATCAGCATTGCAGGTGCAGTCCATGCCATGTATCTGGAGAGATACCGTCTCGTCCATGGACGGTTGACTCGCGATGTCAGTCATGTGATATGACTATATTCGAATATACGAATATATGATTTCGCATTATACATGGTAGTATGAAATTTTGTTTCGCATATGCGCAAAAATAATTCCAAACTGTTGTTTTAAGAAAATTAAACTAACCTGGCACCTATGTTGCCGGGTACTTCGTATGATACTATACATCATTTGATTTACACTCTCATCCGGCTGCACGAACCTGATGATCAAGTTAAAAATCCTGTTGAACAAGCTAACCCCTGGAGATGCAATTCCTTCTATGCGACCCGGGAGCAGGTCGATAATACCTGCGTTCCCTTCTCAGGACAGGGGTACAAGGTTTCATCGGATTAGGAAGCAGATAACCGGTATCTTGTCAGGATAGGAAAATGACCCATGCGATATCTTCTCATACCCTCCCTGTGAACGAGTGATAAGAGAATTGTACTGGTTTCCTGTACTAATCCATCTTAGAATTGTGAAGTGAAGGAAAAGTATGGACCTCCAAAAAATTGTTAAATGCTCACCGGATACCCCTGTGAAGAAAGATCTCATCAAAATGAGCGGATCAAACATCGTCCTCGTCTGCCTTGAGACTGGCCAGGAGATCCCTCCACATCCGGAACCATACGCTGTGGTATTTGTCGTCCTCCAAGGTGAAGGGGTCATCACTGCCGGGAAGGTCAGGCATCGTGTGAAACCCCTGCACCTTGTATCTGTCGAGAAAGACCAGGACCGGGGGATCCGATGTGACCAGCGGATGGTACTCCTTGGCATCCGCGATGATGTTTGAGGGGATATCCGGATGCCTGACGCAATTGAAGTCACCGACCTGACCAAAATCTTTGGCACTACGGTGGCAGTCGACCATGTTTCGTTCTCGGTAAAGGAAGGAGAGATTTTCGGTTTCCTTGGCCCGAACGGTGCCGGAAAGACCACCACCACCCGGATGCTGGCGGGGGTTATCCCCCCTGATTCCGGTTCTGCAATGATTCTCGGCCATGACATCCAGCGCGAACCTGTGTTGGCAAAACAGGAATTCGGCGTGGTGCCCGAGACCTCAAATGCTTATACCGACCTCACGGCCTGGCAAAACCTGATGCTGATGGGGGAACTGTATGGAATTTCCTCTGCCCGTGCAACTGAGCGGGCTTCCAATCTCCTTGGGGCCCTCGGGCTCCTTGAGCGAAAGGACCAGAAGGTCCAAGCCTACTCGAAAGGAATGAAGCAGCGGCTCATCCTGGCGATGGCCCTCCTCCACGAGCCCCGGCTCCTCTTCCTGGATGAGCCCACGAGCGGTCTCGATGTCCAGAGCACCCAGATGATCCTCTCCCTGCTCCGGGACCTGAACCGGGCTGGGACGACAATCTTTCTCACCACCCACAACATGGAGGAGGCAAACCGGCTCTGCCACCGGGTCGGGATCATCCGGAGCGGGAGGATTGTCGCGCTCGATGCTCCGGAAAAACTGAAGGCGGCGATTGACCGTCTCCACCGGATCGAGGTGAGCTTCGGCAGGGAGATCCCAGCAGAGGCACTTGCCCGGCTCCCGGGAGTGCTGAGTGCGGACAGGATTGGTGACAAGTGGCAGATCACCACGGAAAACCGTGATGCTCTCATCAGGCTTCTCGTTCAGTTCAGTAGGGAACAGGGTGTGGCGATCGTCACCCTCAACACCCTTGCTCCATCGCTTGATGATGCATTTCTCCGGCTGACCCGGGAGGCATCATTATGAATCCGGCAGGATTCTCAGAACAGGTCCGGAGATCATGGGCGGTTGCGAAGAAGGATATCCGGATTTATTACATCAAGGGTCCGGTATTGATATTCGGGATCTTCATGCCGGTCTTCTTGTTCCTCGCGTTCCTGATGGGGAGCAGGCAGCTCCCACTCGCATTCCTGGTTTCGGGACTGGTCGGGATGGCACTCTTTTTCACCGCGACGGCGGTGTCACCGGCCATCTTCCCCTGGGAGGGGCAGGCAAAGACCCTTGAGCGGCTTGCGTCGTGCCCGATCACGGTTGAGGCTATCGTCTTCGGTGACATGATTGCCTCCACCCTCTTCGGCATCGGGATCACGCTCATCACGGTGATCATCGGGCTATTCCTTGGCCTCTCGCTCCTGCATGCGATTACCTTATGTGCCGGTATCCTGCTCGCCGCATGCTGCTTCTCTGCAATCGGGATGTTGCTTGCAGTCCCCCCCACCAACACCCCGTCAAACATCATGATGCTCTCATCTCTGATCAAGTTCCCGCTGGTCTTCATCTCGGGCATATTCATCCCTCTCGAACAGATGCCTCACTGGGGGATGGCACTCGCCGTCTGCTCCCCGCTGACCTACTTCACGGACCTTGTGCGGTACTCCTTCACCGGGACAAATTATTTCCAGGTCCCGTTCGATATTGCGGCGTTGATGGTGTTCACTATCGTATTTACAGCAGGTACCATGTACTTGCACAAGAGGACCATGCCAAAGAGGATGTGATCAAACAAGAAACAGTCGTGCTTTTAGTACACCTTTCTCTTTTTAGGATTGCACTCTCTCATTGCAATATTCTGACGCCACACCATGCTCGCTCCGGTTGTCTTTCCGCTCCTCCTTGTCGTCCGGTGCTCTCTCCTCCCTTCACTCATATCATGTGCCTGTTTTTCAGATCGCTCCTGGTCCTGATGACAGCCATGCTCGCTCGCTCCGTTCACTTCGCATCGCCTGCTCCCCCTCCCGCTCCTCGCACCATGCTTCGCGTCGTGCTTGTTGCTGTGTTCCGTACGTCACTGACGCTCAGTGACTCGCAGCGCTCGACCTCGTGCTGATGCACTCGGTAACCGGCGCTCGCTCGGGCCGCTGTGGCCCCCTTCACTTTCACTCTCCCTGTGGCTGAGCCTGTTGATTCTGAAAATGGAAGATCGAGATATGAGTGACGATCCACCCATAATCAGATGTCCGAGCTGTGGTTCATTATTGACAGCTCCTATGAATGATACCGGGATGTGGGAATGTCACTATCACCTTTGCCGTGCTGTCTTTCCTGCATTCTCATTAAGAGAGCGATACCAGATGCCGTTGGTAGCAGAAAATAATTCGCCCTACATTCCAGAACGGAAGGAGAGGAAATCGAAACCTCTTTGATTTCAACCTTTTGTCATCTGTTATATCAACTGATATATACCTTGGTTAATGAATCAATCCTCAAGAAAAGATGAGGGTGCAATGAACATGAGAATCGTTTTCACTATCGTGACGATATCTCTGATAATCATCTTTCTGATTATTGCTGGATGCTTGTCTGATATCCCCTCAGTTCGCGAAGTGCCGCCATCAACGACGTCAACTTCAGGGAATCAAACTCAAGAATTACCAATAGGAGACACGGCAATAGTATCCAGTCCGGAGGGTATTCTGGAAATTACTGTTCGTGCATTTAATCCCACGACAGGCGAACTTCATATTGAAGAAAAAAATATTGGAACGGAAGCATTCCGGTATGATCCGACATTCTGGTTACAGGATAGAGACGGCATTCAGTACACCACCGTTTACTGCGGGGCAGATCGTTGTCCCGGGTATGTTTTTTTCACAACGTTACTTCCCCAAGGTACAGAGAAACGGGATTTCGATAGTATTTACGATACGTTCCGTATTCCGGAGAGCGCACGTAAGGCCAAATTGATGTTGTTCTGGTCGATTTATGGTCAAGAGGCTTCGTGGGTCCTCTTTTCGGGAGAACAATAGAGCTTACTTCCTCTGAAGTCGCTTGCCGTAACTGGATGAGGTATACCCTTAGCACCCGCTCTCCCGCTCCGCTTAGCGGCTGCTCCGTGGTCGGCACCGTGTGCCGCCCGGTTCGACCCTCCGGGCACTCACCCGGGGATGGAACATGAGGGAAGGTTCCCAGCACAGCGACGAGCGGTCCGTGGAACGGTCCGCGAGAAGGGGGTCCAGGCAGCCGGTGATGAGGAGCTAGCGACGTGATCACGGGCGTCTTCATGCCAACTATCCAAGAAGAAAAGATCAGGGAGACGGTGCGAGCGGAACGGACTGGTGGGACGGCCTCCCAAACTTAAGGAAGAGATTATTCAGGTATTTCAAATCCCAAAAAGCACAAATTCTATAAAATAACCTCACAATAAAGCCTAAATATAATAATAATCCTAAATTAGACCTTAAATTGAAAAGGAGCCCCAGCCGGGTTGTCAACGGAGCCCGTAAATCAGTTATTTTTGTGCTCGCGCAGAAATGCGGGTGAAAAAGT
>MVZQ01000035.1 GCA_002068435.1 Euryarchaeota archaeon ADurb.BinA087 | reverse complement strand
TCTCATAATAGTCCCCGGTGGCCATCGGGCTCACTCGTCTTTCATGCTGTAATCGGCATCGACCACGGTATCATCTTTCTCTTTTCCGCTCTTTCCTTCCCCTGCAGCCTCCGCTGACTGCCGCTCAGCCTGTGCCTTCTGGTATATCTTGGTGGTCACGGCATAGACCGCTTCGGTGAGTGCTTCCATCTGCTTCTTGATCTCGTCCGTATTGTCAGCCTGGAGAGCAGCGCGGACAGAATCGATCCCTGCCTGGATCTTCTCACGGTCCGCCGGTTCCATCGAGTCTCCGCTCTCCTTGATCATCTTCTCGGCGTTGAACACAGCGCTGTCTGCAAGGTTGCGGAGCTCGATCTCTTCCTTCTTCTTTTGGTCCTCTTGCTCGTAGGTCTTGGACTCGTTCACCATCCGCTTGATCTCATCTTCCGACAGCCTCCGGTCGCCCTTGATGGTGATGGCCTGCTGGTTTCCTGTCCCGAGATCCTTTGCCGAGACATGAATGATCCCGTTTGCATCGATGTCGAACGTCACCTCGATCTGAGGGATTCCGCGGGGTGCAGGAGGGATCCCTGACAGCTGGAACCGGCCGAGCGTGAAATTGTCCTTTGCGAGGGCACGTTCACCCTGGAAGACATGGATCTCGACACTGGTCTGCCCATCGGCTGCAGTCGAGAAGATCTGGCTTTTCCGGGTGGGGATGGTGGTATTCCGCTCGATCAGCTTGGTCGCGATGCCGCCGAGGGTCTCAATCCCGAGGGTGAGGGGGGTGACATCGAGGAGCACGATGTCCTTTGCCTCTCCCGTGAGGACTGCGCCCTGGATTGCTGCCCCGAGTGCAACACACTCATCGGGATTGATCCCCTTGTCCGGTTCCTTGTGGAGGATCTTCTTGATCGTCTCCTGGACGAGGGGGACGCGGGTTGACCCTCCCACCAGCAGGACATGGTGGATGTCCTCGGGTTTCATCTTGGCATCTGCAAGGGCCTGCCGGACCGGCTGGACCGTGGATTCGACCAGGTCGCCGATCAGCTGCTCGAGCTTTGCCCTGGTCAGATCAATATCAAGGAATTTCGGGCCGGTAGGACCGGTCGTGATGTAGGGGAGGTTGATGGTGGTCTTCATCTTCTGGGAGAGCTCGATCTTCGCATTCTCTGAGGCATCCCGCAGCCGCTGGATGGCAATCGGGTCGGTCCTGAGATCGATCCCTTCCTTTTTCCTGAACTCCTCAACCAGGTAGTCCATGACCCTCTTGTCAAAGTCATCCCCTCCAAGGAAGTTATTCCCGGAGGTTGCCTTGACCTCGAAGACACCGTCACCGAGGGTCAGGATCGATACATCGAACGTCCCGCCTCCGAGATCGTACACGAGCACGGTGGCATCCTTCTCTTTGTCGATCCCATAGGCGAGGGCGCTCGCTGTCGGTTCATTGATGATCCGGAGCACGTCAAGCCCGGCAATCTTTCCGGCATCCTTGGTTGCCTGCCGCTGGGCATCGTTGAAATAGGCAGGGACGGTGACAACGGCTTTCGTGATCTTCTCCCCGAGATACGCCTCGGCGTCCACCTTCAGCTTCTGGAGGATCATCGCCGACAGTTCCTGGGGGGTGTACGACTTGTCATCGATTTTTATCTTCTCGGTCGAACCCATCTTCCTCTTGATGGACTGGATGGTCCTCGTCGGGTTCGTTATCGCCTGTCTCCGGGCAAGGCTCCCCACAAGCCGTTCGCCGTCTTTGGTAAAGGCGACAACGGACGGGAGCGTCCGGCCCCCTTCTGCATTGGGGATCACAACAGCGGTCCCTGCCTCCATGATTGCCATGCAGGAGAATGTTGTTCCAAGATCAATACCAAGCACTTTTTCCTTTGCCATATCAGTCACCTTCTTTTCCCTTCGAGACTGCAACTTTCGCGCAGCGTATTACCCGGTCATGCATCCTGTACCCGCAGGTGAACTCCTCAACAACCGTCCCCTCTTCACAGTCAGAGGATAGGGAGACCACCGCGTCATGACAGACGGGATCGAACTTCGTTCCAATGGATTCGATAGCCTGTATCCCGTGCCTTTCGAGGATCGTCCGGAAGAGCTTCTGGATCTGTTCGAGACCCTCCCGGGCAGGGGAATCACCCGGTTTGAGTGCCCTTTCATTGAGTGCCCTTTCGAAATTGTCAGCAACTTCAAGGAGTTCGATTGCAAAATCCTCGATCGCAAACCTGGCCTGTGCATCCATCTCCCGGGCAGTTCTCTTCCTGAAATTTTCGAAATCGGCAGCAAGCCGCAGGAACCGGTCATTCAGTTCATCATAGTCACGCTTCAGATCCTCAAGGGAGGGAGTGGGTGAATCGGAGGCTGATAATTCTTTTTTTTCCTGATCCAGCCCATTAAATTCCTCCTCTTTTTCGTGAACCATAAGACGATCAGGATAATTATTGCATTGTGGTTCTATAAAATCATTTTCATCGAAGCAACGTCTGAAGCCAACGGCAGCGTGCTGTGGCGGGAGCGTCCCCGCAAGCACTCCATCACACTCATATCAGATCATCTCATAATACCCTGACCATGAAGTGGGCACTCCTTTCTGTCTGGGACAAGCAGGGGATCGTGGAACTGGCAAAGACACTCGATGCTGCCGGAGTGAAGATCCTCTCGTCGGGCGGGACCGGCATGGTGCTGAAAGAGGCGGGCATTGATTTCACCGAGGTCTCGGCATATACCGGGTCAACCGAGATGATGGATGGCCGGGTTAAGACCCTGCACCCCAAGGTGCACGGGGGGCTCCTTGGACGGAGGGGTGTTGATGACGCAACAATGGCAGAACAAGGGATCTCGCCGATCGACCTGCTGGTGGCAAACCTGTACCCGTTCGAACAGATGGCCCTGACCATCCCGAACCTTGACGGGCTGGTGGAATATATCGATGTGGGGGGCCCGGCCATGATCCGGGCTGGGGCCAAAAACTACCGGGACGTTGCGGTGATCACGGACCCGGGCGATTACCCGCTTGTTGCCGATGCCCTGAAGAAAGGCGGCTTCTCTCCCGAACAACGGTTCTTGCTGGCCAAAAAAGCGTTTGCACGGACGGCAGCCTACGATGCGGCTATCAGCAATTATTTCCAGTCTTCTGGCACAGAGTTTGCCCCGGTCATCACCCTCCAGTTCAGGAACGGGCGACAGCTCCGGTATGGCGAAAATCCCCATCAGAAAGGCGTAGTGTATGGTGAGGCGGGAATCGCTGCGGTTGCACCCCTGCAGGGAAAGCAGATGTCCTACAACAACTATCTCGATCTGAACGCAGCTGCCGGGCTCCTTGGCGAGTTCGAGGAACCTGCCGCTGTCATTGTCAAGCACAACAACCCGTGCGGGGTCTCCCTCGGATCAAATGTCCTCGAGGCATATACCGGAGCAAGAGAGGTTGACCCGGTGTCGGCATATGGAGGAGTGGTGGCAATCAACAGGGAGGTGGGGCTCCCTCTCGCTGAAGAGATCTGTTCGACCTTCGTGGAGGTGGCTGCTGCCCCTGCATTCACCCCCGATGCCCTTGATACCATGCACCGGAAGGAGAATATGCGGGTGGTAGTCCTGCCACATCCCACCGGTGGCCCGGAGTTCAGGACCATTGCCGGGGGGATCCTGCTTCAGGAGACCCCGTCCTACCGGGAGCACTGGCAGGTTGTCACCGATCGGGACGCGACCCCGGCTGAGCTCCGGGCGCTGCAGCTGGGATGGAAGGTCTGCAAGCACACCCGCAGCAATGCGATCGTTTTTGCCAGCCAGCAGAAGATCCTGGGGATCGGCGCAGGACAGATGAGCCGGGTGGATTCGGCAAAGATCGCGATCGACAAATCCCTTTTTTCGCTGGAGGGATCGGTCGTGGCTTCCGATGCGTTCCTCCCCTTCCCGGACACCCTCGAGATTGCGGCTGCGGCAGGTGCCACCGCACTGGTCCAGCCTGGCGGGTCTATCCGGGATGAGGAGGTTATCGCAGCGGCAAATAACCTGAGCATGGCGATGGTCTTTACCGGCATCCGGTACTTCAGGCATTAGGACAGAGTAATTTTTTCGTTAGAGTGGCAATCCGGTCACCAGATTTTTTCGCACATATGATGGTGAATCCCGCTCCATTGGGCCGGACTTCCCCCCCTGCATGGGTGAAATCCCTCCAATCATCCATTTTTTTGAATCGCCCGGAAGGCACCCAACAATTGTATTCCTTCTATGCGCGTTTGATCCTTCCCGGAAGAGAATCCCTTGGAGTTGATGTGAGGGTCTGGATGCAGTGGTTCCGGAGCTGTGGTACATTTTTTAAGCACCGTATGGATATCATGTAACAGGTGATATCGATGGAATACGGTTCGGTTATCAGCGAATCAATCGAGTATGCAAAGGAAGCAGTATGGGAAAAATGGACCAAGTGGATCCTTCTTGTGGTATCAACCATCATCTTTCCCCTGCTCCTCGGATATGTAATGGAAATTTACCGGGGCACGAAACCTGCCCCTGAGCTCGAACACTGGGGGAAACTCTTCATTGACGGCCTGAAGCTGATCGCGGCCTGGATCGTCTACATGCTCCCTGTTATCGCGGTGCTGGTTGTTTTCGGTGGATGGGCGCTCTTCTCAGCCATCCAGCAGGCGGCCATGACCGGGAATCCCGACTTCTTTGCCTCAAATCCTGAACTCCTCATGCCCCTCATCGCCACGTTCCTGTTCGGGATGCTGATCGCGGTGATCCTTGCGATTCTGATCAGTATTATTGCCTATATCGGCATCATACGCATGGCAAGAGAAGAGCGGTTCGGCGAGGCATTCAACTTCTCTGCGATTTTTGAGACGATCAGGAAGATCGGCTGGGGGAGGTATATCCTTGCGTTGATCATCCTGGTTGTGGTGGTCATGGTCTTTGGCATCATCCTGGCCCTGATCATGGCCATCCCGTATATCGGCTGGCTCATCTATCTGGTGCTGCTCCCGCTGCTCTCGATATTCCAGGCACGGTATCTCGCCCAGGTGTATGATGCCGGAGAGAAGCAGACAATTGAGAGTGCCGTCCCGGTCCAGGCATAATCAATTCCCCTTTCCTTTTTCCAGGAACTTCCGATTGGATGAAACATTTTAAAAAACTACATGATTCCTTCGAAGGACACATGCATACGAGATGAAAATGCCGGAGGCATTTTCATATAAAAAAAGGATACCCCCGTCTGTTTTTCCTCAAAAAGTCCTTTTTTCGTTGTCCGATATATTAATGAGGCGCTGCAGCAACAGTATGGGTGTGGTGGATTATCCATGACAGATCGTTTTATTCCCTGAAGAAATTCGCTTTTTTGATACGACCTTACGGGACGGGGAACAGACTCCCGGTGTCTCGTTGAAACCTGTTGAGAAACTGGAGATTGCAACGCGCCTCTCAGAGATCGGCATCCACGTGATCGAAGCGGGATCCGCGGTTGCCTCTGAAGGGGAACGCCAGGCCCTCCGGCTCATCTCGGACGCCGGGCTCACGGCCGAGATCTGCACGTACGTCCGTGCGGTCCCCCTTGACATCGACTATGCCGCAGATTACGGAGCCGACTCGGTACATCTCGTTATCCCGGTAAGCGATCTCCATATCGAGAAGAAACTCCGGAAGAGCCGCGACGAGGTCTATGCGATGGCGATGGACGCCGTCATGTATGCGAAGGAGCGGGGCCTGATCGTTGAGTTGTCAGGAGAGGATGCCTCCCGGGCAGATCCCGCGTTCCTGAAATCGGTCTATGCCGGGGGGCTTGACCATGGTGCCGACCGGCTCTGCTTCTGCGATACCGTAGGCCTCCTCACCCCCGAGCGGGTCGCGGCGATCATCCCCCCGCTCTGCCTTGCCCCGCTCTCCATCCATTGCCACGATGACCTCGGCATGGGGCTTGCAAACACGATGGCTGCACTCCATGCGGGAGCCTCGTGTGCCCATGTCACCGTCAACGGACTTGGCGAAAGAGCAGGAAACACCCCCTTTGAGGAGCTCGTCATGGCGCTTGAGATCCTCTACCAGTACCGGACCGGGATCAGGACGGCAGAGATCTACCCGCTTGCTGCCCTGGTATCCCGTCTTACCGGTGTCCCGCTCCCCACGAACAAGGCAATTGTGGGCGAGATGGCTTTCACTCACGAGAGCGGGATCCATGCCCACGGCGTGCTGAAAGAGCCGAGCACCTATGAACCGGTTCCCCCGGAACGGATTGGGAGAAAACGGCGCATCATGCTCGGGAAACACTCGGGGTCTGCATCAGTTGAGGCAGCCCTCTCCGAACTCCATTACCATCCAGACGGGAAGCAGCTGAAAGAGATCCTTGGCCGGATCAAGGATCTCGGGGACAAGGGGATGAGGGTCACCGACAGCGACCTTATGGCTATCGCCGAAGCCGTGATGGCGATAGAATGCATACCGGTCCTTAAAATGAAGCAGTTCACGGTGGTATCGGGCAGCAATGTCATTCCAACGGCATCGGTCACGCTCCTTGTCAAGGACGAGGAGGTCACCAGTGCGTCCACCGGGACCGGACCGGTTGATGCAGCAATGGAAGCGTTGCGAAAGTCAGTCGCAGCAGTCGCTGATATATCGCTGGAAGAGTACCATGTCGACGCTATCCACGGCGGGACGGATGCGCTGGTGGACGTGACGGTAAGATTAAGTAAAGACGGGAAGATAATTACGTCTCGCGGCGCTCGCACCGATATCATCATGGCTAGCGTGGAAGCGGTGGTCGCCGGCATGAACAGATTGTTGAGGGAAGAACATGAAGACCGGAGCAAAAATCCTGGTTGAAGGGCTGCAGCGCGAGGGGGTCGAGACCATATTCGGCTACCCTGGCGGTGTGGTGTTGCCGATATATGATGAACTTTACGACTCGTCATTGCGGCACATCCTTGTACGGCATGAACAGGCAGCAGCACATGCCGCTGACGGCTTCGCCCGTGCCAGCGGCCGTGTTGGTGTATGCCTTGCCACCTCCGGCCCGGGTGCCTGCAACCTGGTGACCGGGATTGCTACGGCCTACATGGACTCGGTGCCTATCGTTGCCATCACCGGCCAGGTCCCGACCAGTCTCCTCGGGAACGACGCGTTCCAGGAGTCCGACATTACCGGGATCACCCTGCCGATCACGAAACACAACTACCTCGTGAAAAGGACGGAGGACCTCGGGAGGGTGCTCAAGGAAGCATTCTACATTGCGGGAACCGGCAGGAAAGGACCGGTCCTGGTCGATATTCCAAAAGACGTGAGCATGCGATCGATCGAGTACGAGCATACGGCTTCCGAACCGGTGACACTCAGGGGCTACCAGCCGACACTCAGAGGTCATGCCAAGCAGATCGACAAGGCACTAGAGATGATCTTCGAAGCGGAGCAGCCAGTGATCTACGCGGGCGGGGGGATCATTGCATCGGACGCATCCGAAGAACTGGTGCGTCTTGCCGAAGCTTTGGCAATCCCGGTCACCACCACCCTGATGGGACTGGGGACGATACCCTGCGACCACCCGCTCAACCTCGGGATGCTCGGGATGCATGGCACCCGTTCGGCGAACTACGCTGTCACCGAATCTGACCTGCTGATCGCGATCGGGGCACGGTTCGATGACCGCGTCACCGGGAAGCTGGACAGCTTCGCCTCCCATGCCCGCATCATCCACATCGACATCGATCCCGCGGAGATTGGGAAGAACAAGAAAGTCGATGTCCCGATAGTCGGGGACGTGCGATCGGTGCTGCAGGATATGCTTGCGAAGCTCCAGAAGAAGAAGTCCTATGATCGGTGGCTCACCCGGATCAGGGGATGGAAAGAGAAACACCCCCTCCGGTATGTCTCTGACAACTGCCTGCGCCCGCAGTACGTGATCGAGGAGCTCTCATCGCTCCTCAAAGGGGAGGGAATTATCGTCAGCGAGGTCGGCCAGAACCAGATGTGGACCGCCCAGTACTTCTGTTTCCGGAAACCGCGGACCTGGATCACGTCCGGGGGGCTCGGCACGATGGGATACGGCTTCCCTGCTGCCATGGGCGCCCACTTCGCCTGTCCTGACCAGGTCGTCTTCGACATTGCAGGGGATGGGAGTTTCCAGATGAACATACAGGAGCTCTCAACCGTAGCCTCGAACAAGATCCCTGTCAAGGTTGCGGTCCTGAACAACCGGTTCCTCGGGATGGTGCGGCAGTGGCAGGAACTCTTCCATAACCGGAGATACTCGTTCACCGAACTTCCCCCCGTTGATTTCGTGAAAGTGGCAAATGCCTACGGCGTGGACGGGATCAAGGTGGAGTCGTGCGATGAGGTGGTCCCGGCCCTGAAAGCGGCGATCGAGACCGATGGCCCGTTCGTGCTGGACTTCAGGGTCGAGCGTGAAGAGAACGTGTTTCCCATGGTCCCCGCAGGGGCAGCCATCAACGAGATGATCGGGGGGAAGCAGGAATGAAGCCCCACACGCTCTCGGTCCTCGTGGAGAACAAAGCCGGAGTTCTCTCGAGGGTCACGGGGCTCTTCTCACGCCGCGGCTACAATATCGAGAGCCTTGCGGTGGGGATCTGCGAGGAGCCGGGCATGAGCCGCATCACCATCGTCTGCATCGGGGACGATGCAGGGATAGAGCAGGTGATGAAACAGCTCAACAAGCTGATCGACGTCATCAAGGTCTCTGATCTGACCGATAACGAACGCGTGGAGCGGGAACTTGCCCTGATCAAGGTGACCGCGGAGCCGGGGACAAGCAGGGCAGAGGTGATGCAGCTCGCCACGATCTTCCGTGCCCAGATCATCGACGTGGCTGCAAAGACCATCATCCTCTCGATCACCGGTGACACGGAAAAGATCGATGCGTTTGAAAAGCTCCTCCGCCAGTACGGGGTCAAGGAGCTGGTAAGAACCGGGCGGATCGCGATGCTCCGTGGTTCAAAGGTACTGAAAGGTGGGAAATAACTCTTTTTTTGGGGCTGTACTCAGGCACCAGCATTGGACAGGGCTGAAAATGATTATGAAGGCATTCAGGTAAGCCCAAGACTGTTCAGGCAATCCAGTTCAGGAATCCGGGAAGCCTATCATCAGATAATTTGTTTGATCCTGTCGTATATGTACATTATATGTATTTTATAGAGAATAGCAAATATACTCTGGTTCCACCTTATCAAACGATCATTTCAATCCCTTTTCATCCGCACTAAACAACGCCCATACGGGCTTCTTTTTCCGGTTTTTTCCGGTCCGAGCATCACTACAGTGGAAACCGTGTCCACGGGTATGGAAAAATCCTTTAAAATCGATTTTTTTTCCATTTTGTGTGTTTAAAATCCTTAAAAAATCTCCTCTTCATCGCGCTTCTGTTCAAGGCTTACCGGGGGCAGTAGTTCTGAATGATCTCTCCTGAGAAACTCCGCTATAACGCTTCCACGAGGGTTTCATAAAATAAGCGATTATAAGGCTGTTTTCTCCTGAAAAGCCACTATGAGAGGATGTAGAAAGAGACAAGGAGGAAGAGGAGGAGAGACAGCCCCCACTCATGCCGAACCATGGACCAAGAAAGGCGAGATCCCCGTTTCAGTCCTTCGCCCTGAAGAGGAGCCAGTCCTTCTCCCCTGCTCTTCTGAACCGCACCAGGACATAGCGGCCGGAAAGGCGGTCCCCTTTCATCACCACCTCGATCTTGTCCTTCTCCCAGACGAGCGGTTCGAAGATCCCCGCGTCCCAGATCTTCACCTCTCCGGCACCATACTCACCTTCCGGTATGGTCCCTTCAAACCCCGCGTACTCGAGCGGATGGTCTTCTGTCTCGACCGCAAGGTGCCGCTGCCCGGGCTTTTCCGGGATCCCTTTCGGGACCGCCCAGGATCGGAGCACGCCCTCCGACTCAAGCCGCAGGTCGTAATGGAGGTGCGATGCATGATGCTCCTGCACGACAAAAATCCGCGAGGTGCCTGGTACAGCTCTGCTCCCTCCATAAGGCTCAGGAGTTGTGCTGAAGTTCCGCTTCCCCTTGTATTCCCAAAGACCCATAAACGATCACCTTATCCCGGTCCTTTCACGGAGGCTCGTTCTGCCTTCAGTTGTGCGAGGGTCTCTTCAAGCGCAGACATCAGGTCCCTGACCTCTGCAGCCTTCGGCCTCTCGACACGGTAGGTCGTTCCTGCCATCCTGGACCGGATCAGGGCCTCAATCTGTTCCCGGTACGTATCATGGTAGTCCCCGATCTCGAACTCCCCGGAGAGGTCGGAGACGATCTTCTCTGCAAGGGCAATCTCTTTTTCTCCCGGGACCCGGATCGCTGAAAGGACCTCGATCTGCGCCGGATCGGCCACCTCGTCCGGGTAATGGAGGGTGGTAAGGATCAGGGCATCCTGATACTCCCTGACCAGCACAGGGTACTCCTTCGTACGGAGGGTAATCCTGCCGACACCCCCCCTGCCCATCCTGCGGAAGGTCTCCCGGAGGAGAGCGTAGGCATCGGCAGGCCCGTCAGGGAGCAGCAGGTAGGTCCGGTCATAATAGACCGGGTCGACCGAGAGAACATTGATGAACCGGTCGATCCGGATCCGCCTGTCTGATTCGGGCCTCACCGCATCGATCTCTTCCTTCTCCAGTACGATGAACTCCCCCTCCCTGACCTCGTAGCCCCGGACGATCTCCTCCCACGGCACCACCTCATTGTCCCTCGTGCACACCCGCTCGTACCTGACGGGCTGGCCGTCCTTCCGGTGCAGGAGGCGGAACTGGATCGTATGCTCCCTGACCATGACGGAGAGGCGGACAGGGATATTCACAAGCCCGATGCTGATGGCCCCCGTCCAGAACGCCCGGGGTGAGGGTTGCCCTGAATCAGGGGTCTCCTTGATCATGATACCCTCTCAGGCAGCCGCTGGGCTGATGTGTGCAGCCCCGCCCAGGGATCCTGATCCCCTGCCTGCACAGTCTGTATCGTATACTCACCAGGATCGATCCCCCGGGAAAGGTCATCCCAGGAGACGGGCGCAGAAACGGTTGCGGTTCCGGTTGCACGGAGGCTGTAGGGAGCAATCATGGTCTTCCATGCAGAGTTCTGGAGATAATCGATAAAGACCTTTCCGGGATCATGGGTATGGGTGAGCTCGGATACGATCAGCGGCGATTCCCGTGCGAGCAAAGAACCGACCGCATGGACGAAATTTCTCGTCTGACTGAACCGGTACCTGCCTGCAAGGGGGATCACCACGTGAAGGCCCTTCTTTCCCGATGTCTTGACAAACGGCTCAAGCCCGAGATCGGCGAGTAATTCCCGAAGCGCGAGGGATGCCGTCACCGCTTCATTGAATCCTGCGGGGGGTTCGGGATCGATATCAAAGAGGAGGAGATCGGGAGCCTCCGGGTCATCCAGCCGTGCAAGGGGGATGTGCAGTTCGATCGCGGCAAGGTTGGCCAGCCAGATGAGCGTTTCTGGAATATCGCACACGATATAATGGAGATATCGCCTGGCCGAGATGGAGTAATGGCGATGGAGATGAACCCATTCCGGTGTCCCTGCCGGTGCATCCTTCTCATAGAATCCCGGGCTGTTCACCCCCTCAGGAAACCGCTGGAGCACCAGCGCCCTGTCGCCAAGATGGGGGAGGATACGGGGTGCGACTCGGAGATAGTACTCCACCACGTCCCGTTTTGTCAGATTGAGTTCAGGGAACAGTACGCGGGACGTATTGGTGAGCACCACCCTGCCAAGGTTCTGCTCCTTCATGGTAACCCATCACCCTGTCGTGATGATACTCTTTTCTTTTCCGTTCCGTGAAACGATTGCATAGCACTATCCGGCTGCTGAAGGTCAACCCTATATAAATTCGGACACCAATGTATACGATGTGAAAACCGCGATCCTCGGGGGGGGACTTTCCGGCCTCACCCTCGCCCGTTTCCTGCATGAACGCGGGGAGGAGATCGTTGTCCTCGAGGCGGAACCAGCAGTCGGGGGCCTGTGCCGATCGCGGCAGGAGGAGGGATTCTGTTTTGACACGGGAGGATCCCACATCATATTCTCACGGGACGAGGAAGTTCTCGGGTTCATGCTCTCGGTCCTCGGAGATAACCGGGCGGTCCGGAAGCGGAACACCAGGATATTCTACAAGGACCGGTTCGTAAAGTACCCTTTCGAGAACGGCCTCTCGGCACTCCCGAAAGAGGACCTTTATTTCTGCCTCCATGAATACATAAAAACCCTGATCGCCTCGGAGAAAGGGGAACTTCCCCCGCCAAAAACCTTCCAGGACTGGATCTATGCAACGTTCGGAAAGGGGATCGCCGAATGTTACCTCATCCCCTACAACAGGAAGATATGGAATTACCCCCCCGAAAAGATGTCCCCCCACTGGGTCGAGGGGAGAGTCCCAAGGCCTCCGGTTGAGGACATCATACGGTCAGCAGTAGGAATCGAGACTGAGGGGTATACCCACCAGGCCGTCTTCTCCTATCCGCAGGAGGGGGGGATCGAGGCCCTCGTCAGGGCGATTGCGAACCCTGTTGGCGATCGGATCACCTGTGGATTTCGTGTCTCGAGCATCCGCAGGTGCAGGGAGGGATGGGAGATCAGCGATGGCACCCGAACCATCAGTGCCGACAGGCTGATCAGCACGATACCCCTCCTGAATCTGATCCCAGCACTTGAAGGAGTCCCTAAGCAGGTACGGGAGGCGGTCGGTGCCCTCCGGTATAATTCCGTCTGTTCGGTATTCATCGGTGTGAGAGGGACAGTCCCCGACATCTCGTGGCTCTACGTACCCTCCGAAGAGATCGGCATGCTAAACCGGGTATCATTCCCCTCAAACTACAGTACAGGGGTAGCCCCGAAAGGATGCGGTTCCGTTCTCGCCGAGATTACCTATAACGAGGGTGATCCCCTTACCGGTATGAACGATGCGGAGATCATCAGGCACGTGATACAATCGCTCGAAAGGATGCAACTGGTCAGAAACGAGGATGTTATCTACACCGGGATCGCCCGCCATCGGTTCGCTTATGTCGTGTACGACCTTGACTACCTGGCCAATATCCGCATCGTGAGAGAGTATTGCCGGGAGATCGGGATCGACCTTGTCGGAAGGTTTGCCCAGTTCGAATACCTGAACATGGATGGCTGTATCAGGAGCGTCATGGAGTATGTCGGGAAGATAGCATGAAGGTCAACTTTTATGTCGAGGATATGCTCTTTTTCAAGTATATCGGTTGTGCCACAGTCGCAAAAACACTGTACGGCCAGCTTTCTGCGATGGACGCCCTGGATCTGCGGTGGAAGGCGCCCCCGGGCAATGACGATCTCGTCCACTACCATACCTTCGGGCCCTTCGCCCTCTTCCACCGACGGTTATCAGGGGGAAAGAAAGTTCTGACCGCTCATTCTACCCCCCGGATCAATGTGGGGAACATTGCACTCGCACAGAGGATCAACAGGCACTACCCGAAGATATACCGGAAGTTCGATCACATTATCACCATCTCAAAGCCCTGCCATGAAGAGGTGACGTCACTACTCCCGGAGATCCCGGTCACCTACATCCCAAATGGAGTGAACAGGGAATACTTCCGGAACGATCCTGAAAAAGGGGCTGTATTCCGGGATCTCCATGGCATCCCAGAAGGCCAGAAAGTGGTGCTCTCAGTCGCCCAGCTGACCCCGCGAAAAGGGCTCTACGATTTTCTTGCCCTTGCAAAGGAGCACCCTGACAAGACGTTTGTCTGGATGGGCGGATTTCCCTACGGGGCACTCTCCAAGGACTGGATCCGGATACGCAGGCTGAAACGCCGCTGTGGCAGCAACCTGATCTTTCCGGGGTATGTGGAGGATATCGTCTCGGCCTACAGTGCGGCGGATATCTTCCTGATGCCCTCTTTTGCCGAGACGTTCGGGCTCGTGATCCTCGAGGCCCTCTCCTGCGGCCTTCCTGTCATCGCCCGGGATATCCCCGAATTCAGGGACATATTCAGTGACGCGGTCCTCTACTTCAGGACCCGTGAAGAGGCAGCGGCCCACCTCGGGGATACCCCCCTTCTTTCGCGATACGCTTCAGAAGCCCGTCCGTTTTCTGCCGGGTATGATATCAGGAACTCGGCACAAAAGCATCTTGCACTCTATAGGGAGCTGGCTGGCACATGATATCAGTCATAGTCCCTGCCTACAACGAAGAGCAGAATATCGGGAAATGCCTCGAATCCCTGGCCCGCCAGACCCTCCCCCGTGATTCCTATGAAATTATCGTAGTAGACGGCGGATCCAAAGACCAGACCCGTGAGATTGCCGGAGCGTATGCCGATCTCGTGTTCATCCAGACCTCAAAGAAGGTAGGGGGGGCCAGGAACGATGGTGCACAAAAAGCCAGGGGGGCGATCATTGCCACAACGGATGCCGACTGTATCATCCCCCCCGGGTGGCTCTCCGTCATCAGCGAAGCATTTGAACGGGATCCCGGAATTGTCCAGATCTATGGACCGGTCATCCCGATGGAAGGCGGGCTGAAAAACCATCTCTTCCTCGCCCTTGCCAACAATTTTTCACGGTTCGGCTATTACACCCGCCTTTTTTATTATACCCTCGGGTGCAACACTGCGTTCAGGAAAGATGCCTTCTTTTCGGGGGGGATGTACCATACCGTTGATGCCGGTGATGACCTCGAAATTGCGAAACGGATGAAGAATCTCGGCAGGGTAAAGTTCGAGAACCGGATGAGAGTCATCTTCTCGATGCGGAGGTACGAGCAGTACGGGACCTTAAAGTCACTCTATGAATGGGTGTATATTGTTGCTCATGGAGGAGACTCCGAGAAGCATTCCTACAGCAAGAGGGAGTATAAAAAATAGGGAGAGTACTGGGAAAGGGCAGGGTACTCCAACCTGAAGGAGGGATGGTATACTGCCCACTCGTGCCCCCCCGCTTCATTCCAGAATGCATATGTAGAGCACCGGCTCTTGATCTCCTGATGAAGCAGGGAGATGCCGGTCAGCAGGAAACCGAGGATATGGTCGCCCTCTTCGACCACTGCGAATGTGCCCGGCTCCTCGGGATGGCGGTCAGGGAGACCTGGCCGGGAGGAGCACGGATAGCCATGACCGCAGAGGGGAAGAGGAATCCGAATGGCGTCGTGCATGGGGGGGCAATCTTCACCCTCGCCGACCAGGCGTTCGGCCTTGCCGCAAACACCGGACCTGTCCGCCAGGTGGCCATCGCTGCAACAATCACCTACCTCTCACCGGCAAAGGGCGACCTCGAGGCAGTTGCCGAGCAGGTATCCGAGACAGTGGACCACTCGCTTTTTGTCGTCAGGGTGTATGAGGGGGAGCGGCTGGTTGCAACATTTGAAGGGGTCGGGATAAAGGAGAAGAGGGCAAAGCGGGCTTTGTCACGGCCTTCACTGAGGGAAGGCATCCCCTGAAAACCGGTTGATCTTCTTTCGGAACGGGACCGGGATACCCTTTATCCCGGGAGCAGGGCAGGGCACGGGGCACCTCAATCAGGCACGTGGGGATCCCCCAAGTGGTTCTTTCCCCGCTGCTGGATCGGGATACCATCCCAAAAAAATGGACCTAACCCCGGCTCTTATAGGGGAGGGTCTGGTCATAGATCAGGTACTTGTCACCGGTCACGAGCGTGATGAACACCTGGAGCTGGTCAGCTCTTGTTTCCGAAACCTCCTTTGTCCCGATCATGGTGATCTGGTCATTGACCCTGGGCCTTGAGAGACTGTCCTGCATGACAACCCCATCCGACCGGGTGAGGATGGTATCCATCGTCGCCACGAAGTTGATCCCGGCTCCCCCGCGGAAGATGATCGTGATGTTCGGGTTCACGGCACTCCGGTCGACACTGATTGCCACCGATTTGTCCCCGGGCATGGGCCCCGTCAGGTAATCGGGAATTGCCTGTGTTATCGCAGGAGTGACGACAGGAGAAGTCAGAGGTAGTGTCGTGACAGATGTCAGGGATTCCGGTGGTGCTGAAGAATCGGTGCAGCCGGATACCAGGAGGGCAACTGCCGTCAGAAGGAGGATAACGAGTATTGTTCCTTTCATGCAGAAAGATAGGAAGGGCTTCTGTATTATAGGCTTTTTTCAGTGCATATAGGCTCATTTGTACCAATTTCTGTTTATGATGTCGGGGCAGGGGGAGGAGTAATCTTTATGGATCTCTGTTCTGCGGGATTGTCTGGGAAGAGAGGAGAGGGACAAGAACAGATCATTGAGGGCAAGGGTCTTTGTTCGATAAAGGCTTGAAGAGAAGATCCGATACGCCGAGGGGGAGATTTGAACTCCCGAGGCGCAGGGCGCCAATGGTTTTCGAGACCATCGCCTTTCCGGGCTAGACTACCTCGGCACAGGGACCAGATATTTTTCTTCGGAAGCCGTATAATGGTATCGAATGGCGATACAATGCTGGATGAAGCTCCTGCCGGACGATGAGGTCAGGGTATACACGGGCTTGGAAGGGGATACCTACGAAAAGGCACTCCTCTCGTTCGGGATCAATCCGGATACCGTATTGATCTTTTTCCGGGGAACCAGTATTCCGCAGGACAGCGAGATTCGGGAAGGCCAGGTCGAGATCGTCTGTATCTGGTAAAAGAGTGTATCGAAAAGAGAGGAAGGTTATGCCCCCGCGGAGCCGGGTGACTTCTCCTGGGTGATCATCATATCATCGACCCTGAGCAGGAGCACTGCCGCTTCTGCCGAACTCTGGATGGACTGGCGCTTGGACCGGTGGGGCTCAACGACACCCTCCTTGAACATGTCAATGATCTTCCCGGTATAGACATTGAGCCCTGCATGCTTCTTCCCTTTTGCATGGGCTGCCTTCAGTTCGACCAGTTTGTCGAGCTGGTTGAATCCTGAGTTCTCCGCAAGGGTGGTCGGGATGATCTCAAAGGATGCTGCGTACGCCTCGATGGCGAGCTGAACCCGTCCCCCGACCGTCCCGGCATATTCATGGAGCTTCATGAGGAGCTCGGTCTCAACTGCGCCTCCTCCGACAAGGAGCTTCCCGTCTTCCATCGCATCCTCAACTACCCGTGTACCGTCCACTACGGCACGCTCAAGTTCATCGAGGAGGTACTCGGTTGAGCCCCGAAGGAGGATCGTAACTGCCTTCGGGTTCTTGCACCCGGAGACCTTGATGAGGTCGGCATTCTCGACCTGCTCTACCATCGCGGCAGATCCAAGGCTCTTCTTGGTGAGTTCCCCGGGTTTGTTGACGATCTCTGCATTGAGGGCGAGGGCGGCAAACTTCATGTCCTTTTCAGGAACATCCTCGACGGCAAGGACCCCGGCACGGGCAAGGTAGTAGCCCACTGCATCGGCGATCCCCTTCTGGCAGAAGAGGACATTTGCCCCGCTGTCAATCACCGCATCGGCCAGCTTCTTCAGTGCGTCGCGTTCCTGCGCTGAGAAGGCACTCATCTGGTCGCTGCTGCTGATCTTGATCTTCGCCTTGACCTGGGTTTTCACAATCTCCATCGGGCTTGCAACAAGTGCGACCTTTGCTCCCGTCACCTTGCGTGGCATATCCTCCGTAAACCGGGTCTTGTCAAGGACAATCCCCTGGACCAGTTCGGCGTCATCCATTGCATGCCCGGCCTGCTTCTTGATGGTCACATTGTCATCATCGACAGTGATTTTCCCGTCCTTCTTTTCGGCGATCAGCATCACTGAATCGACGACGATGCCATCGAGTTTTCCCTTCACGGATTCTATCGATTTTCCGGTCATCGCAGTATCGGCGATCTTGAGGAGGATATTGCGGTCAAAGGGATCGATAGTGATGGAGAGATCGTCAATAATCTCGAGGGCTTTCTCCATACCCATCCGGTATCCCTGCCCAATAACGGTGGGATGAATCTTCTTGGCGATGAGCTGTTCAGCCTGCTCCATCAGTGCTCCCACGAGAACGACCGCGGTGGTAGTGCCGTCGCCGACCTCATCGTCCTGGGCCCTGGCGACCTCGATCACCATCTTGGCGCCCGGGTGCTGGACGGCGATGTCGGTAAGGATAGTGGCACCGTCATTGGTGATGGTCACATCCCCCGTTCCTGAGACGAGCATCTTGTCCATCCCCCGCGGACCAAGCGTGGTGCGAACGGCACTTGCGATGGCTTTTGCAGCGGCGATGTTCGAACGCTGGGCCTCCTGTCCACGGTTGCGCTCGACATTCTCCTTGAGAATAATTATCGGTTGTCCTCCAAGCATAGGTTATCCTCCAATGTGGTAAAAGATGGAATTGAACTTCTATATAAAACAATCCATAAGAGGTGAATGAAAAGAGAGAGGTATCAGTCGAGTCTGGAGATCCTGAAGAGCGAATAAACCGGCACCCCATCCACGTCCCTGATCCCGCGCTTGTCAAAGATCACGAGCACGGCAACCGGATTGCCTCCATGTTTGCGGACATAGTGGACCACTTCATGCATCGTATTCCCTGAGGTGATCACATCGTCCACGATCAGGCAGCGTTCCCCGGAAATCGGGGCAAAGTTGCCGCTGATTGACCCGACGGGGGGATCATGGGTACTCTGCTTTGACGGATAATAGATTGCAAGCCGTACATCCTCGGATACCGCTATCAGGGTCGCAAGCGGAATCCCGGATATTGCAATCCCCACCACGGCTGAGGGGAACAATTCCGGCTGTTCTTCT
>MVZQ01000034.1 GCA_002068435.1 Euryarchaeota archaeon ADurb.BinA087 | reverse complement strand
GGGACAGACGTTCGCGGTCAATGCCGTGTTAGAACCAAGCACCGAGAGGGGCACGCTTATTGTCACCACCTCTCCGGCTGGTGCCCTTGTAACTATTGACGGAACGGGAGGGCAACAAGCCCCGTGGACCTACGGCGATATCCCCTCCGGCAGCCATGTTGTCCGCGCTTTTCTGTCGGGATTCCAACCCTACCTCACTATTGTGAACGTACCTCCCGGGAGTACTATCACCGTTGATGCATCCCTATTACCGCTCTCACGGATAGGTGCACTCCAGGTGAAAAGTAATCCTGGAGGAGCAGATATCTACATTGACGGATTCTACAGCGGATCAACGGCCACAACCGTGGGAAACCTTGCAGCAGGAGAACATTTCGTGACACTCAGGCTGGCAGGATATCAGGACTGGCTTGGAACAGTTGACATCCCGGAGAACTCTGTTGCATTCATCGATGCCCGGCTCGAGGTTGCTTCCGCTCCAACAACCGGCGATATCCTCGTCTCGTCAAATCCCCCGGGTGCAGCTGTCTTCAATGATGAGGTATATGTGGGGAATACCATGCCTGATGATGCCCTCGATCTGACAGGTCTTCTTCCGGGATTGCATACCATCCGTCTGGAGCTCCAGAACTACCAGGATTTTACCGTACAGGTTGAGGTGGAAGCCGGGCAGATCCGGATAGTTGACGCTGACCTGGTTCTGGCAACAAACCCGTCACAGAGTGGGAGCCTTCTGGTCAATTCAGATCCCCAGGGTGCGAATGTCTTTCTCGATAATGCTTGTATAGGTATCACTCCCCTGTCAGTTCCTTCTGTGACTGCAGGAAACCATACCCTCCTGATCCGGCTTGCGGGATACACTGACTATTCTACTGCGTTTACGATAGCTCCAGGAGAAGCGGTTCAGATCCAGGCAGCACTTGGACCTGCGGCGACACCAATAAACATCGGTATTCTCACGCTTTCCGCTGCTGCGGTGGCAATGATATTTTTCCTCCGGAAAAAATAACCTTATTTTTAGAACTGTAAAAAAAATGGAATAAGAACGACGTGAGGATCTTCTCCCTGTCCCTCTCTCCTTTCGAAGAACTCTTTTGAAGTGATATCATTCCTGACCGTGGTTGAGCTGAGCTGCCATGATGATTCGATCCTCACCATCACCAAAATATCCTTTCTGAAAAGAGATCCCTCTGAATCCTAATGTGTGATAAAGATTCCGTGCAGCATAATTCTCTGGTGACACGGAGAGATACACATCTGCAACACCCCTCTGTAAAAAGATGTCAAGCAGAGTCGTGACAAGATCCGAACCTATTCGCCTCCGGCGACAGGGTGGGGCTACTCTGAGACGAAGGATCCATGCCCCTGAACGTCCACCTTCACAGAACGCACCAATACAGTATCCTGCCAGGGTTCCATTCAGTTCTGCGACCAGAAATGTCGAAGGGTATAATATTGATGCCTGCCGGATGAAGACGGAAGAAGGGTACGTGGCACCCTTTTCCTGTATCTCAAGGTGACAGATCCCGGAATAATCCCCCTCCCTGAAACGCCTGATATAAGAATACATCAGAAAGGTCAGCCACTTCCAGGATGGTGCTCACCCGGAACCCATCGGGAACCTTCCTCCATATGCTCCTTTTTCCAGATGGGGACACTCTCCTTGATTTTGTCAATGATGTACTCGCATGCCTGGAACGCTGATTTCCGGTGGGGGGATCCGACCACTATCATCACAATATGATCGCCCACCTGGAGTCTTCCGATGCGATGGACAATGTCGATCGAGTTGACTTGAAACAGAGCCATTGCCCGGTCCCGGATGAGGGTCAGCTCTTCCAGGGCTACCTCCCTGTATGCTTCAAGATCCATCGATGTGATATCATCATCCCTGACAATGCCGGTGAAGGTGACTATTCCCCCAGTCTGACGGGTCCGGGCGGCCTCGATATGCTCTCCCGGATTAAAATCATCCTCGGTTACTTCTATCATTCCTGTCTATCCATTCTTAATCTCATGCCTATTATTTCACCCCATCCCAATAACGATTTACCTGGAGATACCTTCATGATTTTTTGGAATGAGACCTGGATCCGGCCAATCCGCACATTGATCTCCCCTATTGACGAAAGATCCATCCAGGAAATGGAACTGTCTTATTAAGGAGAGAGATCTCTCCAATCTCTTCCCCAGTCCAGGCTGAAATTAAAATTCACCCGATGGCTAGACCATAGGTTTTGGACGGGTTTATATGAGAGGAAATGAGAGGGAATATAGGGAGAACCCGTGATGGACCTTGTCTTTTATACTGATGCGATAAAAATTCTCGCGTTATTCTTCTCCCTTGTCGGGGCCGTGCTGATCGGGTACGGGGGAGTTGTTGCCGCCATCAAAGTGGTTCTCAGGGAGGTGTTCAGGCGTCCCTACAGCTACAATCTCATCAGGCGCGAATTTACCAGCAAGATTGTATTCGGTCTTGAATTTTTCATCGCATCTGATGTCCTCACCACGCTTATTGCACCCACGCAGGAAGAGATCATCCTTCTGGCAGTGGTGGTGGTTATCAGGACCATACTCGGATACTTCCTTGCTCGGGAGACGGTGGAATACCAGCTCGAACCGTGATACGAGGCTGAATCTTTTTTTCTCAAAGTTGCTGGAATACAGATGAACAGTTGATAGTACCGGTTTCTGATGGATGAAGGGGTATGCAATTATTCGAAAGGGGGAGAATAGGGATTTTGGCGACCTTACTGAAGCATTGTCTCTTTTCTCCTGATGTTTCCGGATGACACTTCGTCATATCCCCACGAAACCTTCGGTAGGAATCGCAGGGAATGGCAGTACCTGCGACTCCCTTTCCAGGAAATGAAAAAACAACCGTTTGACGGAACGCAAGAACAAATAATTATTTCCGGTGATCCGGCAAAGTCCACACTGGGAAACAACCAGTGAACAATAGCAGGATTGATCCTCCCAAACAGGGGGAGGACGCGGCCATCATTCTTTCAGATGCGGCAGGTCTTGCTGCTGAGGGCAGGTATCAGGAAGCACTCACCCTCTTTGATCAGGTATCTGAAACCAGCTTTTCACGTCCTGAAGTCCTGGTGAAAAGAGCCCTGACGCTTGACAGGATTGGTCTCTTTTCAGACGCTCTCAGGTGTTGTGAAGTAGCAATATGCCGTGCTCCGCGGTTTTCCGATGCCTGGTTTGTGCGCGGGCTCACGCTGTATTACCTTTCCAGGACATCCCTCGCGATCGAATGCCTCGACATGGCTTTGTCATTAGATCCGGCACATACGGAAGCATGGTTCATCCGGGGGAATTGTGCTTACCATGCACATGATCCGGAGAAAGCGGTTGCAGCGTACGAAAAAGCCCTCGCCCTCGCCCCCACATATCCGAAAGCCCTCTACAACCGGGGAGTCTGCCTTGCTGACCTTGGGAGATTCGAAGAATCATTGTCATCATACGATGCATGTATCAGGATCAACCCCGGGGTCTCTGTTGTGCATGCCAACCGCGGAGTAACCCTTGTCGGTCTTGAGCGGTATCAGGAAGCGCTTGAAGCGTTTGAAGAAGCCATCAGACTCGATCCCGAGGATATTACTGCCCTGAATAATATCTGTCTCCTGCTATCGAGGTTTCGCAGGGACAACGAGGCAATCGAATATCATGAAAGGGCCCGTCGTTTAATGGAGCTGAAGGGTTTTGATCGGCGGGTCTGGTGATACAGAATGAAAGGAATACCAATCAAACCAGAGAAAGCATCTCCCATCACTCCGGTCTCTGACCGAAAACCCTCTCAGAAGTGAATTCATCATGTCCCCCCTCCTTGCCATTGCTGCTATCGTGCTTGCCCTTGCTACTGCCTTTATTGCAGCGATGGCCGGAGTGGGCGGTGGTTTTCTCTATGTCCCAATCCTCACTCTGATCTTCGGGCTTGCCCCCGCAGAGGCTGTCGGAACAAGCCTCGTTGTTATCATCTTTACCACTCTTGCTGCTTCAGTATCTTACCTGCGACAGGGACGGATCTTCTTCCGCAGTACGCTCTGCCTGATAGTTCCGGGAATGACCGGTGCCATGATTGGAGCATATGCTACCGTTTTCGTGCCAGGCACTCTCCTAAGCGTCCTCTTCTCCCTGATAGTCGGTTTCCTTTCACTAAAGCTGCTCTTCCCTTCCTTCCCCCTTGTCTGGCCGGTTACTGCAGGGCCTTCCTGTGACGAGGTCTGCAACGACAGTTTCTCTTTGAGGGTGAGGCACAGGATCTATTATCTTCATTATCTCGTATGGGGATTGATGTCCGGCCTTGCGAGCGGTCTGGTTGGAATTGGAGGGGGGGTGATCAATGTGCCCGCGCTGGTAACCGCCGGGATGCCGGTCCATTTTGCCACGGCAACCTCCACCCTCGTGGTCCTCTTTACTTCAATGACAGGGGGTGGGATCCATGCCATACTTGGCCATGTTGAGACCACCTACGTAGTTTTGTTCTCCGCAGGAGCTCTCATCGGGGGATATACCGGGGCATACTTTGCCCCGAGAGCTCCTGAGCGGATACTCAGGAAAGCAATAGGTCTCCTTTTTGCAGGAATTGCAGTAGCAATGGGAGTTGGCAGTCTCCTGTAGGAAGGGACTTTATGTATCACTAGATGAAGGGAGAACCCTGCCAACCACCAGTAGAGAGCACTATTTCCAATCATAGCGATGGGTTCACTTGGGTGAGGAGGACCGGGATGCACCTTAAAATAACCTATCAGCATTTCCAATCATAGCGATGGTTCACTTGGGTGGGGAGGATCCGGAATGCACCTCAAAATAACCTGTCAGGAATCAGGCAGCACTACAGGTTTTTTTGATCCGGCAGGGATATCATCTTCCAGTGAAAGAGGGTGCAATAATGTCCGAAACGGCATTCCGGGT
The DNA here is from genome assembly GCA_002068435.1 of Euryarchaeota archaeon ADurb.BinA087. Lineage (GTDB taxonomy): Archaea > Halobacteriota > Methanomicrobia > Methanomicrobiales > Methanospirillaceae > UBA9949. The sequence continues at coordinate 13,760 of MVZQ01000034.1, read as the reverse complement.
TCCGAGGAGCACCTGCCAGCTGTTCGGTACCATTAAAGCGCTCTCGACGATAAAAAATGCCATTATCCTTGTTCATGGTCCAAAGGGATGCGTTTACCACATTAATTATATCCTTGGTCTCAGGGGTGACCGGCCAAGCGAGATATTTTCTACGTGCCTCGATGAGCACGATGTTATTTTTGGCGCTGAGGAGAAACTCACTAGGGCAATAACCGAGCTTGACGGAATATTTCATCCCGATTTTCTTTTTGTACTCTCCTGCTGTGCATCAGGAATCATAGGCGAGGATGTGAATGCTGCCGTAAGTGGTGCATCCATCAGGTCACGGGCGATCGCCATTGAATCAGGTGGCTTTGAAGGGGATCACGCAGGAGGCTATAAGCACACCCTTGCGCGTATTGCATCAACCCTTGCAGAAAAAACCGGGGAATCACTCCCCTTCACGATCAACCTGATCGGGGTGCTCCGGTCCGGGCCTGATCTTCAGGAAATCCAGGAAATTCTTGCCAGATCGGGGATCTCAGTCAATGCCGTACTCACGGCAGGGCTCCGGAAGGATCAGCTCCTTCGCATGGGGGACGTTTCCCTGAATGTGGTGGTCTGCGAAGCATCGGGGAGGGATGCCGCCCATGTCCTCTTCGAAAAATTTGGTACCCCCTATGTACAGTGTGACCTTCCTGTCGGGGGAAGAGCAACCAAAACCTTTCTGGAAAAGATCAGGACAGCGCTTTTACTTCCTCATAATGAGGGAGATCAGAGAAGTGATGCGGACCTTCCTCTACCCCATTCCTCACTCCGTATCGCCATCTTTTCAGGGCCAACCCGTGCCATCGCGCTCTCACGGTTTCTCGGCGATCTCTCCTGCCTGCCATCCCTCATCGTTCTGGACTTCCCGCCCCCCTCATTCGATCAGATAAAAGAGGCTGCAGGAAAGGACTGCCTGATTCTCATTGAACCAGATCATCAGGCAATTCACGAAGCACTGGTCGGACAGAAGATTGACCTAATCCTGGGCGGGATGTTGGAACGTCCTCTTGCCACCCTCCTTGGGATCCGGATTATCGATGTGATGCACGGCAGCCAGCGGACCGTCGGGTTCGAGGGTGCCCGGATTCTCGCGGATCTGATTTCTGGATCAGATCCGCCGGAATCTGGGTCTTCCTGATCTGATCAGGTCCCCCAAAGAGGATATCGTTCCAGTTCCTGAGGGGAATTAAAAAAGTTCATACTGTGCGGGTTAATGCTTCCCGCGCCTCTGCATATTGCTCACTTCCATTCAGAGCCTGAACCGATTCATTCCCGATAAGCCGGAAAGAGATCATGGCTCCGGTTGTTGCATTCACCCTGAAAAACATCCCCGGGCCTTCAATCTCATACCGGTCATCATGATAACGTATCCTCGTGATCTCCGGATTGAATGACTCATCCTGGAAAAACGATTGGATCCCATCAATAGCACGTCCATGGAGGGTAGTGTTGGTCACTGAAAGGATCGCATTCTGACCTGAAAATTCAGCGCGTGATACTGAATAATTCACAGGATTGATGAAAAACAAAGTGTCATTGGTCATTATGAGAAGAAGCCCCTCTTGTTCCGTAATATTGCTCATATTGATGGTGTAACCAGGGTTCTCCATAAATTCATGAATATGTTCCTGTAACATTTCCTGTTCTTCTAAGGAAAGGTCTGGCCTGGCGTCCGGATTCACACAACCGGATAGAACTACCAGGACTGCGACAAGGAAGAGGATGCAAAGTCTGGACATCATATATTATCAGCCTAATTCATTGGCCTTACCATGATTTAGAGGCTCTGTCAACGTTTATTATAAAAAATGTGCCTGAGATTATCGTGATTCAGGATCTTGTGAAAAGAGAGCTGCAGCGCTCCCCGGCATCAGTCCCTTGCGGGCATCAGCAAACCATTGCTTCATGACGAGATAATGTCCCTCGCAAAGGAAATTTCCCCCCCTTGCATCCTCCCAAGCAATCGGTTCAGTGCAGCCCCGGAATATACACTGACCTGGCTTTTGACCGGTTATCGGCCGGTACGAACCAATATCGGGCAACACTGAGGCCGTAGTATACCGTCTCACGAGATCATGGAGCCGGGTAATGGGATCTTCAGTCATACGCCTCCCCTACCCGAGAGAGCGTTGATCCTGGATAAGGGTACGGATTATACGTCAATTTTCTGCGCCTTCTCTGGCAGAGGTGATCATGGCTTTTGTTCCTTACTCTCTGGATTTCTCATGAAAAATCTTTTGACTCGTGGGATATTCTGTTCATAATGAATGACGATCGAAGGGATGAGGTAAGGGAGGTATTGCGGGGTGATAAGGGCACTCATAAGGCATTTATCTAAAAGGTTTTTCTCCTCCCCGATAACAAAATTACGATGATGGGTCACGGCATCGAGAAATTCTTCCACATTGTCAGATGGAGCATAGGTGAGAACACGCCCGTAGTCTCTCAGGAGATGTGCGTCTGATCCTCCAGTGATCCCCAGCCCATATGCCCCGGCCAGTTGCACAGCCCTCAGGTTCTGGTATCTTTGCATGCCGCCACTTATTACTTCCAATGCATCAAATCGGGAAATCAACCTTTCTGGAAGGTACTCCTTTTCAACACACCGCCCGATACCTTTGTTGAATAACAGGTATCCATAAGGATGTGCAGCGCTGCAGATGCAGGGATACCCTGATGCCTGATCCAGGATTTCCGAGGTGGATGCCCGGATTGCCAGATAAGGGCTCTTCTGTTTTTTCTTTTCAATTGAGGTCCTGTAGAACTCCTGTAAATCCCCGGTCTTATAAAAATATATAAGGATGTGCGGGCCGTCAAGGGCACTCACTTCGATTCCGGGAATGACCATGGTGCGGCTTGAATCCTTTACTGCCTGAATGCAGCCACTCACCTGATTGTGATCGGTTATGGCGATCCCTATCCCCTTCATCCGTGCTTCGCGGAGAGCATCAGATACACTCACCGGTGCATCTGAGTGATTGGTGTGACAGTGCATATCGACCCTCCGGATACCATCCAGGTCAACATCGATTGACAAGGGATCTCTGAATAATATCCTTCCTGGTTCTATGGCCTCCATTCTTCTCAAACCTGCAGTCCGGTGTTGTACTTTGGATCGCTCTCCCATTTCAATGCAAGTACCCAAAAAAAGTCATGGGGGTGGAAAGGATAAACAGGCAATATTCATTGGTGGTATCCTGGTTTGATATTCAATTTTCCCATGAAATGCATCTATCAGACCTTCTCTTCTGTGATCCCTCCCTCTGGAAACTGAATATTTCCATGGAGGGTGGTGCCAACGATTTTCCAGGTGAGGGTCCGCCATCATCCTTTCACATTATTCTCTCTTTGAGGATTCAGGCTGCTGCTGGCTGATACAGTGGATTGTTCCAAGGCCTCGTACAAGTTCCCTTGCATCAATTCCTGTTACCTCCCTTCCGGGGAATACTCCCTTCAGGACTTTCTCTGCAATCTGATCATTCGGATCCCCGAATGATGGAAAGAGAACGACCTGATTCGTGACAAGAAAGTTGGCATAACTTGCAGGGAGCCGGTTGTCATCCCAGACCTCACCGGGCATAGGCAGGGGAATGATGGTGAGTGGGGTGCCGTCCTGATCGGTTGCCTGCCGGAGTATCTGGTAATTCTCCCTCAGGGGGGTATAATTTTCATCCCCCGGATCTTCCTCCAGTGCACAGATGACTGTTGTAGTACTCACAAACCGGGCGATATCATCGATGTGCCCATCGGTATCATCCCCCACAATCCCGTCTTTAAGCCAGATGACATGGCAGCAACCCAGGTATTCCCTGAGGTACCACGAGATCCTGCTCTGATCAAGACCGGGATTGCGATTCGGATGGAGGAGGCACTGTTCGGTGGTGAGTACGGTGCCGCATCCGTTCACATCGATTGATCCACCTTCCAGTACGATGCCAGGAATAAATCGTGGTATGTTGAGTTCTTCATTCATTACTGAGGGAATGCGGTCATCCTGGAGCAGGCCCGGGTATTTATTACCCCATGCATTGAATGTCCAGTCCACCATGGCCAGGGATGAATCTCTGCGCCGCGTAATAAAACTCGGGCCATAATCCCTGAACCAGACATCGGCATAGTCTATCTGGTGCAATTTCAGATGTTCGGTTTTTATTCGCTCATCTCTGAAAATATCCGATACATAGTGCGCAATATCTTCATTACTAACGAGCAGGTGGACGTTTTCATAGCGGGATATCTCTCCGATTATCCGAATGTATGCCTGTTCAACTGCGATGAGATCCGGGAAGGTGTCCTGGTCCTTTGGCCAGGAGAGCCACACCCCCTCCTGGTGTTCCCATTCTGCGGGCATCCGGAATCCCAGAGAATGAGGAGTCGCATCTACAAGCCCATCAGATACTGGCACCCTCACTTCCCCCGGGTAAGAATCCCGTACATTTCTGGTCTCCGGTTCCTGAGAAAACCCCACCCGGACCGAACCATCTCATTCAGGTCAAGAGATATGTCTGTTATGACCACTTCGTCACGGTTGCTACCTGCCCGGACAAGGACCTTTCCGAATGAGTCGGAGACAAATGAACTTCCCCAGAAGGTAAGATCTCCCTCAGTTCCCCACCGGTTGACGGCAGCGACGTATACCCCGTTGGAGATTGCATGCCCCCGCTGGACCGTCTCCCAGGCAACCCGCCAGTCCCCTTCTGCAGGGTCTGAAAGGCCCTTCATCCATCCGATTGCGGTCGGGTAAAAGATAACATCGGCACCCATGAGGGTTACCGCCCGTGCCGCTTCCGGGAACCACTGATCATAGCAGATCAGGACTGCACACTTTACTGGTCCGCAGGAATAGATCCTGAATGCATCTCCTCCTGAAAAGTAATTTTGTTCATAAAAGAGGGGATCATGGGGGATATGCACTTTCCGATAAGGAGGCATGATCGCCCCATTCTCATCGATCACCACCGCTGAGTTGTAATACCTTCCCCCATCGCCTTTTTCGAAAAGGGGGACAATGACAGTGACATTGAAGGATCTGGCAAACTCTGCAAATCTGGTGGTGGTCTCTCCCGGGACTGGTTCTGCATAGGGGGTAGCATCGCTGTATTCTTCCTGTGGGAAATAGGGTGTCCTGAAGAGTTCCTGGAGACATATGATCCGGGCTCCCTCCTCGGCAGCTTTTCGGCAAAATGCGAGAGTGCGTGACAGGTTCTCTTCCACATCTGCAGATACCCTGGTCTGGACAAGCCCAATCCTTACGTTCCCCAGTGCCATTGGTTTCCCACAGCTGTTAGACCCAAGATGCATTTAACGTATGCCAAAGGACCAGGAACAATGCTCTCTCCTCCCAAAGGAATCCGGGCCGCTTCCTGGTATTTTGCCGGCCATGAACGTTCAGATCAGCCTGCCATTGGATGGATGTAGTAAGAATTCCCATAGACCCTCCGTTCTCGTATTTCCACCAGAAGCGGACACGATTTTTTTATTCATTCTTCCCCCTGGATCTGAAAAAGGAAATTTTTTTTAAGTTACTATTATCTGGCATTACACAGGAGGATATCCTATGCAAGAGAGCGTATCCAAAACAAAGGCAGGAGCTATCCTAATCGGCTCGGTCCTGCTCTGTAATTGTGCTGGTTTGCTGGGATCACTTTTCACCACTACCGGGCCCGGCTCATGGTATTCGACACTCATAAAACCAGCATTCAATCCCCCGTCTTGGATTTTTGCACCAGTCTGGACCCTTTTGTATATTCTTATGGGGATCTCCCTGTATCTTGTAATCATGGAAGGAATGAAAGGACGCGATGTTCGTATTCCTCTTCTTATTTTCGCCATCCAGCTGATCCTGAACATCCTCTGGTCATATGCGTTCTTCGGCCTGGAGTCGACCTTTTTCGGCCTCCTCGTCATCCTCATCCTCTGGATCTCGATTGTTGCAACGATGATTCTTTTTTATCCTGTCCGGAAAGCTGCTGCCTGGCTTCTCGTTCCCTATATTTTATGGGTTTCATTTGCCACAATTCTTACCTCTACTATTTACAGCCTCAATTGAAGGTGTCGGAAAAATAATCCCCTTTTTATCAGGAGTAGGGGATTTTAAAAAGATAATTGTTCTTTGTTATCAGATTATCTGGTTGTTTTCGGGTATCCCTTTGTTGCAAGGCTCTCTTTTATCTCATCGAGAATGGTGGGGTCATCAATGGTTGCCGGCACCCGGTATTCGGTTCCATCTGCAATTTTTTTCATGGTCCCCCGAAGTATCTTTCCTGATCGTGTTTTTGGGAGCCTTCTGACCACGATGGCTATCTTGAACGATGCTATAGGCCCAATCCGTTCCCGAACGAGGCGGATCAGTTCCTGTTCGATACCGGAGGGATCACGAATCACACCCGTTTTGAGAACTACAAATCCGATTGGAATCTCCCCCTTCACTTCATCGGCAACTCCCGTCACTGCACATTCGGCTACATCCTGATGGGATGCAAGCACCTCTTCCATTGCCCCTGTTGAGAGCCGATGCCCTGCCGTATTGATGATGTCGTCAATACGGCCCATAATCCAGAGATACCCATCGTTATCAATGAAACCTGCATCCCCTGTAAGATAATAACCTGGGTATTCAGCCAAATAAGTGATAGAGAAGTCACGCTCATTATTCCAGAGTGTAGTGAGGCAGCCGGGCGGAAGGGGGAGCCGTATCACGATGTTTCCAATCTGGGAAGGGGGAAGTTCCTCACCATGATCATCTAATATCCGTACATCATATCCCGGTACTGGTTTGGTACAGGAACCCGGCTTTATCGGCAGCAGTCCCAGACCTGCCGTGTTGGCCCCTATCGCCCAGCCTGTTTCCGTCTGCCACCAATGATCAACTACCGGTACATTCAGCCTCTTTTCTGCCCATAAGAGAGTATCCGGATCGCATCGCTCCCCGGCAAGAAAGAGCATCCGGAACTTTGACAGATCGTATTTTTTAATGTGCATACCGTCCGGGTCCTCCCTCTTGATTGCACGAAAAGCAGTCGGGGCGGTGAAGAGCACGTGTACTCCATGCTCTGCAATCACCCTCCAGAATGCCCCGGGATCAGGGGTTCCCACCGATTTTCCTTCATAGAGGATGGTTGTACAGCCATATGCAAGGGGAGCATAGACAATATACGAATGCCCTACCACCCACCCAACATCTGACGCTGCCCAGAAGATCTCTCCAGGTTTCATCCCGTATATATGTGGCATACTCCATTTGAGTGCGACGAGATGCCCGCCGTTATCCCGCACCACCCCCTTTGGGACACCTGTGGTCCCTGAAGTGTAGAGGATGTAGAGGGGATCTGTCGCTTTACAAGGAACGCATGATGCAGGCTGATCATTATCCATCAACTGATCCCATGAAATATCCCTCCCTTCAACAAGGGATGCGAGGAGCTGATGGCGCTGATAAATGACACATCGCAAAGGACCGGTTTCTGCCAGCTGTATTGCTTCATCAAGAAGAGGTTTATACGGGATCACCCGTGTGATCTCAATGCCGCAAGATGCTGAAATGATCATCCTGGGTTGTGCGTCTCTGATTCGTGCAGCCAGCTCCCGGGCAGCAAAACCGCCAAATACCACAGAATGAATCGCACCTATCCGTGCACAAGCCAGCATCGCGATGACTGTTTCCGGGATCATGGGCATATAGATGACTACCCGGTCCCCTTTCCTTACCCCTTCCCTGATCAGTCCTCCGGCGCACCGTGCCACTAGATCCCTGAGGGTACGGTAACTGAATTTTCTGATCACAGAAGTGACAGGGCTGTCATAAATGAGGGCTGTCTGATCGCCTCTTCCCCGCTCCACATGGAGATCAAGGCAATTATAACAGGTGTTGAGGATCGCGCCTTCAAACCATCGGTAATGAGGACCGCTTGAGTTTGATAGAACTTTATTCCACTTTTTTTCCCAAGAGATCCCTTCGGCAGCATGGCCCCAGAATGTCTCCGGATCATCGATCGAATGCCGATATACCGCATCATATTCAGAAACAGGAATAGAACTTCACCCTGCCAGGTTATAGCATGGCAAGTATTCTCTTCAGACGATTAAAAAACTTTTTCCTCTTACATTTAAGTCATTTCCCTCCATACAGCCGTGGAATTTTCGAACTAATACTTACACAGGCTTATCTGGTGATATGTCACACAAAAGATAATGGAAATCCTCACGGTCGCAATCATTGCAACAGCTCTTGCTATTGACTGTTTTGCCGTTTCACTGGCTGCCGGGACCGTGATCAAGGAAAGAAGGATATTATCCGCTGCAGTGATGGGATTGTTCTTTGGTGGATTCCAGATGGGAATGGCACTCGCCGGATGGGCGGCAGGAAGCTGGATTGCATCGATGATTGGCTTCATCGATCACTGGATAGCGTTCTTCATCCTTGCCGTTATCGGGGTAAAGATGATGTATGAAGGCTTCATAGGTGAAGAAATCCCGGAACAGAATTATCTTAACCTGACAACCCTGATCATCCTTGCCATCGCGACAAGCATCGATTCGCTTGGCGTTGGGTTGTCTTTCGCCCTTCTCTCGACCGGGATTGTTCTCCCGGCTCTCATTATCGGCATTACCAGTTTCATATTCTCATTCCTGGGTGTATTGTTAGGGTCCCGGCTGGCAGCACATTTGGGGCGTTCAGTAGAGATTGCCGGGGGGATCGTACTTGTGGGAATCGGTATCCGAATTCTCGCAGGGCATCTCGCTTCTTGACTGCCCTATTATTCCTAGAAAGGTCTTGGTTCTACAACAAGGTACTTATCCTGGGAAGTTACAGGGCATTGCTGATCCAGATGAATTCGCGGGATATGTTCCTGATTGCAGTTCTGCTTAGTGCAGGCACTATCTTCAGATTTGTGCTCGTCATGGCCGGAGAACTGGTGACTCCGAATGTGATGGTTGCATTCTACAGTGTGATCATAATGGTATTTCTGCGTTCATTTGGTGGGGTGGTAGGGATTGGATTTCTCAGCGGTATCATTACTGCCCTCATCAGCCAGTCTCTTGTTAATCCTGCTTTTTTATTATCCGAACCACTGGGTGCTGCCGTTTGCCTGATAACCTTTCTTTCCCTTCAGTATCACAAGAGAGTGGCATCCTTCGTTGCTGCATTTGCTGCAACAGTTGCGAGTGGGGGTGCGTATACGGCTCTGGCTCTTTCGATGAGCAGCGCCCGGATTCTTGCTGCATTTTCCGATCCCATGGTTTTCCTTTTCAGGATGACGATAGTGATCACGGTAACGGCCCTGGTGAATGCCTGCATAGCCAGCCTGCTCTTTCATGCAATCAGGACGTACCAGGATAGTATCAGGCAATAAGGGGCAATATTTATAGGTTCGCTCCCTGAATTGCGTATAAAGAAGGTATGCAAGTGGAAGATATCTATAAAAAAATTTACCTGAAACTGAACAGGATGGGTGTCTTTGATGTCCGGCAATACGCTGTTATCGAAAAGCCGCCTTTTACACCACTGTGCATAGACAGGATCGCTGATGACTGCTATGCCCTGTCTCAGAACCGGGTAGAGGAGGGTTCAGTGATCTCTGATCCGGATGTTGAAATCCGGGTTGACCATAAAAAGAAAGTGGCTGAACCGACATCATACCAGGACCGCTCAGTCCGGAAAATGGTGTATCCCAAACCCGGCACGGTTAATTTGCAGATAAAAAACGAACTTGCGATATTTCTCGAACGGTGGCTTGATGATCTCTTATCCAAAGGATTTATCCGCCACCAATAGAAGGGAAAACATTTCAAAATCCAGTTGGAGGATCCCGGTATCTCCTCTTCAAGAGCCTCCTGGGGCAGGATATGATCCGGAAAAAATTTCCCGTAGCATTTTTTATCCGGAAGAATACAAAAGATTTAATAAGCAATCCTTTCAATTTTATATCAGGTGTATTAGTGTCCAACTAAGTCACCGAATGAACGTTCAGTCCAATGGTTGACGTCCTGCCTGGATTCAGGCAGGGCTGAGACCTCCTGAGGATGCCACCTGAAAATTTCAAGAGAAACGGGATGGATATCTTTTCTGTGAATCATAAACCATGAGATTTATCTCTTTCATTCAGGTTAAGTATCAGCTTGCTGGCTCTTGCGTTAAGAGCTACATTGTGTTAATGTTCAATAGCTCCATCATTGCACAAGTCTCATACAAGGTATTGATTTGAGTATGTGATCCAAACATTCTAGTACGTTTGACCCAACCATTCCAGAAAATGACGGTGCCCCAGGAGGTTATGTGCGGATCACATGGTCGGCCCTCTGGCACTGTGTCTTCCTCATGTTCCGGACTTCCGCCGTTCTGACCGGATTATTCACAGTAACAGAGCATCATGTTCTCCAGATCTCTGTGCGGCCCAGTGAACGGGAACGTCTTTATCACCTATCCATCGTCATGCCGTTATGATGGATGGATCCGTTCCGTGCTGCATCGGATCTCCCTGAACATTTGTTCGGCCCAGAGATTTGACCTCTTTGTCGCAGGAAGATCTTCAAGCCGTTTGGATCTTCCGGCTGGCCAAATCTTTGCACGTATCCCCAGTATTCCCCTCTGAGGCACACCCTAGTATACACTAATACCATAAATATTTTTTGTTATTTTTTGTTTTTATATCCATCGAGAAAAAAATTTAACCAAAGACGCGCAGGATACATTATCGATATGATACTTCAGCAGGACATCCATCCTGGATCGCCTTCGCTCATGTCAAATAAACGTGAATATTTTTATTTAGACGGATTCAACGAAGAATTGGAGATAAAAAGGGGTATTTCAATACGGGATAGGATCATTCCACTTTACGGATGTACCATCCTGTCATGGTCTTGTTTAATACCTCCTCGCTGTGAGCCCTTGTGAGCAGACTCACCACAATCATCGACGCCAGCGCGATGACAAAGCCATACAGGGAGAAATGGACCGGAAGTAAGGCTATTTTAAAATAGCTGATGCCGCCAAAAACAAGGGAAGATCCAAGTCCAAGTGTTATCGCTGCAAGTGCCCCCTGGCGGGTAGCCCGCCGCCAGTACAATCCGGCCATGAGTGGCACTGCAAAGGTAGCAAACATGATACCAATACCGGCCCATATAAGCCACACCAGCATATCCGGGGGATTCAGGGCCATAAGGAGGGTTATTATTGCTGCCGAGAATACCGAGATCCTGCTCACCTTCAGCACCTTGTCATCAGATGCTGTCGGCCGGAGTATCTTTTTATAGATATCCCAGGAAAAGTAGGTTCCAATAGTAAGCATGAGCCGGTCAGTGGTGGACATCACCGCAGCAAGGACTATGACAGCAAAAATTCCCCAGAGCATCAGAGATGAGAATGCATGCTTTACCCCGTACAGAAATATAAAATCAGAAGCGTTATTCACGGCCGGCAGGGTGATTATCCCTTCATTTACCAGGACAAATCCTGCAAAACCTGAAAATTTCAGCAGGAACATGACAATACCATAGATGATGAAAGCGACCAGAGGAGTCCACTTGAAATAGTTGGGATCCTTTGCCGCCAGGACATTGTTGATCACATGCGGTGCACATGCAAGTCCTATGGAAAGAAGGAGGAAGAATGATACAATGTATTCAGGGGCGAACACCGCCCCCTGGCCAGTTGACCAGGGAAGAACAGAGGTAGGATCAATAGAACCAAGGTATTCGTTTACCGCTGAGAAACCTCCTGCGGCATCGATAACGAACGGCGCCATGATAACCACTCCGATGATCAGGATCAAGCCCTGGACAAGCGTTGTCCATGCAACGGCGTACAATCCTCCGATTACGGTATATGCCGTCACGATCGCTGCACCTGCCAAAAGGGCTGCCCAGTGCGGGATTCCAAAAAGCCACATCAGTACGATGCTGATTGCAGTATACTGGCCGGCAAGGTAGATCATGGACACTGCTATCCCTGCGATCGCCGAGAGACCCCGCAAACCCGTTTCACTCTCGTATCGCATGGCAAAATAGTCCTGGACCGTCAGAAAATTGCTGTTCTTCGATATTGCATACAGCTTGACTCCAAAAAAGATGATACACACCCCGATGGAGAGCGGTACGGCAAGCTGTTCCCATATTGTCGGCCATGCATATTTATACCCGAGTCCCGAGACCCCCAGAAGCGACATCCCAGAAGCGACTGACCCGATCATCAGGAACGTAAAAACCCAGAAACCAAGGGTCCTCCCTGCAACAACATAATCGGACATACTCTGAATCTTCTTTGAAGCCCAGACCCCGATCGCGATCATGGCCACAAAGTACACGGCCACGAGTAGTACCTCAACTGGTTCAGCGATCATACCCCTGCCTCCTTCCAGCTGAGAGCCCAGAAAATGAGCAGAAAGAAGATTATGAGCACTGCTCCTCCGACAACAATAACTGTTATATCCGGCAATCCAAGCATGAAGCAGTACATTGGGGACTCATTCTAAATAATTGCCCCGATTTGATCTGCAGAAAAGGGTTATTTTTCCAAAACAAGTCCGATATATCCGGGAGAATATCTTCAAAACCAGTCCGGAATCATCGTTCAGCTGAAAATTCTTTGCAGGAACAGGTCTTTGCAGGAACTGGAAATGGAATGTGGTTATCTTTAAAAGAACCCTCTGATACCACAGTAATACCCTGATGAAACCGTCGGTTACGAATAGCAATCTTTATTTTTCTACCACTCATATTGTCATGCTATAACATAGCAAGGAGCAGAGAGCGGGAGAACCATGAAGAGGACTCTTGGACTTATTTTCATTGTGTTTATCAGCCTTGTGCTGATAGCTGGCTGTACGGACGAACAACCTTCAGGGGAAGAACTGAAAATTGGCGTTGTGGCATCCATGACAGGTTCTGCAAGCACGACTGGAAAGGATATCTGGCAGTCTGCAGAGCTGGCAGCCGACGAGATCAATGCCAATGGTGGCGTTTATGTCGCGGAACTTGGCAAAAAGATACCAATCCGCCTTGTGCAGGGAGATGACGAATCCACACGTGAAGGAGGGCAGAAGGCAGTATCCCGCATGATCACCCAGGATAATGTGGATATTCTGGTTGGAGGATTTTCAAGTGCCGTTGTCTCCGCCCATCAGCAGATCGTGGCTGAACACAAGGTACCCTATATCATAACCGGGGCGTCAACTCCGATTATCACCCGGAGAACTGATGTAGATACCACCTACATGTTCCACCATGCTCCGACATGCGATGATTCAGGAAGCCAGATCACACTCTTCCTTGACGATACGGTCAGGCCTGCAATCAATGAAAAGTTCAATTTCCCGGCAGAAAGACCATTAAGACTTGCCATCCTCTACCAGGACAGCCCTTACGGGAAGGGACACCAGGATGCGATAAAAAATACCATTGCGAATAACAGCCTCAGTATCCAAATTGTTGCTGAAGAGGCATTCAAGATGGGCGAGAGCGATTACCGGACGGTTCTCACCAGCATCAAAAATAAAAATCCTGACGTTATCTACGTAACAGCGTTCCTGAACGAACAGATCCCGGTTGAAACCCAGGCTTTAAGGGATATCGGTCTGAACAAGGTCTTTACTGCAGTAGAGCCGAATGATGACCCGGACTTTTACAAGGGTGTGGGAACGTACGGCGACTATTCGATTGTGCAAAGCCGGTTCTCCCCCTACACGGTTCCAAAAGGTCCTACTGAAGCTGCCTACAACAAGTTTGTTACCGAT